>JAGLQB010000025.1 GCA_023137045.1 Candidatus Pacearchaeota archaeon
ATAATAAATTTGTTTTAATTTAGAATGATCTATATAAGATTCAACTGAAATTTCTTCTGCATCCTTTGTATATTTTTTGGCTAAATAATCCATGTCTGCAGAAATTGTTGCGGAAAACAACATAGTCTGTCTTTTTTCTGGGCATTGTTTTATAATTCTTTCAACATCTTGGTGAAATCCCATATCAAACATTCTATCAACTTCATCCAAAACAAGAATTTTAACTTCATGTAATCTTAATGTGCCTCTCTGAAGATGGTCGAGTATTCTCCCTGGAGTGCCAACAATAACATCTGCTCTGGCAATGTTTCTTATTTGTGGCTCAATGTTTACCCCCCCATAAACAGACGAAATATTCAGAGATTTATTTTTTGAAAATTTTTTAATAGAACTTGCAACTTGTTCAGCTAATTCTCTTGTTGGTGTCAGAATTAATGCTTGAATATATCCATTTTGTTTTAAATTTTCAAGGATTGGGGATGCAAATGCAAGGGTTTTTCCACTTCCAGTAGCAGAAGCCCCAATAATATCTCTTCCAGCTAAAGCTAAGGGAATTGTCTTCTCTTGAATTTCGGTTGGAATTTTAATCCTAGATTCATATAAGACATCTAATATTTCTTTGCTTATTTTAAGTTCTTCAAAAGTTTTCATTTTATCAAGAAATCTCTTGAGACAAGCCTGTTGAGACATTGCCCAAGACCTAATATAAGGAGCCCATTTTAGGTTTTTAAAGGTTTTGTGGCAGATAAATGGGCACAGAGGGAATCGAACCCCCAGCTGGCGGTCTGGAGCCGCCTGTTTTACCATTAAACTATGCACCCTTAAAAATATAAGAAACAAGTGATTTTTAATTCTTTCGAGATATAAATTATATTGATTTTGCGATTACTTTAATTTTTTTATTCCATTAATTTCATCCTCAGAAATCGCACAGCCTTTAAACTTAACAGCATAAAGTAAAGCATCTAATATAAAACCATTTTTTAATTTTACTAAACCTTTTTTGTAGGCAATATAAACTAGTTCAGAAGACCGAATAACTTTGAATTCTTTGAATAATTTTAAATTTTCTTTTTTGAAACTTATTTTGGTGTGTAATCGTTTTTGCAAAAACTTTTTCAAACCTTCTGGATTTTCCCCAAGCATCCTTGTTGTCCTCTCGTCCATAGCAATAACATTTTTTATTCCTTTTTCAGTAAGTATTTTACTTAATGTCAAACAAGAAGCTTCTCCAAGGTCAATTAAGTGGATGCTTTTATTATTTCCCTGAAAAGTATTATTAGCTACTTCTAAAATTTCTGCTGTTTTTTTCGAGATTTCTTCGTCACGAACCCCAATAACTAAAGGCATTTCTAAAATCTTTTCATCTAATAATTGTTTGAGCTTTAACGCTTCAAGTTTAAACCTATTTATTGTAATTGGTTTATCTATTATTTCCTTTTTTACTTCTTTAGTAATTATGAACTTTCCTCTGAAAATTTTTTTTAGTTCTCTTGTTTCTTCAAACATCCCATTCATAGCAAGAGTGATTAATGTACTTGCGTCAAAGATTATTACTTTCTCATTCATTGAACATTTCCTCTGCAAGTTTAATTCTTGAATTAATATCTAAAGTTTTGGTTAATGATACATCCTGAGTTTCTTTTTGCCCAGAGTAAGAAGCAAGTTCCCACATAGTAATGCCCAGAAGCTTCGCAGTTTTTTCCATTGAAATTCCATGTTCATAAATTTTTGAAGCTTTGTTAATTTTGGCTTTTCTAAAAACGTCTTGCAAATAAATTTTTAATTTTCCAGATACTTTTCCCATAGCATTTCTAATTAACTCTAAATTACTTCGCACAGTTTGTTCATCATTTTTTTTGAGAGCAAGAATTATTTTGTCTATAGAACTCATATAAGTCTTGTAAAAATTATTCCACCCTGGAAGTTTTTTGTAATCTTCTCTTTCAAGAATTTTACTTAAAGAATAAATAATTACTGCTACCATAATATTATCGGGATCATGAGTTAAGGAAGCAGTGTTTATTGTTTGGTTACTAAGATTTTTTACCACAATAGAGTTTTCTTCATCTATCGCTTCTTTTGTTTTTTGAAAAATCCCCAATATATGTTCTTTTTCTTTCATCTTTTTTTATTAAACAAATATGGGAAAATTCATTAATAAATGTTAAGTTTTTATATTATCTTTTGTTAATCAAAATATGAATCAGATTTTATTAGACACAAATTTTATCACTACTTGTGTAAAACAAAAAATAGATTTTTTCGAAAATCTTCAATTAATGGGCGCACAGATTTTAATTCCCAAACAAGTGATAACTGAAATAGAAATGATTGCAAATTCAAAAAAGAAACTTCATTTTAGGGAAGACGCAAGGCTATCTTTAGCATTATTAAAGCAGAATTCTTTTAAAAAAATTGATTTAGGGTTACAGGATGTGGATAAAGGGATAAAACGTTTTGCTAAGAAAAATCCGAAAGTTATTGTGGCCACATTAGATAAAGAATTAAAAGACAGCATACAGAATTCTAAGCTAGTGATTAGGCAAAAGAAAAAATTAGAAATTGTCTAATATCCTATAAAAACCTTTAAAAACCATTTACTATTTTAATTTCAAGATTAAAATGTTTTATTTAACAGAAGTTGAAGATCATATAAGAGTAGACCCCAAACTGTTTGGTTTGCCTACTGCTGAAGCTGTTGATAAACAGCTTAGAGAAACTTATGCAGATTATTATGATAAAGTGTTAGGAAGAGTTATCGCAGTTCTCGAAGTTTCAAAAATTGAAGAAGGAGTTATTATTCCTGGCGACGGAGCAGCGTATTATAATTCAAAATTTAAATTGCTTACCTGGAAGCCAGAATTGCAAGAGCTTGTATATGGAACAATTTCTGAAATCACAAGTTTTGGAGCATTTATAGATTTAGGGTCAATGAGAGGGATGATTCACATCAGTCAAACAATGGACGATTATGTGAGTTTTAGTAAAGCAAATTCATTACTTGGAAAAACAAGTAAAAGAAGTTTAAAATCAAAAGATTTATGTTTGGCTAGAATTGTGGCAATTAGTCATAGAGGAAATGAACCAAAAATAGGATTGACTATGAGACAACCAGGACTTGGTAAGTTAGAATGGATTAAAGAAGATAAAATAAAAAAACAAAAAGAAGCACAAAAGGCTATAAAAACAGAAGAAAAACCAAAAAAAGGTAAAAAATAATTAGAAAATGAAACAAAAAGTAAATAAAAAATTTTCATTCCATTCCATTTGGGAGGAATTCAAATGAAACAGAAGGCATGTAAAATTTGTAAAAAAATATATGACGAAGGAAACAAATGTCCTAAATGTGGTTCTAAGGAATCAACAGATAATTTTAAGGGAAGAATTTTTGTCTCAAATGATGAAAAATCTGAAATTGCCAAGAAATTAAATATAACTGGAAAAGGAAATTTCGCAATTAAAACTTAAAATGGAAAATATTAAAATAGAACAAAAAGAAAATCTTTTATTTAACCGAAAAGAGATTAAAATAAATTTGGGGTCAGAAATTACTCCAACCCATAAAGATGTAGAAAAATTAATTTCTGAAAAATTTTCAACAGAAGTTGAAAATATAAAAATAAAAAATATTTTGGGAAAATTCGGTTCAAAAATATTTACGATTAATGCAAATATTTATCCTTCAAAAAAAGATAAAGAAATGGTAGAATCTAAATCAAAAAAAGAACAAAAAAGTCCAGCTTAATCTAGCGAATAAATAAAATGCCAAAAAAAATAATTAAAAAAGGAAAAAAGCCTCATAAAAATAAACCAACTAGCAAGAAATATACTAAATATAAAATTGAGGGTGATAAAATTATAAGAGAAAGATTTTGTCCAAGATGTGGACCAGGAGTTTTTTTAATGAATTCCCAAGGAAGAGTTTATTGTGGAAAGTGCCATTATAGTGAGTTTGAAACAAAAAAAGATAAGGTGGAAGAAACTAAAGAATAATTTTAAGATTATAAAATCCGAAGAGTGATTAAGGAAAACCCCTTTTTTAAATTCTCTAATCTTTTGGGCACACGCATTTATACACACATTCATTTCTATGAATAAAATCTGGACATTTTGGAAGTTCCTTAACTTTTTCTTTATCCTTTGCTTTTAATATTTCTACTACATTTTTTAAGGGTTTTATTGCTTCCCTATTGAAATTATAACTTATTTCAAAAACTCTTAATTCATTGTTTTGTTTAGGAAAAAATGATATAAGATACCCTTTATTAAATCCATTATTAAAACAATGAATTCCTAATTCTCCTTTTTTGTAATCATAGACTTTGTTTAAAGAAGGAGGATATATGCTATCGCTTATATGTATTAAAATCGGAAAAATCATTTCTTTGCCATTTGAAGTAAACTTAATAAATGAATTTTTATTTTGATAAATTTCTTTTATTTTCTTTGAATCTTCCAACTTTTTAAAATCCTCAAAAGATATCCTATAATTTGATTTATAGACTAAATTCTGAATTAATTGTTTATTTAGCTGTCTTTCTGAGCTATCATAATCTTTATCCTCTATATCTTCATTTTCCTTATGAAATGCTTTCCTTGGCATAATTAAATTAAAAATTGAATATTTAATTAATTCTTCTTCAATATTATAAAATTTTATTTCCTCCAAGATTTTTTCTATTTCTGGAGCTTCTCCGATTTCAACAAATCTTTCAACTTCGCAAGGAAGAATTTCATTTTCATGTTGAGAACAAATGTCATTAGCTTTGAATATACAATCGTCATAACAATATCTACATCTTAAAGAATCATCAGGTACTTTTCCATCTAACCATTCGTTTAATTTTTTAATACGGTTGAGGGCAAGATTTTTTATTTTGCCAAAATCTAATATCTTAATTTTAAATGCCTTGTATTTTTCTGGACCTGTCTGATTAGTAAAAATGATATAATTAACTTCAGGTTTCTCTGGATCTAATATAGAATAGAAAGATAATTGTTCTAAATCTTGCGGATATTTGTTTACTAATTCCTCTTTGTTTTTAGGCAATTCTTCTTTAGATTTTATTTCCCATAATGATTTTTTGACTTTGGCATCGACTCTACCTTTTAATGCAATACCAATTAGCTCCCCATCTAAAATAATCTCTTTATCAATAAAACCTTCTACTTGTTCAATTTTCTTTTCAGTTATTTTATGCTGTCTATTTCCAATAGAGAATCTTTTTTTAGTTTCAACCGAATCTTTAAACTTTTTTGGATAAGTCAATTTAAAGTAAGTTTTAAGAGGGTTGCATATATCTACAACCCCAAAATAATTCTTTCTTTTTACTTTTTGTTGTTCATTTAATTTATTTCTCAATATGCCTGCTAAAGTCTCATGAGGAGAGACGTTTACTACAAATTTTGCAAATTCGCCCACTAAATTTTCCATATATTTTAGACAGAAATGGCTTTATTAAATATTGTTGTGTATAATTTCAAAATTCTTTAAAAAAGTTTATCATAAACTAGAACACAATAATTTAATAAATAATAAAATAAATTAAAACATATGGAAACATTATACCATATTACAACAAAGAAAAAATTAATGAAAATTCAAAAGGAAGGTTGTTTAAAACCAAAGCGTCCATTGTGGGATTGGATAAACATTCTAAATTTTAAAAAATACCCTAAAGGAGTTTATTTAAGTAAAAGCCCATATTGGTTTAAAGCAATACATGAATCATTTAATAAAAAAAAATTTAATGATATTGTAATCTTAGAAATTGATGTTGGAAATTTAAAATTGATAAGAGACCTCGAATATCCAACTTCTTTTTTATATGCTGAAGAAATTCCTTTTAAAAATGTTAAACAAATTTTTTATATTACAGATCAACATTTAGAAATGGGATTGAAAATTATTCCAAAAACTTTTATGGAAAACAAGTATTTAAAATCATAAAACCCGAGGAGAGTTTTCAAGCCTCTAAAATAGTTTGACCTGACGCCCCTCCTGGGTAAAAAGAGGTGATAGAAATTAAAGCATATACTTCTATATAAATCTTTCGGTTCTGTTACTCTTAAAGAATGACGTGAAGTAATAATGATAAAATAGTAAATAAAATATTTCAAATAAATTTATTTTTAAAAACTTAGGCACTACACTTATCATTATTAGGCACTACACAAGAGATTTTATTTGTGACATATTTTATAAAACCCAATTCTTTCTAAATATATGGAAAAAGAGGGAGTTCAAAGCAAGAATAATGTGAAACAAAATCAAATTCATGATTTGTTGTTTAATAGGGAACTTGGTTGGCAGGAAATTATTTACGATTTAATAAATACAGAACAATTAAATCCTTGGGATGTAAATATAATCATACTAACAGACAAATTTTTAGAAAAAATTCAAAAATTTGAGGATGCTAACTTTTTTATGTCTGGAAAAGTTCTTTTGGCTGCGTCACTTCTCCTAAGGATTAAATCAGAAATCTTGCTTGATAAATATATTAAAAGTATAGATGAAATTCTTTTCGGAAAAAAAGAAACGAAAAAACAAATTTTTGAAAGAATAGAACTTGATGAAGAAATACCTGAATTAATTCCAAGAACGCCCTTGCCAAGATTTAAGAAAGTTACATTAAATGAATTGATGGAATCTTTAAATAAAGCAATTATCACAGAAAATCGCAGAATTAAAAAAGAAATACTTAACTCAAATGCAATTAGGGAGACTTCTTTTTCAATGCCTAAAAAAACATTTAGCATTAAAGATAAAATAAAAGGAATTTACCAAGATTTGTTTTCTCATTTTGAAAAAAATCCCGGAAAGAAAAAAATCCCTTTTACAGAACTTATCGGGAAAGATAAAGAAGAAAGAATAATCGCATTTTTACCATTATTACATTTAGATAGCCAAAAGAAAATTTGGCTTGAACAAGAAAATCATTTTGAAGAAATTTACATTTGGCTCAAGGAAGTTTATCTTAAACATAATCCTGACCCTTTTGAAGATTTAAAAAAAGATGTGGACGAAAAAATAGAAGAATTAGATGATGAAAAGAAAAAGCGACTTAAAGAAATAAATCAGGATTTTGTAAATCCTTTAGGCGAGATATAATGAAAAAATGCGCTGTTTTATTTAGTGGAGGCAAGGATTCATGTATGGCTGCTTATTTAGCAAAACAAAAAGGATATGAATTAGCTTGTCTTATTTCTATTTATTCTCAAAATAAAGAGAGTTATATGTTTCATACTCCATCGATAAAAAGAACAAAACAACAAGCAAAGGCAATGGAAATTCCCCTGATTGTTCAAAAAACAAAGGGGAAGAAAGAAGAAGAATTAAAAGATTTAGAAAAAGCAATAAAAAAAGCTAAGGATAAATTTGGCATTGAGGTAATTATTACAGGTGCAATTAAATCTGTTTATCAGGCATCAAGAATTCAAAAAATATGCGACGAGTTAAATTTAGAATGTTTTAATCCACTATGGAATAAAGATGAACTTGAATACTTGAATGATTTAATTAACGCTAAATTTAAAGTGATTATTGTGGGAGTTGCTGCTTTTCCATTAAATAAATCTTGGTTAGGGCGAGAAATTAATAAAACATTTATAGAAGAAGCCAGGAAATTAAATAGAGAGTACCAAATTCATCTTGCAGGTGAAGGTGGAGAATTTGAAACATTTGTTCTTGATTGTCCTTTATTTAAAAAACCATTAGAAGTTAAGAGTTTTAAGGATTTTAAGGAAGGAGAATATACATGGAGAAGGGAAGTTAAGATTGCGTGAATTTAGAGTAGGGGAGTTAAGATTTAGGTTTAGAGGAGAGTTTTTTACAAGCTTCCTTTGATTCACATCTATTGCAAATCCCAGAATTCTCAGACCATTCTTTTGTTCCAAAACACTTTTTTCTTGATGCTTTTGGCTTTAATGGACTTTTAACCATAAAAATTAATTAAGATCTGGGTTTATAAAATTTAGGTAGGAGAGGGGAAGTTAAGATAGTTTAGATTATTTTTTCTTTTCCAGTTCTGCATGCATCTCATTAAAAAACATATCTGCCCAAAACTTTGAGTCACACTCTTTTTGTAACCAATGAACATAATAATTACTAATTACTTGTCTTGGATAAGGATAACCTCCAGATATTTTTTCTAAATTAATTTCTCGGTCTTCACAAATCTTGCCTTCCCAATGGATTTTCTTTTTATCTTTATTTTGATAAACTTTCAAATAATCTCCTTTATCTAAGGTATGTAATGAATTATATCCCTTATCATCATAATCATAAAGCATCCACCAAACACCTTCTGTACCTGTTTCCCAAAATGCTTCTAATGTCCCTTTAAATTTTTCCATTTTTTTAAAATATAAATAATTTTTTATCCTATCAAAACACTTTCATTCCCTGTTTCCATATCTTTCACTTTAAACTTCCCTGTTTCAATTTCTTTCTTCCCGACAAAAATAACTTTACCAATCTTTTTTGAGTTTGCATATTCTAGTGCCTTGCTCGGTTTTCCGTAAAATATACTTGCATTTTTTCCCTGCTCCCTCAATTTTTCCACTAATTTTATGGCATCTTTATCTTGATTAAGACTTATTACCAAAGTTTCTTCTTTTTTATTTGATATATTTGAAACAGCAGATAATCTTTCAACGCCCACTCCAAAACCAATTGACCTGGCATTATTGAATGTATATGACCCTCCTCCCAAGATAGTTTCTTTGATGCTGGATTTGACTTCAAAAATTGTTCCGTCATAATAACTGAGACCTCTTGTTAGATTTGGGAGAAATTTTATTTTGACTCCATAATACTTGCAATATTTTTTTAATTCTTCAATTTCTTTGTAAGATTGATATTTTTTAAAATAAGTTTCTGGTTTTTGTAGAATATTAATTATTTTTTCTGCCCCATATTTTTTTAGTTCACCTTTCACTTCTTTCTCTGATTTTTTATCTAATTTATCTAAAATCTTCAAAACTTCTCCACTCTTCTTAATTTTTTGTTCATTAAGTATCTCATTCAAGAGTTTTCTATTATTGACATAAATTGTAAATTTAATATTAAGGTTTTCCATAATTGTTTTAACCAAAGAAAAAATTTCTGCTTCTTCTTTAATATTTTGAATCCCCATAATATCTGCATCACAGGATGTAAATTGTCTGACCCGATTACCTGAAACTGGTTCATCTCTAAAAACTTCGCCAATCCTGTAAGTTTTGTAAGGAAGTTTTTGGTTTTTCATAATTCTTTTCAAGGGAAAAGTCAATTCATATCTTAAGGCAAGATTTCTTTTCCCTTTATCTTTTAACTTAAAAATATCTGAAACTGCTCCATCTTTATCATTTTCTCCTTTAACAAATTCTTCATATTCTATTATGGGGGTTTCAACTGGTTCAAATCCAAATCTTTCAAAAATGCTTCTTAAAATTTTTTTAATTTCTACTTTCTTGTTGGCTTCTTCCCCAAGATAATCCTTAAATCCTTTTACTAAATCTGTTTTCATTTTTGTTCAGCTCCTAATTTTTTTACTAATGTTTCAACTTTTTTCTTTATATCTTTAACAATTTTTTCAATATTTTTTTCGTTCTTTTTTTGTTCGTCTTGGATTTTCCAGGCAAATGCCTTTCTTTGGAGGGGTTTAAGCCAGTAATTAAACATAATCTTTGGAATATCATTTGCAACAACAATAATCAAATCAGTTTTTATCATTTCTTTTAAATCAACAGAATTAAATTTTCCTTTAATTTTCACGCCTAATCTTTCAGCTACTTTTTTTTGCATTTTGTCTGCTGTTCCTCCAGAAATAAATCCTCTGCTTACAGCTTTGATTTCTTTGTTCTTATTTATCTGATTGAAATAAATTTCTGCTACTTTACTCCTAAAGGCATTATATTTACAGACAAAAATTATATTTTTTATTTGTTTTTTTATCATTTTTTACTCCTTTTTTATGAGGGTGGGAGGAGAGAATCGAACTCTCGTCTTGCGGATTTTGCTAGTGATTCCACATAACGCAAAATCCGTAAACTCCTTCTGACCTCGCTCAAGATCAGGGGCAATCGGAAGTTTCGCGAAATCACTCGCCACAACCACACGTTCTACCATTAA
>JAGLQB010000026.1 GCA_023137045.1 Candidatus Pacearchaeota archaeon
CAGCAATTTTCAAAATACTTTCCTTTAATTCATAAAGAACTTTCTTATCTTTTGTTTCCCAAGGCTTTTTATTTTGAACATATTCATTGCAAATATCAATAAAAGCGAAAACCTCATGTAAAACTTTATCTAATTCATAATTTTCAAAAAGCTTTTCAATTTTTTTAACATTCAGCTTTTTTAATAATTTATTTTCAGTTTTTTCAATGCCATATTTTTCAGCTAAAGTAGAAACACGGGAAACCAAATTTCCTAACTTATCTGCAAGCTCATTGTTATGTCTATTAATTAAAACTGCTTCGGAAAAATCTGAATCTTCTAATACTGAGCATTTACATAAAGAATATCTTAAAGAATCTGAACCATATTTTTTAATTAACTCTATTGGGTCAATAACATTTCCAAGAGTTTTGCTTATTTTTTTTCCTTTTATATTAAGGTAACCATGAACAAGAAGTTTGTCTGGCAATTCATAACCTGCAGACATTAATATTGCTGGCCAGATTACAGAATGAAACCAGTTAATTCCTTTTCCGACTATATGAACATCTGCTGGCCAATTTCCATTAGCACCAGAAATATAATTAATTAAAGCATCAAACCACACATAAATCTTAAATTTTGAATCAATTGGAGAATCAATTCCCCAGTCTAAGTTTAATCTTGAAACACATAAATCCCTTAATTTTTCTTTTTTTAATCTTGAGAGTATTTCATTTTTCCTTGAATCAGGAACTATATAATTTTTTACAAATGAAATTAACTTTTTTTGATATTTACTTAATTTAAAAAAATACGCATCTTCTGACATCCACTCTGGCTCTTTTTCATGCTCTGGGCACTTTCCATTTACTAATTCTCTTTCAGTAATAAAAGCCTCGCATCCAGTACAATAATTCCCTTCATAACGCCCTTTGTAAATTTCTCCTTTATCATAAACTTTTTTAAAAATTTCCTGAGCTTTTTTCTTGTGTGCTTCTTCAGTTGTTCTGATAAATCTGTCATAATCCACATTTAATTCCTTGCATAGTTCAACAAAAATCTGGGAATTTTTATCTACAAATTTTTGTGTTGATATTTTGGCCTTTTTTGCAGCATAAACATTTTTTTGTGCATTTTCATCTGTCCCTGTTAAAAACCATGTTTTTTTCCCTTTGATTTTATTCCATCGGATTAAAGCATCAGCTAACACTTTTTCAAATGCATGCCCGATATGGGGTTTTGCATTTACATAATCAATCGCCGTCGTAATATAAAATTTTTTTGCCATCAGAAATACACAGCAAAAGCATATAAAAATTTAACCATCTAATAACATTTATTAATCAGAATTCCTTTTTAAAATAAAGATGGTGAAAAAAAAAGAAGATTCCCCAAAAGTAAGAGAACTAAAACATCAAGCAAGAAGAAAGAGCATTAAACAAGGTATCTTTAACTCGGCAAAAGTATCATTTGGAGATTATTATATTTCTCCATTTGCAATTGCAATCAATATGAGTAATTCTTTGATAGCTTTTTTAGGTTCTATATCAGGACTTTTAGGCTCTTTAACACAATTCTTTAGTTCAAGATTAATTGAAAAACATTCAAGGAAAAAAATAATTCTCATATCAGTTTTTTTAGAAGCATTAATGTGGCTCCCTTTAATCACAATAGCAATTTTGTTTTACAATGGAATTTTAATTGATGTTCTGCCTCTTTTCTTTTTAATTTCTTTTTCTATTTATATTATCCTCGCAAATATGGGCAATCCTGCATGGTTTTCATGGATGGGGGATATAGTTGATGAAAATTATCGTGGAAGATGGTTCTCAAAAAGAAATCTGATTAATGGATTTGTTTCAATGGTACTAGCTATTTCTGCTGCTTTCTTCTTAAGTTATTTCAAGGGGAATGATTGGACTATGTTTGGATTTATAATATTATTTTCCTTGGCACTTATAGCAAGATTAATATCATGGACAGCTTTCAAACAACAATATGAACCAAAAATTAAACTTGTAAAAAGTGATTATTTTTCTATTTGGGCTTTCCTTAAACAAGCACCTAAAAATAATTTTGGGAGATTTACAATCTTTCGGGCATGTTTAGGTTTTACTACTGCTATCTCTTCCCCATTATTAGCCATACATTTGTTAAGAAATTTAAAATTTAGTTACTCTACTTTTATGATAGTTATTTTGGCAGGAGCAGTATTTTCTATACTTGTATTACAACTTTGGGGAAAGTTTGCAGATAGATATGGCAATTACAGGGTTATGGGAATAACTTGCGTTTTAATTCCAATGATTCCTATCTTATGGGTTTTATCCCCTTCTCCAATTTATTTAATATTAATTCCTTCATTTGTTAGCGGAGTCTCTTGGGCAGGATTCAATCTCGCATCAGGAAATTTCATATATGATAATGTTACACCTCAAAAAAGAGGACTTGCAATTTCTTATTATAATATGTTAATCGGGTTTGGGGTTTTCTTTGGTGCAGGTTTGGGTGCAATACTTATCAAATATTTAACAACAAGTTTGGTAGAATCAATTTTCATAATTTTCATAATAGGAAGCGTAGCAAGAATGATTGTTGTATTTTTTGGACTCACAAAAGTAAAAGAAATAAAAAAAACAGGAAGATTTGATAGTTCAAAAGCACTCAAAAACATTATATTCAAACATGGGAAGCAAATACTTCGTGAAGAAGCTCATGAAATAATGTCAATTAAAAAATACATATATTCTAAGTAATCCCAAAAACTATTTAAACAAAATTTAATAGAGTTAATTATGTTTAAGAAAAAAGAATGCAAGAAATGTGGAAATAAAGTAAATGAAAAATATGAATTCTGTCCTAATTGCGGAAATTTAATTGGGAAAAATTTCCAAAAAGAAAATTTTGGATTGCTTGGTAAAGAAGATTCTTTTGATGAACCTGATAAATTTTCTGAATCCATGTTTGGAGGGATTGGTGGAAAAATGATGAACAAATTTTTGGGAAGTGCCATAAAAATGTTAGAAAATGAAATACACAAAGAAATTAAAAAAGAAGAAACAAGACCAATGAACAAATCAAATTTTCAATTATTTATAAACGGAAAAAAAGTAAATTTGGGAAATCAATCTCCACAAGTTCAGCAACAGAAAATAAAAATACCTGTTAAAAATATTTCATTAAAACAATTCTCCAAAGAAAAATTGAAAAAACTTGCAGTTTTGCCCAAAAAAGAACCTTCAACAAAAATAAGAAGATTTGCAGATAAAGTTGTTTATGAAATTGATGTCCCAGAGATTAAATCAATAAATGATATTTCAGTCACTAAACTTGAAACTAGCATTGAAATAAAAGCCATTGCAAAAGATAAAGTTTATTCTAAATTAATCCCAATAAATTTGCCCCTAATAAATTTTGATTTTTTAGATGAAAAGATAGTTCTTGAATTTGGCGTTAAAAATTAATTATAAAATTTTATTTAAGTTCTTTAGATTTTTCTCTTTCTTCTTTTATTCTTTCCCATTCATAATAAGCCCCTCTGCAATAATATTTATTTACAATTTTTTTTGTAATTATTTCGCAATTGAACCCACAACTTTTTAATAAAGAAAATGAACCTGTTTTATCAAAGTAGAATACTTTAACTTTCTTAGATTTTTCTTTTAAATACTCTGGTAATGGGGCAAAATCTCCATCGCCACTAAATAAATAAGCTATATCATATTTATTATTATAGGCATCTTTTTGCATTTGTAGTGCCAATCTAATATCATCTTCCTTTATTTTATGGCTTTCATTCCCATCTTTATCAATTATTTTTTTTCTTTTACATAGAATTACATTATAACCTGCTTTTTTTAAACGATTTATTTGAAGTTGCTGTTTTGTATAAGTTTTTGCATTGTATTGCTGTTTTAGTGGCGCGTTAAAGTAATAAACATCTATCAATTTATTATTTTTTGTTATCTTTTTTATATATTTTTTAAAGTCAAAATAGAAATCAGAATATTTCTTGTTTAATGTACGCATACTATGATAAAAATTAGCACCATCAATGTATATAGAAATTCTCTCCATTTTAAAAAAAATCCTGCGTTGCCGAAACAACGACAGGGAACACATTGCAGGATTCTACATAAGTAGATTCAAGGCACTCCCTGATACCTTGACGAAAATAATGTTTTTATCCTTATAAATTTAACTATCTGATTATTATATTTCAATTTTATGCTCCTAGCATGAAAACTTATTTGAATTTAACAGGGTGAAAATCCAAAATCAAAATAATATTTCTACGAAATATTATACAAATGAGCCTGCTAACTCCCTCATTGAAAAGTCGTTATTAATAAATAAAGATTGTCGCTGTTCAAATAAGCTCGGGATTTGAAGTGGACAAGTCCACGGTTGGATTCTAAAGAATCCAAAAAATGAGCCTGCACGGATTGGGTCAAAATCTAAAGATTTCTACAAGTCAAAAATTCGCGAAATTTTTAACTTAATCATGGACTCATGTTCCTAGCATGAAAACTTATTTGAATTTAACAGGGTGAAAATCCAAAATCAAAATAATATTTCTACGAAATATTATACAAATGAGCCTGCACGGATTTGAACCGTGGACCCCTGGCTCTCTTAGACTAGGCAAATCAAAAATTCGCCAACATCCATGAGAAGGTAATTCTTGCGAATTACTGTCATATAAGACCAGTACTCTGACCAGACTGAGCTACAGGCTCCTGTATTTCTATAGCTCAGTCTTCCAGACTTGCAGAAGTTTTCACTTCTACGTATTTCGTATTCTTGTGAATCCAAAATAGAGCTATAGGCTCTCTCACATTTTCCAAAACAAGAGCACTTTTTAAGTTTTTCATTTTGATTTTTGATAAAATTGTATGGTTAGATATAACCATATAGTAATATATAAAAAAATGTTATATATGAAAAGGAATTAGATTTTGTGCCTCGCTTTTGATAAAATTTATATAATGCAAATCTCCCTATTATAGTATGAAAAAAGTGGTGATTGAGGATAATTCAGTAAGCTTTATCATGATGCTCGAATTTGTCGAAGATAATAATGTTTTTTTCAACCTTGAACATGAGGACAAAATTTCCAACATGAACTCTTTTATATTTGCTGAGGTTTCCTCTAAGATTTTTGAGATGATTAATGCTGATAATATCAAGTTGAGAAATTTGATTAATCTTTTTTTGAACAGCTCTAAACAAAACAGAATCTTTTCTTTTGAGTTTTTTAAGAGTGTCTTGGATAGATGTGGTGTCTATCCTCATATAGAATCGCACCATTTATTAAATTCGCTCAAGGTCGTTGGTTTTATTTCACCAGACTCAAGTTTTTTAGATGTTTCTTCAATAGAATTGACAACTTCTTTAACAACAGAATTTCTTACTTCTCTTTTGTCATCTTCAGAAATCTCAGATATTTCATTGATTATGGATAATCTTAATTGTTTTACAAATTGCTTAACAACTTTAGCCAGAGCTAATTCAAATTCTTCTTTAAATTCTGAAGGTATATCCACTTTAATAACTACTTCTGCCATGAATAATTTTAATTGTAAAGAATATTTAAATGTTACTGGGGGGGGGAAATGACTAAAACTGTTTTAATTTTTTGTACGCTGATTGTTTTGTTGGCTGTGTCTGTTTCGTCGGCTGCGATTTCGCAGGATTTGCACTTGAATATTCAGACAACTGGCACTACTGGAACTGTGACCACAGGAACTTTTGCTTTTGTGTTTAACATATCAACGACGAGTGATTGCAGTAATGTTGTTTATACTAATTCTACAAGTTTGACGACAGACACAAGAGGAATAATTTCATATTATTTACCTGATGTGACTTTGGATTTTTCAGAAGAATATTATTTGTGTTATTATCGTGATGGGACTTTGATAAACGCTTCAAAAATTGTGAGGACGCCATATACTTTCAGGGCAAAAAATGTAACCTTGAGTGGGGTTGAAGTTGATATGAATTTGAACATGACTGAGTATAATGTTACTGGCGTGGATTATGGTTTTTTTAATTATCTTGGAAGTTTGGTGAATAGAATAACTAAACTTTTTGCAGTGGATGTTGATGTGGCAGGAGATTTAAATGTGACAGGAAATTTGTGGGTTAATAATATTAATGCGAGTAATTGGCTTTACAATCAATCTTCTTCTTATGATGATTACAATTACAATCAATCTAATTGGAATGTTTCAGGAAGTTATTTATTTCCTTCTGATTTGAGTAAGAATGTAGGAATTGGAACAAGTAGTCCAGGGACGAATTTGGTTGTAGATGATAGTGGTGGAACAACATCTATACAGATAGATAAAAGTTCATCGGGAAATACAACTACAGATTATTCTTCTGATAATACAATTGTATGGCAAACGGGTATGTTTGGTGGTTCTAATGACTTCCAAATAAGAGATAAACATTATGCAAATGATTATGTTTTTACAATATTAAAAACATCAGGCAGTGTAGGAATTGGAACAGCAACTCCTCAACAAAAATTAAATGTTGTTGGAGCTTTGAATGTAACAGGAACGTCCTATCTCGCAGACGCAGATTTTAACGGCGGTTGGCAGAACGGAGGATTTTCAATTTCAGGAGGCGACATATTTGCGCAGACAGGTTACTTCTATAATATTTCAAGTTTGGAAATCGCGCACTTGAGCATTAATGGAAGCATGACGCCTTATTTTGATAATCAATTTGATGTAGGAAATGCGAGTTTGAGATGGAAGGATTTGTATCTTGGCGGGGAAGTTTTTTCAAACGGGACAGGAAATAATTATTTCTTGGGAAATGTAGGAATTGGAACAGATGCTCCATATCAGAGATTATCAGTTAGTGATGTTGATTCTACTATTCCAGCATTAGGTGTTAATGGGGGGCAATTTTCAGTTAAAACAGCTAATGTAAGAGGATTAATTGCAGGAAGTATTTCTGGGGGAAATTATTTTATGCAAGTTCAAAGAACAGATGGAACAGCAACTGCTTATGATTTATTATTACAACCATCTGGTGGCAATGTAGGAATTGGAACAGATAGTCCAGCTCAAAAATTTAATGTAGTAGGACAAGGAAATATCACAGGAAACTTGTGGGTAAATGATATTAATGCAAGTAATTGGCTTTACAATCAATCTTCTCCTTATGATGATTACAACTACAATCAGACTTCCAATGTATATTGGAATGTTTCAGGAAGTTATTTATTTCCATCTGATTTGAATAAGAATGTAGGAATTGGAACAGTTGTTCCAGCTGGTAAATTATCGGTATCAAATAATGGTCATCAAGGGTTTGAAATATTTCCAAATAATACAGCAAATACAAATCTTATAATAAATTATGATAGAACAGGTAGTGTTTATACAAATCTTCAAACAAGGGCATTATCTCATCAATTTTTAACTGGAACAACTGCAAGATTAACTATTAATTCTTCTGGTAATGTAGGAATTGGAACAAGTAGTCCAGAATATAAATTCCATGTAAATTCAATAAGTACTGCATCAGAAACATTAGCATTATTTAAAAATGATTTGGATGCTACTAATGAATATAATCATATTGCAGTAGGTCGTAGTGCCACTAATAATAATGCTGCAATATTTGGATATTTGTACGATACTACTCCTGGAGACGAAACGGCGTTTGTTACAGTTTGGGGCGATAATCCAGCTGCTGGAACTGGTTTGTTTGTTAAGAAAGGCGGAAATGTAGGAATTGGAACAAGTAGTCCAGAATCAATATTAGAATTAGGGGTAACAGGTTCTGATACACCTGGAACAACAGGGGGAATAAAAATATCAAGAACAACAGACAATACTTTGGCTCATATGATTAGATTAGATGCAACAAATAAGAATTTGCATTTTGATAGACAAGATAATAGTGATAATTGGTATAGCACAATGACTTTAGAAAGAACAACTGGTAGAGTGGGAATTGGAGACTCCACACCAAGCCACAAACTAGAAGTAAATGGGAATATTTTATCTGATAACTTTGATGCAGTCGGAATTAACACATCTGTAGGAGTGAATGCTTCTTATGGTAATACTGGAAACGAGGTAACTACTATTGGTTTTCGTGCAGGAGAGTCAAATTCAGTTCCTTATCAAACAGCTATAGGTGTTAGCGCAGGTCGTTCAAATTCTGGTCGTCAAACAGCTATTGGTTATCAAGCAGGTTATTCAAATTCAGGCTCTTTTCAAACAGCTGTAGGTCATAAAGCAGGATGGGACAATACAAAGCTTTATCAAACAGTTATAGGTGATGGTGCAGGTTATGGAAATACAGGTGATGCCCAAACAGCTATTGGTTATCAAGCAGGATCTCAAAATACAGGACAAGCTCAAATAGCTATTGGTTATCAAGCAGGTTATTCAAATGATGGTAGGAATCTTGTAGCAATAGGATATCAAGCTGGCAAAAATAATCAGGCACCAGACCAATTCATACTAAAGCAGGCGAATGTAAATGCTGTGCCTTTGATACAGGGGAATTTTAGTAGTGGCCATGTAGGAATTGGAACAAGTAGTCCAAGCGCCAGATTAGAAGTTGCAAATAGTGCTGGGTCTTCACAGCTTTTAATTAATTCTATTGGAGGTATTGCTTCATTAAAAATGGTTGAAGATGGGAGCACAAATGTTCTGATACGAAGTGATACAGGAGATTCTTATATTAATGCTGGGAATGTAGGAATTGGAACAAGTGCTCCAGCCACAAAGTTAGATGTTAATGGTTCAATAAAAACAAGTCGGCTTGGAACTTATGGAACATATAATTCAGCCGAAGTTCAAGGTATCTGGTCAATCTCTGAGGCATTCCCAATAAGCACTGCAAGTGATAATTTTGGAACACAATACGGAATGGGTTACGCATACAGCACAAATGGAGGAGCTCCTCTTTCAGGCGAACATCAAGTCGTATTTACAAATAACGGAGTGATTGGGGCATCTATTGGATTTGCAGGTAATTCAAAGTTTGGGGGAACCATGCAATGGAAGAAGTATTATAAATCCACAAGCAGTCCAACAGAAAATACTTTCTTTGATGCTGTACAACATTGGGTACCGAATACAGGAAATACTCTGGCAGTTCATGGGCAGGCAGTAAATGGAGAATTTGGCATAAAAGGCGTATCCTTTATAGGGCTTTTTAGACAAGATTCAACTACGATATATGTGTCTTATGATACTTTAGATCAAGGTATTGATCTATATACAGTAATAAATGATGGTGATGCAACTGTTTTAGCCACAACCATAGAAATAATGTCAAACT
>JAGLQB010000027.1 GCA_023137045.1 Candidatus Pacearchaeota archaeon
ATTTTCTCAATCTCCTATTGAAAAAATAGTTAAGTCTAATAGAAAAATAGGATTGGGACTTATGGGTTGGGCAAATCTTTTAACAAGATTAGGCGTTTCATATGGTTCTGAAAAATCTTTTGAACTTGCAGAAAAAGTTATGGGATTTATTAACAAAGAATCAAAAAAAGCCTCAGTTAAACTTGCAAAAAAAAGAGGGGTTTTTCCAAATTGGGAGGGAAGCATATATGATTCACAAAGCCCTTACTTTAAAGGAGAAGAATTAAAATTAAGAAATGCTACTACAACAACAATAGCTCCCACAGGAACTCTTTCAACATTAGTTGGAGTAGAAGGAGGAATAGAACCAATATATGGCATAACTTTCATCAAAAATGCGGTTTATGACCAAGAAGGAAATGCCCAAGTTTCATTTAGTGATCCCAGTAAATATTTTTTAGAGATAGCCAGAAAAGAAGGATTTTATAGTGATAATTTAATGGAAAAAATCGCCAAAAACAAAGGTTCAATTCAGAAAATATCTGCTCCTGAAAATGTTTCTCAAGAAAAATGGTCTGAAATACAAAGAATCTTTGTTACAGCACATGATTTAAAAATTGAGGGACACATCAAAATGCAAGCTTCTTTTCAAAAATACACTGATAATGCTGTGAGTAAAACAATTAATATGCCTGCAGAAACCCCTATTGAATGGGTTGAAAAATCTTTTTTTCTTGCACATGAATACAATTTGAAAGGTATTACAATTTACAAAGACGGCTCTTTAGAAAATCAAGTTAGAACAACAAAAAAAGAAGAAGCATTGGATATAAAAAATGGGGATAGACCAAATGTGATAGGAACCACAATAAAACAACCAACCCCCTATGGACCAGGATTTGTAACATTAAACGTATTTGAAGAGAATAACTCTATTCCTTTTGAAAGTTTTATCAATGTTGGAAAAGGGGGGAAAGACATATCTGCAATTTCAGAAGGGTATGGAAGATTAGTTTCATTATGTTTTAAATATGGTGCGCCAATAAAAGAAATCATAAGTCAATTAAAAGGAATAGGTGGAGAAACTCAAACAGGTTTTGGGAAAAATAAAGTTCGGTCTCTTCCAGACGCTCTTGGGCAGGGAATAGAAGAAGGATATAAAAAACTAAATAATGAAAAAAAAATAGTCAAACAAGAAAAAAATAATTCTGGAAATTTATGCCCAGATTGTGGGGCTCTGTTAATTTTTTCTGAAGGTTGTGAGAAATGTCGCGAATGTGGTTTTTCCAAATGTTAATCAATAATTTTATAAATTAATTCTTTTAATAAATAACATGACAAATGATAAAGTTCCGGAATTAACAAATGCAGAATTTCAAGATTTTATTAAAAACAAAGTAGTGTTAATAGATTTTTTTGCAGAATGGTGTATGCCTTGTTTAACAATGGCTCCAATTATTGAAGAATTGAATGAAAAATTTGAGGGAAAAATAAAATTTGGCAAAGTTGATATTGGAGACAACCAAGAACTTGCCCAGAAATTTAATGTGAGTTCTATTCCAAATTTTATATTGTTCAAAGAAGGGCAACCAGTTGAACAATTTGTGGGTTCAATGTCTGCAGATGACCTTCAAGAAAGATTGAAAAAGTTTATAGAATAATTTTTAAACTAATTAATCTAATTTCCATCATGGCTTCGTAGCTCAGCTTGGCAGAGCACTGGACTTTTAAAGTAAGTCGCTTGCGACTTTCATTTCTCATTCAGAGAAGAAGAAATCCAGGTGTCGAGGGTTCAAATCCCTTCGGGGCCATTCATGATATCTTTAGATATCATTTTAGTTCTGAAAGAAATTTGAATGCTAGTAAATACATATTATTTTGTAATCGAGGGTCGAGCGATTTCGTGGTAAGGAGTAATTTAATATCAATAACCTGTGCAAGGTCGCGAGCAACAAATCCCTTCGGGGCCATGATTATTTTTTTATTGTTATTTAATAGAATAATAGGGCGTTAAACAAAAACAAACCGCTCGGCGTGTTTGTATAATTTTCTATATGTAAATTTTTGTTGTATAGAAAAATTATTCAACAACTGTATAAGTATTACAAATGTCTTTTATTTCACTATCAATTATTTTTTCACAAAGATTGACATTTTTAGTATACTGTGCAGTATAAGAGTAACAATAGTCTTTCCCTTCACTATCAATTATTTTTTCACAAAGACTAGCATCTTTATATTCTTCTGCAAGTGCAGCAATACACATTGTTTTTTGACTACCAACTATTTTTTCGCAAAGAGTAATGTCCTTAGTTTTTACTGCAATTTTTTCATAACAGCGATCTTGAAATCTGGATATAGTTAATTTTTCGCAAAGACTAACATTTATAGTTTCTATTGCAATTTTTTCATAACATAATTCTTTTTCTTCATTATTAATTATTTTTTCACAAAGACTAAAATCGCTAGTTTTTATCATAACGCGAGAATAACAATAATCCTTTATTTCATTATTAATAATCTTTTCACAAGAACTATCATCTTTAGTTTTCCATGCAACATTAGAATAACAAGTGTCTTTTTCGTCACTGTCAGTTATTTTTTTGCAAGAGTCTCTTGATTTAATTACAATTATGCTTGCTACAACTAGGAAAAAAATAATAACTAATATAGAAATAACTATAAGATTTTTCCTCGAAGACCCTTTTTTCTTTTTCAATTCTTTTCCCATTTTCACACACTTTTTCTTTAAAAGAAATTATCTTATTTAAAACTTTTTGAATTTAGTTTGTTTTATTTATCTTGCCCCGGTAAGGTATTTTAACAATGTTTTCTGGATCATTGGATATTATGATTAAAGAACCTGAACGATTAAAAACTTTTTCTGAACTTTCTATTTCAAATATAGCAATACCTTTAATAGATAAGTGAGGCAGTTCAATAGTTTCTTGAGGAGAAATTTCTTTTGAAAACCAAGGGTAACTACCTACATTGGTTTGAAATGAATGAATAAGACTAATTATGCATTTTTCACTGCCTATGTTTTTAAAATAAAGAGATCTACCTGACTCTTCATGAACAAAAGGATATGACACAGTGCCAAAATCAATAAACTTTTCACTAAAAACCAAATTACAACCAGTATCTATTTCTCTTATTTTTAAAGTAGGGTCTCCTAACATAATTCGAAAGTTTCCTGTAGGATATGCTTCATATATCCTGCCCCCCATTGATAAAATATTATGTTGCTTACCCCCACCATGTATAAGACTACCACTCATAATTACCACACTATATGCTCGAACAAATAAACTATTACCAGAAAACAAATACCATTGTGCTATATTATTTTTAACTTGAAAAGCACCACTCAAACAGCTACCTATTTCATAAAACATTGACTGAGGTTGTGTATCTTGAATATATGTATATCTCACATCAGGTTCATGCTTTTTGTAACCCCCATGTGCATTTATTAAAACAGCACTATAAGGTTTTTTAATCTCATTTAGATATGTTTGCGTTAAAATCTCATCCTCCACCTGTCTATAAATTAATGTTTTTATTGATTCATTATCAAAAAAATATGTTTCAGGAAGGTTTTTCTTTATCATTTCTGAACATTGTTCAGGAGTAAATTCCTCCATACATCCAACATTTTCAGAAGGCATAAAAACAAGAACCTCATCATTATATTTTAGCTCCCCTGTTCTATATTTGTGATTCCTATTTAAATATTCTTTAATTAATTGTATTTTATTATCTGCCCCCACAGGAGCAGTAATTCTACCTATCCATGTTTTTATGTCACCTTCTGCAAAACCTCTTGAATGTGTTACATGAAAATAAAGAGTTTCTTTAGAAGAAAGAAATTGCATTTCAGGTTTAGACGTAGGAACTAAATTTGATTGCATTTCTGTTGGAGCTTCTTGAGGAGTTTCTCCTTCTGTAGCTTCATCCCATCCCCATTCTTCAGCTCCTCCAATCTCTGCCAGCTCTTCTATTTTTTCCTCATATTGATAAATATTTTCTAAATCTGCATAATATGAGTCAGAAGGTGCAGGAGTTTTATAGGCTTTTGTTGTAATAAGAGGTATTGGAATCTCACCTACTAAGATTATGCCTTCAAAATTCAATTCTTGTTTAATATCAAGAAGGTGGTTTTTTACTTCTTTAGCATTTATATAATCTTTATGGAAAATTCTAACGTCAGTTCCCACATCGCTTTCAATATCTCGGGCAAATTGATTAATTTCATTTTCAAGATTTTGATATGTGCTCTCATCTACTAATAGAACAATTGGCAGTATTTCTTTTTTTAAATCAAACCACTGGATTTCCTCTTCTATTACTGGTTCTTTAATATATAAAAAAATTCCAATAATTATTAAAACAATACCTATTCCAACTATCACCAACTTTTTCATAAAGCATATTAGTCTTAATACTATAAAAAGATTTAGAAAAATAGAAAATAATAAAAATAATTCCGCACCCATAGGGTAGCAACCCCATTTTAAAAACTTAAATTCCCTTAATAAATTAGAGAAAAAAATAAAGGGCGTTAAACTTTTCTCAACCGCCCGGCATGGGTGTATAATATTAAAAAGCCCAGAGAGGGTGTTATTTATCCTTTAATAAAATATAATAATAACTTTTTATTAATTATCTTCGGGGGCCATTCATGATATCTTTAGATATCATTTTAGTTCTAAAAGAAATTTGAATGTTAGTAAATGCATATTATTTGTAATCGAGGGTCGAGCGATTTCGTGGTAAGGAGTAATTTAATATCAATAACCTGTGCAAGGTCGCGAGCAACAAATCCCTTAGGGGCCATTTTTTCTATCAAATAAAGAAAATTAGGGTTCAAACTCAAATTTTCCCAAAATTCCCCCAAAACCCAAAAAAACCGATAACTTTTTAAAGAAAAATTTATTATTTTTTATTATTATTAAGTTGTTAAAAACTTTTATAATATCCTCAAAATTAAATTCACCTAATAGGCAATCCCATGCATATTTTACAACCCAAACATTCCAAAATTAATGAAAAAGCAGCAGAAGAACTTTTATCAAAATTCAATATTTCTAAAGCACAACTTCCCAAAATTCTTTCAACCGATTCAGGTTTGCCTGAAGATTGCAGCGTCGGAGATGTGATAAAAATAACAAGGACAGAAACAGATCAAAATCAACCACAAAAAGGAGAAAAAACTTATACTTATTTTCGGGTTGTAGTCTAATTTAAAAATGAACAATAAACATTTAATAGTAAAAAAATATTTAGAAGAACACTCTTTAGTAGAATCCAATATAATTTCTTTTAATAATTTTATTGAACATAAAATGCAGGAAATTGTTGATGAAATTTCAAGCGGAATTGATGAAGAAGAATTTGAAATTAGGCTTGGCAAAATAAAAGTAGGAAAACCGCAAGTTACTGAAGCAGACGGAAGCACATCTTTAATTGTACCTGCACAAGCAAAGTTAAGAAAGTTAACATATGCTGCTCCAATCACCCTTGAATTAACTGTAAAAAAAGATGACCAGATTGATTCAGAAATTGTAGAAATCGGGAAGATTCCAGTCCTAGTCAAAAGTAATGCATGTAATACTGGAGGGATGTCTAAAGAAAAATTAATTGAAAATTATAGCGACCCATTAGATGCTGGAGGTTACTTTATAATTAAAGGGAATGAAAGAGTTATGATTATGGCGGAAGACCTTGCAGAAAATCAGCCATTCATTGAAGAGAATAATAAAGGTGTTTTAATGTTAAGAGTATTTTCGTTAAGAGGAACTTATAGAATTCCAGTCATCATCTCAGAAAATAAAGAAGGATTAATTGAGACTTCTTTTAGTAGATTCAAAAATCTGCCAGCGATAGTAATTTTAAAAGCATTGGGTTTAACAAAAGAATCAGATATTGCTAAGTATATTGGAAAAGAGACTGACAGTGTTGTTGTAAATCTTTATGAATTTGTGAACTTAGCAACCAAAGAAGACGCAATGATGTATATTGCAGAACAAACAAATTTACAAGGAACAAAAAAAGAAATTTTAGACAGAGTTAAACAAAGAATTGATTCTTACTTATTCCCTCACATTGGACAAAAAAAAGAAGACCGAATAAAAAAAGCCATAACTTTATGCAAACTAATAAAGCAATTTTTGATTGCAAAAGAAAATCCTAAACTTAGAACAGACAAAGACCATTATGCAAATAAAAGAGTTAGACTTTCTGGAGATTTATTAGCTACTCTTTTTAGAGTTAACTTAGGAATCTTGGTAAGAGATATTAAATATTCTTTACAAAAATCAGCTAAAAGAAAAAAATTCTTTTCTATCAAAATAATTGCTAAATCCACATTATTTTCTCATAGAATTGAATCTGCAATTGCAACTGGAAGTTGGACTGGAGAAAGAAGTGGTATAACTCAAAATATGGACAAAACAAATTATTTGGCAACAATTTCACAATTACAAAGAGTGTCAAGTATGTTACACAGCGAACAGGAAAATTTTCTTGCTAGAACACTTCACCCAACTCATTACGGAAGATTCTGTCCAATAGAAACCCCAGAAGGAACAGAAATTGGTTTAAGAAAAAATCTCGCAATTTTAAGTAGAGTTTCTTCAAGAGTAAATCTTAATGAAGAGGACTTAATAAAAAAATTAGAATCTGATGGACTTGATACTGAAGAAACTAAAGACACAGATGTTTTCTTTAATGGCAGATTTATTGGAACTATAGATGAACCTACAGAGTTTATCAAAAAAGTAAAAGAAAAAAGAAGAGATGGAAAATTTCCGACACAGATGAATATCAGGAATGATAATAATTTCAAAACCGTTTTAATTTCAACAGAACCTGGAAGAGTTTTAAGACCATTAATAATTGTAGAAGATGGAAATCCAAGATTAAAAAACGAACATTTAATCCAAGTAGAACAAGGA
Organism: Candidatus Pacearchaeota archaeon; assembly: GCA_023137045.1. Classification (GTDB taxonomy): domain Archaea; phylum Nanobdellota; class Nanobdellia; order Pacearchaeales; family GW2011-AR1; genus JAGLQB01. Next base: position 6,939 of record JAGLQB010000027.1, read on the forward strand.
AACTTGAGTTGGAAAGATTTGATAAGATTGGGAATAATTGAATATCTTGATGCATCTGAAGAAGAAAATTCTTTAATTGCTTTGTATGAAGAAGAAGTGACCCCAGACCACACACATCTTGAAATAGATACCATAACTTTATTTGGTGCTGTTACAAGCCTTGTTCCTTATGGAAACCATGACCAGAGTTCAAGATTAAATCGTGGAAGTAAAACGCAAAAACAGGCATTAGGTATTTATGCGGCTAATTATTTATCCAGACTTGATACTGATGTAAGCATTCTTCAATATCCTCAAAAACCAATTGTGAGGAGTTTTGTTTATGATACTATCAACACTTATCCTGCAGGACAAAATTTAGTTGTAGCTATTATGACTTATGAAGGTTACAATATGGAAGACGCACTGGTATTTAATCAGGGAAGTTTAAACAGAGGGGTTGGAAGAAGTTTTTACTTTAGACCTTATTCTGCAGTAGAAATGAATTATTCTGGAGGATTAAAAGATGAAATTGCTATCCCAGAGAAAGATGCATCTGGTTACAAGATGGAATCAAGCTACAAATCCTTGGAAAATGATGGGATTGTTTATCCTGAAGCAGAAATTAGCGAGGGAGGAGTTCTTATCGGGAAAATGTCTCCACCAAAATTCTTATCAGAAGCAAGAGAAATTTCAATCAGAACAAAAAAAGAATCAAGTGTAACTTTGAGACAAGAAGAAAAAGGAATTATTGATGCAGTATTTGTAACAGAAGATAGTGAAGGAAATAAAATTGTTCATGTTAAAACCAGGGACCAAAGAATCCCTGAAATAGGAGATAAATTTGCTACATCTCATGGACAAAAAGGAGTTATTGGTTTAATAGTTCCAGAAGAAGATGTCCCTTTTACTTCAAAAGGAATTAGACCAGATGTGATGTTCAATCCGCATGGTTTACCAAGTAGAATGACTGTGGGATATTTATTGGAATTATTGGCTGGGAAAGTTGGATGTTTAAGAGGAAAGTCAGTTGATGGAACTTCTTTTTCAGGAGTGAGCAAAAAAGAATTAGAATCTCAATTAAAAGATTTAGGATTTAGGTGTGATGGAAAAGAAACAATGTACAATGGAATTACTGGAAAAAGAATGACTGCAAAAATATTCGTTGGGAACTTGTATTATCTAAAGTTAAAATATATGGTCGGTAATAAACTTCATGGAAGAGCTTCTGGAAAAATTGCATTATTAACGCGACAGCCAATAGAAGGAAGGTCAAGAGGCGGAGCTTTGAGATTAGGAGAAATGGAACAGCAAGCTTTAGTTGCACATGGTGCTTCATTATTATTAAAAGAAAGATACGACTCAGATAAAGTTGTTTTGCCTATCTGTCCAAAATGTGGAACTATCGGAATAGACGATAACATAAGAAATAAAACTATTTGCCCTAGGTGTAATGGCGAAGATGTTGAAAGAATTGAGGTATCATACGCATTCAAGTTGCTTCTTGAAGAATTGCAAGGATTGCACATTGATACAAGTTTTACTTTAAAAAATAAATACGAATAAAAAAATGGAACCAATAAGAAAAAAAATAGCAGAAATAAAATTTTCTTTACTTAGTCCGGAGAAAATTAAAAAAATTTCTGTTGCAAAAATAGTTACTCCTGAATTATATAATATTGATGGATATCCTGTTGATGGAGGTTTAATGGATTTGAGACTTGGAGCAATAGACCCAGGAGTAAGATGTAGAACATGCGGTGGTAGGCTTAAAGAATGTCTGGGTCATCCTGGAAGTATTGATTTAGCAAGACCAATTATGCATTTAAAATATATTCCTTTAGTTGAATTATCATTAAGATGTTTTTGTTTAGAATGTAAAAAATTATTAATAGCAGATAAAGATTTAGAAAAGTACTCTCCAAGTCAAAGAGCAAAAAAAGCAAAAGATGCAAAAAAATGTCCTCATTGCGGGATTGTTCATGAAAGAGTTAAATTAGATAAACCAACAAATTTTTACATTGGTAAAAATCGATTATTTCCAATAGAAATTAGGGAAAGAATTGTAAATATTCCTGATGAAGAATTAAAAAAAATTGGAATAAATCCAACTAATTGCAGACCAGAATGGTCTATTCTAACATTGCTTTTAGTTCCTCCTGTAACTGTAAGACCAAGTATTATTTTAGAATCTGGAGAAAGAAGTGAAGATGATTTGACACATAAACTTTCAGATATTATTCGGGCTAATCAAAGACTTTGGGAAAATTTAAATGCAGGGGCTCCAGAAGTTATTATTGAAGACTTATGGG
>JAGLQB010000028.1 GCA_023137045.1 Candidatus Pacearchaeota archaeon
TTCTTTTAGCAATTTTCTTATGTCTTAACAGGTTTGGGTGTCCAATAGATATAACCAGTTATGAAACAGAATATTGCCAAAATTCTGAAATTAGGCACTGGGTAGAACATTTTGTTTGGGCATTCTTTATTCCAATTATTTTTATTATTTTAATTAAATTAATTACTTGTTTCTCATTTAAATGTTGGACATGTTCTTTTATAATTAGTGCAGTAATCATTATAATAGTCCAAATTTATAGAATTTTAGAATATGGAAATGTAAATTTCATTCAATTACTTCGGCTTATCCCAGAAATTTTAGGTTTAATCATCTCTTTCTTCTATATAAAAAACACTCTCCTCCCATTTTGGATATTTTTTAAAAAATTCTTAAAAAAGAACAAAAGTAAAATATTAAAACTTAAATTTCTTCTTCATGATTTTATCCCCTAAACCATTTAAAAAGGCAATTCCCACCCCAATTAAAATAAGAATTATTTTCCATTTCAAACTAAGAGGAATTAACAAACCAGCAACAACAAAAATTCCTGCAAAAAGATAATTCATTGCACTTTTTGCTACTCTATCTTGATGTTCCCTCACTGTATCGTGCATATAAATTCTTCCCATATTCAGAGTAAAGAAAAAGTATATTTAAATATTCCTAAGGATAAAGAATAAAATGATCCCAAAACAAAAACTAATCGCCCAAGGAGCAGAAGCAAAAATCTATTTAGTTTCGCCTCGCTCAAAAAAATCTTCTTTAATAAATAATTCCCAGCGAAGCGCCTCTACAAAGTCCGAGCGATTTCACGAACCTACCAAATCGCCCCTGATGAAAGTGGGGTCGGGAGTTGGCGCGAAGCAATTAATCACGAGCCACAGCGAGCCAATCATAATCAAAGACAGAATCCAAAAATCATATCGCCTACAAGAATTAGATAATAGAATAAGAAAGCTAAGAACTCGCTCTGAAACCAAACTTCTAACTAAAGCTTCTCAAATAATAAACTCTCCAAAACCCACACCAACATCAGAGCTTTATCAAATAAAAATGCCATTCATTAACGGCAAAAGACTTTCTGAACATTTAGATAATTTCGCATTAGAAAAGCAAAAGAAAATTTGCAAACAAATCGGAGAATCAATTGCAAAACTCCATGATAAAGACATAATTCACGGAGATTTAACAACAAGTAATATGATTTTATTAGAAAATAAAATATTCTTCATAGATTTCGGTTTAGGATTTATAAGCCACAAATTTGAAGATAAAGCAGTTGATTTACATCTCTTAAAACAGGCACTTGAAGCAAAACATTTCAAAAACTGGGAAGAACTCATTAAAGAAGTTTTCAAAGGATACAGTAAATCAACGGGTTCTAAAATTGTTTTTGAAAGATTACAAGCAGTTGAAAAAAGAGGGCGGTATAAACATAAATAGCCCAGGATTGATTCGCTTTGCTCGATAGCATTATAGCCCCTCTTGAATTAGTTCGCTTTGCTCAATAAAATAATAGCCACACTAGGATTGGTTTGGCAAATCTTTGATTTGACGAATCAGTGAAATATTTTGAAAAAATATTACTCTCGGACCTGGAAGGTTCGAATAATAGCCCCACCAGGATTCGAACCTGGGTCACAGCCTTTCTTCAAACCCCAAAAGAATTGGAGTAATAAAAAGTGCAAAGCACTTTGCTTTCAAAGGGCTGTATCCTTGACCACTAGACTATAGGGCTAAGCGATGTTCACGAGAGACGCCAAATAATCCAGTGACGAGTGAGCTCGCGAATTAGAAATAAAAATCTACAATTATTTAAAAACCCTTTTATACAAAATTTCTCGGTTAATTTCTTGCCTTTTCGGAGTTATTCGCAAAAAATTATTCAACTTAAAAGGTTTATACTTTTGACCTATAAGAACAGCCGCCAATTTCTTGTATTCAATACTGCCTTTTGACTTGGGATTATAAATTGTGGAAGGAGAAAATTCAGACAAAGCTCTTAAAACATTAACATCGTGAGGTATAACTGCCATTACTGGAACTTCAGCTGTCTTTTCAATATCCTTTAAAGACAATTCAAAATTTTTGTTATGAACCTTATTTAATATCAAACCTTCAATTTGAGTTCCTCTTTGTTTTGCAACTTTCACAGCTTTCAAAGTCATACTTAGAGTAGGATAATCAGGAGTAGTCACAACGAGGAGCTCATCAGATGCAAGCATTACTGCAAGAGTTTCTTCATTTAATGCTGGAGAAGAATCAAGAAGAATAACATCATATTTTCTTTTCAAAGTTTTAATTCTATTTTTTAAATCCAATGGGTTGATATTTATTCTTTCAAAAATAGACGAAGGCATTACATCAAGATTTCCAGATTCATAAATTGCATCTTTAAGATTCGCAGTTCTGTCCAAAACATGATGAAGCGTTATCTTTGGGTCTATTATATTTAAATGCAATCCAAGATTTGGAGCCGAAAAATTACCATCTATCAAAAGCACTTTTTGGCCAAAGTCTGCAATTGCTCCTCCTAAAGCAGAAACAGCAGATGTTTTACCCACACCCCCCTTAAGTGAAATTATTCCGACGGTCTTTCCCATCTTATAGATAGCCCAGTTTCATTTAAATATTTTTCAGTTTATAGTAAAATTTAAAAGACACGAATTACAAACTAAAGGTATGGTAAAAGGAACAAAAAAGATAGAGAAAGAAAAAAAATCTAAAAAAATCTCTCAAGCAGAATTTGAAAAAAAAGTTAAAGAATTAGCTGGCAAAGGCTTGACAAGTGAAAAAATTGGAGAAGAATTAAGAAGACAAAACATTCATCCAAAAGAACATAATAAAAAAATTTCCCAGATATTAGGAGACAAATATATTAATCCTGATTTAAAGAATGTTGAAAAAAAATTAGAAAGGGTAAAAAAACATTATGAAAATAACAAACAAGATAAAAGAGCAATGAGAGAAAAAGATAGAATATTTTCCCAATTAAGGAAATTAAAAAAATATTTCAAAATAGATCATAGATAAATTAGAATCTGCTTGTTTCTACCAAATTTAAAATGGAAAAAGAGGTAAAAAGTCTTGAGTTAGAAATCAAACTCGTAGCTGAAAGATTTCTCCAAAAATCAAAAAATAGAGAAATTCAAGTAATAAGTCATTTTGATACTGATGGTATTACTTCTGCCACAATAATGATGCAGGCCTTAAAAAAGTTGGACAAAAAATTTTCTTTGAAAATAGTGAAAAGTTTAGAAAAAGAATTTATATATAATTTGCCAAAAAATAAATTAACTCTTTTTTTGGATTTAGCGTCGGGAAGTTTAGAACATATTTCAAAATCAGGGTTAGAAGAAGTTTTTATTATTGACCATCATGAAATAGACCGAGAAATTCCTCTGAACATTAATATCATAAATCCTGAACTTCATGAAAAACAAAAAATGAGTGGTTCTTGTCTTACATATCTTTTTTGCAAACAATTAAATCCTGAAAATAAAGAATTTGCAAAATTGGCAATTTTGGGCATGATTGGAGATATGCTTGAAAAAGAAATAGACAAACTGAATCATGAAATCTTAAAAGACGGCGAAGTAAAAAGAAAGAGGGGACTTCTTAGTTATCCGTCGACGAGACCTATAAACAGAACTCTTGAATTTTGTTCAAATCCATATATCCCAAATGTTACAGGAAAAACAAAAGGCGTTCTTGATTTATTGAGAGAAATTGGTTTAAGCCCAGTAAATGGCAAATACAAAAGTCTTGTAGAATTAGACGATAAAGAAATGTCCAAATTAGTTACTGCAGTATTATTAAGAAATCCAAAAGCAGCAAGTGAAAAAATAATCGGAAACATTTTTTTAATAAAATTTTTCAATAAACTAGAAGATGCCAGAGAATTAAGTGCGACTATTAATGCTTGCTCAAGATTAGGAGAACCTGAAACAGCCATACAACTTTGCATGGAAATTCCCAAAGCAAAAAAAAGAGCACAATCTTTGCACATAAAATACCGACAACTTATCATCTCAGGATTAAAATTTATATCAGAAACAGAAAAAATAGAAAAAAACGGATTTGTTATAATTAACGCAAAAGATAAAATAAAAGATACAATTATTGGGACAATTACCAGTATTCTTTCAAATTCTTCCTTGTATAAAGATGGCACTGTAATCACAACTATGGCACACTACGAAGATAAAATAAAAATATCTGCGAGAGGTGTAGGAAAAAGTGGAAAAAATGTTAGAGAAATTTTAAGTCATGTCATCAAAATAATTGGGGGAGAAGTCGGGGGGCATGAATTTGCAGCAGGTTGTATAATCTCCAAAGAAAAAGAACAAGATTTTATTGATAATTTAAAAAAACATTTAGAAATAGAAGTAGTAAAAATTTAATTTGTTCAGATAATTTTTTATCACAAACTTTAAAATCCCATTCTTTCTATTTAAATTATGGAATTAGAAGTAGGAGACATAGTTTTATGCACTGTTGATAGAATAGTTGGAACAGCAGTATTTGTCAAAATTGAAGGGAATATTGAAGGGAGCATTATCTTAAGTGAAATTGCTCCGGGAAGGATAAGGAACCTAAGGAACTATGTTGTCCCAAAGAAAAAAATCGTCTGCAAAGTTTTAAGAATTTCAGGAGATAGGATTGATTTATCTTTGAGGAGAGTAACCCAGAAAGAAAAAAAAGAAGTAATGGAACAAGACAAACAAGAAAAAAGTTATACGAAAATTCTTAAAAGTGTACTAAAGGAAGAAGCAGAGAAATTAATTACAGAAATTTTAAAAGAAAAGAAAGTATATGAATTTTTACAAGAAGCAAAAGAAAATCCTACGAATCTTGAAAAAATTGTGGGAAAAGATAATTCTAAAAAAATATTAAATATTTTAAAAACAGAGAAACAGAAAAAAGCTATTATAAAAAAAGAAATATTATTGACAACAACAAAATCAAATGGAATAGAATTAATTAAAAATATTCTCGGAGATATAAAAAATGCAGAAGTAAAATATATTTCTGCGGGAAAATATACTTTAAAAAAAGAGGATGAAAATTTAAAGCTTGCGGATAATAAACTTAAAGAAATAATCAAGGATATTGAAAAAAAGGCAAAACACCAAGGAATAGAGTTTAGTATAAAAGAAAAATGAGCAAACTAAAAAAATGCAAAGAATGCAATAAATACACTCTAAAAGATAAATGTCCTAAATGCAATAAAAAAACTTCTGATGCACATTATGAGTTTATAAAAATTAAATCAAAGTAGATTGTTTCTCTCCTAATAACACTTTACCATATTCCCCATCAAAACCTGCTTGAACTTTTATTTTCTGTTCACGATTTTTCATAATCAAATTAACAAGATTATCATTAACCTCTTTCTCAAGTAATTCTTCTTTTGGAACATCTAATAAAATGTTGAATTCATTTTGAAATTTTTTAATCAAAGAATTATAAATATCCCAAACTTTTTTACTCTGCATACCATTCCCAATTGCTAAAGCAATTATTTCGTGCAGAGGCAAAATCTTGTAAAAATATTTTGCATTTTTTGTTTTAAATCCATCTGGATTAGTTGCGAGTTGTCCTACTCTATTTTCAACTCCAATTGTCAAAGTTCTTTTACAAACAGGACAAATTCCATTTAATTCCTTTGTTTTTTCAGGACTGCACGAAAAACTACAAATTCTGTGTCCATCCCAATGATACTTACCATACGCAGGATCAACTTCAATAGTCGCGATAAAAGTATTATTCCTTATTTGTTCAATAATTCCTTTATATGAATCTGTTTTTTGAAAAATAGTCGCTTCTCTTCCTAATCTAAAAGGCCAGAAACTATGAGCATCTGAAAAACTCACAATTGCTTTTCCTTCAAGTTCTTTTATTCTCCAATTCATTTCAGGATCAGAAGAAATTCCTGTTTCAATTGCATGGATATTTTCAAACTGGTCTTTAAAACATTCCTTCAAACTATCAAATCCAGACATACTTCCAAACACCCCAAACCAAGGCGTCCAGATATGTGCAGGGATTATCTCAATCTCTTCAGAAATCGCCATCATATCTCTTACAAATTCGTCACAGGGGATTTTAAAAATAGGTCTTCCATCATAATCTCTTCTCCCTTTTGTATCCAAATAATCATGAATTTTTTCAGCGATTTTAATACTCGGAACTAATAAAACCAAATGAATTCTTCTCCCTCTTCCTTGAGTATAAATCAGGGAAATTTCTCCAGAAATAATAAATGGAAAATCCTGATAATAATAATAAAGTCCATTTTTCTCTACAAGTTTTTCTTTAATTTCACTAAACCAAACAGGGTGTGTGAAATCACTAGTTCCCAACAAATTCAAACCTTTAATTTTAGCCCACTTAACTAAATTTTCAAAATTAATATTTTTGCTACATGCTCTAGAAAATCTAGAATGAATATGCAAATCTGCAATCATCCAACTATCTTTGTTATTCATTAAAATTTAGAATTAAATCAAGTTAAATAATTTATCGTTTTTTGATACCAAAAGATTTTTTCTTCATCTTTAACAAAATTGCCAATGCTCCAACAACCACCAAAACACCAATTGAAATCCATAACCAGATTAAATTTGTTTCCTCAACTTCTTCAACTTCTTCTTCAACATCAGTAATGTCACCAGATGTTGCTACTGCTCCTTCGCCTTCTGGAATTTGTTCATATATCTTCTTTATAGTTATATCTGCTTTATTATTTACAATGGAATTTAAAATAACATGCATATCATAAAACCCATCATCTGTAACATCTATTTTTGCTTCTTCTCCAATATCCAATTCTACTTCAACAGGGTTACTTGAAATTTCTATTGTTGCTGTAGTTAGAGTTAATGCTTTAACACCCACATAATGATAACTACTTCCAACTTTAACTTTCATTCTATTATTAACAGCAATTTCTCTGGTATAACCTTCTGCAAACTGCTCATCATGCACATTAATTGTTCCTGTCCAAGATGAACCACTTCCACCATTTGTTGCAGAACCTCCACAAGAACTTGTCCAAAAAGGTGTTATTGCTGAAACAACACTATTCCCTGCACGATCATTACATGTGACTTGATAAGAATATTCATTACTGCACTTTAATCCAGTCTCAGTTAAAGTCTGAGTTGTTCCAGTACCAGTGATACTCGCCCCACTTCTATCAACAGAACATTTTGCATTTATACCACTAGTTACATCATTAACTGAAACAGTTAAAGTAAGAGAAGTAATTGTTGCACTTGAACTTTCAATTGTTGGTGTTACTGGAGCAGTATTATCAAAAACAACATTATAAGCTCTTGCACTATCATTTAAATTTCCAGCAGAATCATTAGCATACACAGTTATATTATATGTCCCATCTGGAAAAGAGGCTGTATTAATTGTGTAATTCCATGAACTCCCTGTCTGAGAAGCATTATATGTTGCATTTATAGATTCACTACTATTTGTTATTGTAAAGTTTACAGAACACATTGTTCCATAATCAAAGATAGAAACATTCAATAATAATGTTCCACGTTCATAACTCTCAGAAGTTACAGATGTAATATTAGCTGCCACTATTTCTGGAACAGCTGTATCATTAATTTCAATGGTAATATTTGAATAATTTGTAAATGAATCTCCACCAGTACCATTCATAACAGAAAGTGTAATATTATACCAACCAGGAGTATTCACAGAGAAATTAAACCAAAAACTAGTCATATTAACACTTTCATTAATAAGAGCATAAGTAAAATTAGACCAACTTAAAGTTCTAGTTGCTTCTGTAAAAATAAATTCTGAAGGAAAATGCGTAATATTACTTGATCCATTTGTTTGAGTTATGTAAGTAAATGCACTTGGAAGAGTAAAATTAACTTGGCTTATATTTCCACTAGCTGATGCTCCCTGAGTATTATTAAGGGTGATATTAACAAGATTTGTATCGCCAGTATCATTAGCAGAATAAAGATGAAAAGTTGTATAGCCTTCACCACTCTCACTAAAAACATATGTAGCAAAAACAAATGACATCACTAAAATACTTACAAATACAATCAACAAAAATTTAAAATCATTCGGAAACTTACCCTCTTTATTTTTTTTCACCATCTTCTCTTTTCTTAATTAGTAAATTATAGTTTATAAATGTTTTTTCTTTTTCAAGAAAATTTTATTTTAAATTTTTTTTGAAATCTTTTCGGTTTTTCCGTCGACAAAACTAAATATTTTTCAAAATCAAAAAATTAGAATTCATTAATGCTTTTTCTAGAACACTTACTTTATCTGTTTTTTCCCAAGTAAAATCTGGCTCCTCTCTTCCAAAATGTCCGTATGCAGCAGTCTGTTTAAATATAGGTCTTTGCAAATCTAAATGTTGTATTATGTCTCTTGGAGTTAATGGAAAATATTCTCTTACAAAACATTCAATTCTATCTGTAGGAATTTTATTTGTATCAAAACAATTCACATTTATAGAAACTGGTTCTGCCACTCCAATAGCGTATGCTAATTGAATTTCGCATTTGTCTGCAATTCCTGAAGCCACAATATTTTTTGCAATATATCTTGCAGCATACGCCGCGCTTCTATCAACTTTTGAAGAATCTTTTCCAGAAAATGCTCCTCCACCATGTCGTCCAACTCCACCATAAGTATCAACAATAATTTTTCTTCCAGTTAAACCTGCATCTGCATATGGTCCTCCTCGAATAAATAACCCCGTCGGATTCACATGATATATTGTTTTGTTATCAAGCCATTCTCCGCATACTGGTTTTATTATTTTCTCTATTGCATCTTTTCTTATCTTTTTGTGAGGTACTCCTGCATCATGTTGTGTTGAAAGAACAATTGTATGTGCTCT
>JAGLQB010000029.1 GCA_023137045.1 Candidatus Pacearchaeota archaeon
AAAGAAGAATCTGTCTTTATTTGGCCCTCGATTTTAGAACCATACTTCTTCAAAATTTCATCTACACTTTGTTTCATTCAAAATCACTACCTTGTGATTTTTGGATGAATGAAAATTTCATATTTATTTTCATGTGACATGAAAAAGAATTTAGTTTTTAAAGTTTAGGGTTAGAAATAATCATAATTTTAAGTTTAAATTCCTAAAATTTCTGCTGCGTCTTTTAATTTATCTACGCAAAGAATATTATTTTTCTCCAAAATTTCTTTTGCTTTTTTTACAGAATTTCCTCCAAGAAAACAAGCAATTATTGATTTATCTTTAGCAAATTTGATAATTGCTTTGGCGGTTTTTTCTGGTTCTGACATTTTTTGAGGGGTTAAAATAACAATAATAGAACCATCAAACTTCGCTTTTTTTAATTTTTCTAATGCTAATTCATAATCCTTGGCTAAAGCTGTACCAATCAAATCTATTGGTTGTTTGACATCAAAACCTTTTTCCACCAAATAATCTATCATTAAAGTTCCTGCACCTCCTGCATTTGTAATTATCACGATTTTATTTCCTTTTGTTTTAAAATGAATTTTAATCTTTGATTTTTTAAGACGAAAAGCAGAAGACAAAGAATCTACTAAATTAACTTGTGCTTGTTTAAATGCTCCTTTGTAAATTTCAAAATCTGTTGCCAAACTTCCTGTGTGACTAATTGCTGCCATAGAACCTTTTTCTGATTTTCCTGCTTTCACCACAATTATTTCTTTTTTGGATTTTCTGCAAATATCGATAAATCTTTTTCCTTGTTTTAGTTTCTCAACATAAAGAATGATTTTTTTTGTCTTTTTGTCTTTATTAAAATAATTAATGAAATCAGAGAAATCTAAATCAGCCATATTCCCTAAACTCACAAATCCTGAAAATCCTAATTTTGTAGACGAGGAAATATCTGAAAGATAACTCCATAATGCACCGCTTTGGCTTATGAATGCAATATTACCTTTTTTTGCAGGAGTATTTGAAAAAGTTGTGTCTAAATTTAAACTTGGATTTGCAATTCCAAAACAATTTGGTCCTAACAAATTTATTCTGTATTTTTTTCCAACTTGAATAATTTCCTGCTCTAATTTATTGTTTTTAACTTCTGAAAATCCTGCAGAAATTATTATAACATTTTTTATTTGTTTTTTGCCACAATCTTCTAAGATTTGTTTTACTATTTTTGCGGGCACAACAATTATTGCCAAATCTATTTTTTTTGGATATTCACTTAAAGAAGAATAAGCTTTTTTTCCAAAAATTTCTTTATGCTTTATATTAATCGGGATAACTTTGCCTTTAAACTCAGAAAGTTTTTCCATCAGAACATACCCAACTTTTTTCGGATTATCTGATGCTCCAACTACAGCTATTGTTTTTGGACTAAAGAAATCTTTCAATGAATCCTCTTTTTTCATGTTATTACTTAATTGCGTCCACTGGGCAGGTATCAATTGCTTCCTTTACACAGGGAATATTTTTTTGAGCTTTTACAACGGCTTTACCCTCCACCATTTTAAAAACTTCTCCGCAAACTGAAACACAAACACCACATCCAATACATTTTTCCTTATCTATACTTACCATAAAATATTTTATTGAGAATAGTTTAATAATGTTTTGATGATTTTACAGATGTTTAATTTTATAAACTCTTTTTTCTTTTTTCCTTTATGGGTTTTATAAGAGGTAGTTTGTTGGTAATCGTGAGTGTAGTGCTTTTTTTATTATTTATCATAGGAAATCTTTTTCTAACATTCTCTTTTTCTTTAGATTATGATAATGTGCGCTTAGAATTTGTTTCTGTTACTCAAGATATTATAGAGGATATGGATTTGCCAGATGTAGTGGAAGAGCAACTTGAATTAATGGAATCTCATTGTCAAGATAATTCGGAATTTGTTTTTAGTGAAGGAGGAAACACTTTTGTAATTCCTTGTGATGTGATTTCTCAAGGTTCAGAAGCTATTATTTCATCTGGAGTTGATAGTCTTGTGGAAGAAGTTTATTATAAAGAGTATGATTGCGATTTCTGGGATTGTTTTGAAAAAACAGGTAGTCCTTCTTTTTTAGTTTCTGAAAAAGCCAGAGTTTACTGGAACACAAAATTTTACATGTCATTATTAATTGCGATAGTTTTAATTGCATTAATGTTCTTTTTAATTGAGAAAAAAACTAGCTTACCATTTATTGTTGGAAGTTTGTTAGTAGTTTCTTCATTACCATTTATGAAATTAGATAGTCTTATTGGCATTCTTGTTAATCCTACATTGGCTATGACTGGATTTTCTGACATGCCCATTAATCTCTTTGATATTTTATCTGTCTTTTTTAGCAAAGCATATAATGTGTTTTGGATAATGTTTATTACTGGAATTACAATTTTACTTGCAGGAGTGATATTAAAGTTATTCAAAGTTGGTTTTAAGATATCGGAGTTTTTTTCTAAAAAGAATATTAATGAAAAAGGTGATAAAAGTAAGGGGGTTTTAAAAAAAGAAAAAAATCCCAAAAATTTAAAAGAAAAATCCAAATGATTTTTATACTCTTTTTTTATTGAATTTCAATGGTTAATAAAAGGAAAAACGAAAAGAAAGTTATTGTAATGTTTTCTGGAGGACTAGATAGTCGTCTTGTTATAAAACTGATGCAAGAACAAGGTTTTGATATTGTGGCTCTGTTTTTTAAATTGCCTTTTGCAGGATGTTGCGATAAAAAATGCACCTTGGAATTTTCAAAATTACATAAGATAAATCTCAAAATTTTTGATTGCACAAAAGGGAAATTATTTAAGGAATATTTAGAAGTTATTAAGCATCCAAAATATGGAAGAGGTGCGGGGGTTAATCCTTGTATTGATTGCAGACTTTTTATGCTGAAAAAAGCAAAGGAATTTGCAGATAAGGAAGGAATTGAAACAATTGTTACTGGAGAAGTTTTAGGAGAGCGACCAATGTCTCAAACGAAAAAAGCTATGGATATTGTTGAAAAAGAATCTGGGTTAAAAGGAAGACTTTTGCGACCACTTTCAGCGAAATTTTTTCCTAAAACAAAAGCAGAAGAAAGTGGATTAATTGACAGGAAAAAATTTTATGACATTGAGGGTAGAAGACGACAAAAACAAATGGAACTCGCTAAAAAATTTAAGATTTCTTATCCTCATCCAGCTGGAGGATGTTTGCTATGCGAAAAAGCTTTGAAAACAAGATTTGAATATTTATTAAAAAGAGGAATGGATGAAAATGAAATCAAATTAATAGGTGTTGGCAGACATTTCGTGATTAATGATTCATGGATTATTCTTGGAAGAAATGAAGAAGAAAATAAAATCATTGAAAGAGTTGGAAAAAAGATGGAATTGATTGTTCCTGATTTTATAGGTCCAAGTGCAGTTATTCTTAACAAATGTGACAAAAAGACAAAAGAAAAAATTAATGAATTAATAAGAGCATACTCAAAAAAAGCTTCAAGTGAAGATAGAAAAAAATTTGATAAGTGGAAATTATAAAATGTGCAAAAAATGCGAAACAAATCCTGTTTATGAATTTACAAATAAGAAAAAACTTTGTGGAAATTGTTTTATTAAATATTTTCAGAAAAAAGTTCTTTATACAATTCGTAAATTTGGATTAATTAAAAAAGATGAAATAATTTGGTATGAAAAAGGAAATGATTTTAGGCAAGTTGTTTTGGAAAGTATCCTCAAATTATTTGAAGATAAATTAAGAATTAAATTATTAAAATTGCCGAGCAAAAAGAAAAAAAATAAAATCGCAATAGCATTGAATATTGATTCACAAGCAAATAAGATAATACAAACTTTAATTTATGGAAAAGTGAGTGAACTAAAGAAAGTTTCCCCGATTAAGAAAACAAAAAATAATATTTTTATCAAACCCCTTTATTTATTTTTAGACAAAGAAATTTTACTTTATGCCAAATTAAAAAAATTAAAATTTGCAAAAGTGGGGACAGAAAAAACTGCACTTTCAGAATTTATTGAAGAATTGGAAAAAAAACATCCAGAAATTAAGAGAGCTGTGGTAAATAGTTATTTAGAATTATATAATTAATTTTATTTTTTCTCTGCAATTCTTTTCACAAAACTATTTATGAATTTTTTATTAGCTTTTTTATTTTTTATTTCTTTTATTTTATATATCTCTACACCATCTTTTTCAACTTTTTCTGTTTTAATATCAGACATTAATCTTTCTTTTATTTTTTCACTTAAAAGAATCTCCCCATTTGAAAGCGAGGAGATTTTTTTTGCTAAAGTTATTAATGTTCCCATACTCATAAATTTCAAAGAATCTTTCTCTTGTTTTGCGATTATTGCTCCATAATTTAATGAAATTCCAAAATCCATTCTTTGTTTGAATAATTTATTGTGATTTGCTATTATCTCCTCAATTTTTTGTACAATCTTCAATGCAATAACTTCATTTTTGAAAGTTCTGGTTTTTACTGGAGCAACAATAAAAAAGAAATTATTCTGATTTTCATATGTCAGAGCTTTATTTTCTTCAGCCACGTCCACTACTTTTTGCAATGTATCTTTTACTAATCCAACTTCTTGGGGATTTTTTATTTTTAGGCAAATAATGCTTGCATTTTGTTTGCTCCCTTTTATAGACAAAGAAAGTTCTGCTTTATTTTTTGAATTGATTGCTGAACTTTGTTTTTGAGATATTTTTCCCTTTTTCCTTTTTTCTTTTTTAGGATTCTTGTGCCCAAAAAAGATTCTTTTATGCCCTTTTTTCAAAATAAGAAAAATGATAGCACCCAAAATTATTATTAAAAAAATCCAAACAGCAGGATATTTCATTAAACTTCCCACAACACTTGTTTCTTTCACATCAAATACTTTTCCAGTGAGCATGACCATTCCAGTAATTTTATTGTTTCCGTCTGCGATGACTTCTATTGAATACTCTCCATCTGGAGCACTTAAGATATATTTTTGGTCTTTGTCAACATCTAAACCCACATCTATGTGTTTTGTTTCATTTCCTATTTTTACTAAAACTGTTTTATTGTAAAAAACATTTCCAGTATTTGTAATTAAAACTGTTCTGTTTATAAGTTTAATTTCAACCTTTTCTTTTTCTTTTATTTCAAATGTAATCTCACTTGTTATTTTATCTGAAACAGCAAATATTGTCCACTCTTTTGGCGGTTCATTATACGCAATTGGAAATTCTAAAAATTCATCTGTTGATTTTTCACTTTGTTCTAAAATTTTATCTTTTTCATTTTTAATAGTTATAATAACATTTGATGCTATGTGCTCACCAGTTTGGTCATGAAGAATTGCTTTCACCTTGAGGTCTGTTCCGGGTTCTACTTCTGGATTTTCCAAAATTATTTCTAAACTTGTCGGAACTTGTTTGATTAAAATATTATAATCTGCTGAACCTTGATTTGTGATATTTGATGAATCTGATTCGTATACATTTACTTTTATTGAATATGTTCCTGCTTTTGTTTCTTTTTGAAAAGAAAAATTTATGAAATAGTAACCATTATTTACTGTATCTGACATTGTTTTAATTTCAGAACCATCTTCATGAGTTATTGTAATCTCAACAAAACCCTTGGTATTTTTACCATTTTCTTTTATAGCTTCCCCTTCAATTAAAATTTCTTGTTCAGGATAGAACTCTGTTTCTTCTACTCGGGGTGTGACTGTTATTATGTTTGAAATTTTGAATTCATTTGTTAGCTCAAACTCTTCTCCAAGAATTACTTTCACCTTACAAATCCCTGTTGATCTCCCAACTCTACTTGAGCTTAAAATTATTTTCATGTTGATTAATTCTTCTTTATCGCCTTCAATAACAAGATCATTTGAAAATTTAGTTTCTATTCCATTGCAAATAAGAATGACATTATATTCCCCTTTTATATCAATAGAGGGTGCAAATTTTATTGGTATGTGTATCACATCTCCAAGATTGTATAGCTCTTGTGGAGGAGAAATAATTATGATTTTTGCAGATATAAATTGGCTTAGCAAAATAACCCCAATAAGAGCAGATATAAACAGTATTATTTTCCTCATTTTATTCTAAAAACAGTAAATTATTATTTATAAATATTCTCATATTTCTTAAATTTATTTGAATTTTGTATCTGTTTTACTAATCTCTTAAACTCAGGTATGTTTAAAAATATATTACTCTTTAGACTCAAATGAAAGAGGAATTTAGAGTTACGCCTTGGGAAGTTTCTGGAAAAATTGATTATAGTAAATTGATTAAACAGTTTGGTGTTTCCAAATTAGACAAAGAACTTTTGAAAAGAATTGAAAAACACGCAGGAGAATTACATTTGTTTTTAAGAAGAAAGGTTTTTTTTGCACATAGAGATTTGAATTGGCTTCTTGATGAATATGAAAAAGGGAATAAATTTTTTCTTTATACTGGCCGAGCACCATCTGGAGCAGTTCATTTGGGGCATTTGTTTCCCTGGATTTTATGTAAATGGTTGCAGGATAAATTTGGAGCAGAAATGTGGTTTCAGTTTCCTGATGAAGAGAAATTTTTATTTAAGAAAAATTTGAGTTTTGAAGATGTGGAGAAATCTTTGAATGAAAATATGTTGGATGTGATTGCTTTAGGTTTTGACCCGAAAAAGACACATTTCCTTGTTGATACAAAACATGCTAATTTGATGTATAAGGAAGCTTGTAAAGTTGCAAAAAAAATAACTTTTTCTACTGTTAAAGCAAGTTTTGGTCTTAATGACAGCTCAAATATTGGAAGTATTTTTTATACGAGCATGCAGGCGGTTCCAGCATTTTTGCCTTCAGTATTGAAAAAAAAGAAAATTCCTTGTTTAATTCCTCTTGGAGTAGACCAAGACCCGCACTTTAGAATTGCGAGAGATGTAATTCCTAAACTTGGTTATGACAAACCTGCTCTTATACACAATGTTTTTCTTCCTCCTTTGTCAGGAATGGGAGGAAAAATGTCAAGTAGTGAATCTAATGTAGCAATTTTGACTACAGATTCTCCAAAAGAGGTTAGGAGAAAAATCAATAAATATGCCTTTTCTGGAGGCAGAGCAACTATTGAAGAGCATAGAAAAAAAGGCGGAAATCCTGATGTAGATGTTTCTTTTCAATATTTAAGAATGTTCTTTGAACCAGATGATAAAAAATTACAAAAAATTTATGAAGATTACAAATCAGGTGAATTATTGACTTCTGAATTAAAGGACATCTTGATTAAAAAGATAAATAATTTTTTAGCCAAACATCAGAAGAAAAGGAAATTAGCTAAAAAACAAATTAGTAAGTTTTTGTATAAAGATTAAAATGCTTAAATTTGTCAGCATAAATTTTTTATGTCGATTAATTTTATAAACCAGTCAATCTTCTTAAATTCATGAAAATTTTAGCTTTGCATTGCGATTATATCAAGTTTAAACCATTAAAAAAAGCATTAAAAAGTATAGACCCACTTTCAGAGAAGGAAAAACAAGAGAAAAATATTAAGGAAGTGCTGGTTATTTTAACTGCAGTTGAAAAAGGAGATTCTGATATTAAACAAATAGTTGAGAAACTTGTCAAAAATATTCTGGAAATTGCACAGAAAGTTAATGCTAAAAATATAGTTCTTTATCCTTATGCCCATCTTTCAAGTCAGTTGGCTTCACCAGATATTGCTGTAAAAGTTTTAGAAGAAGCTGAGAAAACCTTGCAAAAATCAAAGGGAATTGATGTTGTGAGAGCTCCATTTGGATATTACAAAGAATTTGAATTAAAAGTTAAAGGGCATCCATTGAGTGAATTAAGCAGGGAAATAAAGATTGAAGGAGAAGTTAGGGAAAAATATGATTCTAAAAAATTACTAAATGAGATTTCCAAAACAAAATTAGATTCAAGTAAGTTGAAAGATAATGACCATCGGATAATTGGGCAACAAATGGATTTGTTTAGTTTTAATGAAACTGCGCCTGGGATGGTTTTTTGGCACAACAATGGTTTAGTGATTAGGAATGAATTGATTAAATTTTGGAGAGAGGTTCATCAAAGTGCAGGGTATAAAGAAATATTAACGCCACAAATTTTAGACCAAAAATTATGGCAGATTTCTGGTCATTGGGAAAAATATAAAGAAAATATATTTCTGACAGATTATGAAAAGAGACAATTTGCAGTTAAACCAATGAATTGCCCTGGAGGAATGTTAGTTTATAAGACAAAGCCAAAAAGTTATAAGGATTTACCATTGAAAGTTGGGGAGCTTGGAGTAGTGCATCGGCAAGAACTTTCAGGTGTTTTGGGAGGATTGTTTAGAGTTATTCAATTTACACAAGATGATGCGCATATATTTTGTACAGAGAAGCAGATAGAGCAGGAGTTGATTAAGGTTATAGAATTAATTGATTTAATTTACAAGAAGTTTAATTTGCCTTATCGTGTTGAATTATCCACACGTCCTGAAAAGAGGATAGGGAGTGATAAGATTTGGGACAAGGCTGAAGCGGTTTTGGAAAAGGTTTTGAAAAAGAAAAAATTGAAGTTTAAGATTAACAAGGGCGATGGGGCGTTTTACGGACCGAAGATTGATTTTCATGTTACAGATTCTTTAGGGAGGGAATGGCAGTGCGGGACTTTACAATTAGATTTTGCGATGCCAGAAAGATTTGATTTAGAA
>JAGLQB010000003.1 GCA_023137045.1 Candidatus Pacearchaeota archaeon
ACTATTTTTGTCTGGAGAAATTCTTGAAATGACACGCAAAGCAAAAAAAGGTGAAGGGATAAAATTAGCAGAAGAAATTCTTTGTTCAGGGAAGGCCTTTGAAAAATTCAAGCAGATAATTGAAGCACAGGGAGGGAGAATTAAAAAAATGCCTGTTGCAAAATTCAAGAAAAATATTTCGTCTAAAAAGTCAGGGAATGTTTCTCAGATGAATAACAAAAAAATAAATTCCCTGGCAAGGATTGCTGGGTGCCCTTTGGATAAAGCATCGGGTCTTTACCTTTATGTTCATATTGGAGACAAAGTAAAAAAGCGTGATAAAATTTTGACAATTTATTCTGAATCAAAATCTCGACTTAAACAGGCGGTTAAGTTTTACAAAGAACAAAAGCCAATAGAAATTAAAAAGTAATTATATTTTTAAACTCGGTTTTTCTTTTTGAATTATGGCAGAAAAAAATTACAGGAGAAAAGTTGTAGATTATTTTAAAAAAAATTTGTCAAAAGGTTATACTTCCGACTCGCTTAAAATAGCGTTGTTTAATCAGGGATATTCAAAAAGCGTGATTGAAAGGGCGTTTGAAATAGCAAATCAGGAATCTGCAGAGAACGCACCAGTCATAAAAGAAAGACCAGTGATTAAATATGAAATCATTGATGAGAACAACAGAGCAATTAAAATTAAGAAAAGTTTTTGGGAAAGGGTTTTCGGGATGTAGGAAATTCTAATTTAAAAGAGTTCTTGGAATTTAAACGCCCCCACCCCGAATCGAACGGGGAAGCCACAAGGGCCCGGTTCTCAAGACCGGTGCGATACCATTACGCGATGGAGGCCTTTGCCTACTAAAACATAGACAGATAACTTTAAAATTGATTAAGAGATTAAAAAGATTTCTATACCTCTTCAAAAGCTTCTATAACTCTTGAATCAGGACTCAATAAAAAAACATGGTCTTGTTTAAATCTCAGTCCTCTGTAAACTTTTTGCCAGAGTTCTCTTCTTGCTTTATCTTTGTAAAAATCCCAGTAATTCTGCGGATTTGTTTTTGCCAAGATTTTCCAAAAAGCGTCCTGCACATTTGGATTTGGATATTTTGTAAAAATAATGCTGTTGCATTGTTCCCCTGGAAAATCAATTCCCCTTGCACATCTCGTGGAAAAAAGAACATCTACTTCTCCTTTTTTAAATTGTTCAACTAATTTCCCGGTTTTGTCTGTCTCCTGAATTTGTCTTATTTTTTCACGGCTGATTAAATTTTTAATATCAAATTCTTTAAGTTCTTCTTCAGAAGGCAAATCAACAAAAGCATTTACATGAATTAAGATTGGTTTTTTTGCGATCTCAATGCACTTGCTCAGGGACTTCAGATAATCTTTCCGAGTAAATTTTCCAGAAGAAAAATTTGAATATTTGCAGTCAATTTCTAAACCAGTTTTTTGAACTTCTATCTGTCCCTGATGCTGTGTTTCTGCTTCAATGATTTTAAAATCTTTAAGCCCAAAAACATTTTTTAAAATGCTCTCAGTGTGCAAGGTCCCAGACATCAGAACAATTGTTTTATTTTTGTCAATCATTTCTCTAAATTTTTTCGCGAGGTTTGTCGTTACAATACTGGCTACAAGGCCGTTGTCTTTTTTATGAAATGTTAAATAACTCTCATCAAAAAAATCCTCAAACATCCTCGCTGTTTCCTCCACACTAAAAAGATAACTCTCATCATCAATCGCATCAAGAAATTCTGAGGAGCCCAAAAAAGTTTTTAGCAAATCGTAAATTCCTGTTTGCCTTAATGGAATTATGTCGTGCGATAAAATTGAATCGTTAATCCTTTGGTTTAGTTTTATTTGTTTTAAAATCTCCCAAAGATTTTTTAATATTTTTTTAATTTCTATGTCTGAAGTAACAACTTTATTCAGGGAATTTTGAAGTCGGTCTAAATTTATATTTCTCTGATTTGAAAAACTGTCCAAAAACTCGTCGCATTCATCTATTATTTCAACTTCTGTTTGCGGTTTTCTGTTCAAAGATGACTCAAGTTTGTATTTCAAGGAATTAAAAACAATCACATCAGAATCAATATAAGAATTAAATTGCTCGTAAAATTTGCATCCAGGTTTTCTTTGGTAAAAAGCAAATTGGGTATTCTCTAATCCCATGTAAGTTCTTTTTTTAACATTGTCAAATTTCAGTTCATATATTTCGGGAATTACTGGACTCCAATATGGGCAGACAGGAGCAATAGATATTCTTTTTACATCATTTATCGTCGAGAAATTTCTTAAATTAACTTTTTTGTTTTGTCTCAAATATTGTTTTATTTTTCTTGAATTTTTTTCTTTTATTTCAATTTTGCAGGGAATATTATAATTGTCGGCAGAAATATCTTTTTGAATAATTGAATTTATTTCTTCTCTTTTTCCTGAAAAAATATCGTGAAGTTTTGAATCAACTTCTTTTTTTATTTTAGGTATAAAATTTTTATTGTCTTCCAGAAATTTGCACTTGTGATTATTTCTTCCAGTTATGACGCTGATTTTTAATTTTTCTTTGTTATTTTTTAAAAGATATTTATTTTCTTCGTAGTCGATTTTATATTGGTTCTGCAAAGTTTTTCCCGGCACTACAACAGATGCCTTTCCCAACTCCCTTGCTATATTCAAGGCAATCGCCGATTTACCAGTTCCGCAAATTCCGCGAATAAAAATAACTTTGCGTCCTTGTTTGGTTGCTTCCAAGACCTCATTTACAATATCTTGCTGGGATTTACCATTAGAAAAAGTTAATGGCTCTAAGAATTTATTGTCTTGATAAAGATTCCACATTTTAAGATAGAAAAAAGAAAAGGGAGAGAGTTATAAAAGTTATGGGGATTCATCTTTAAAATGAATATTGTACGAACGATTAAATAAATCTGTTAGTACTTTTTCTTCTATTTCATCAAATACATGAAGGACTGTATATTCCCCAGAAATTTCTACAGATGCTCCTGAAGATTTTAAGGAATATTCTCCTATTTTTATCATTGCTTGAGCATTAAACTCTTCATCTACTAAAAAGAATAATTTCTTAAGAGGGTAAATCCTTGCTCCAAGTTCCGAGAATTTCCTTGTTTCGCCCATAGTTAAATCTCCTAAATCTTTTTTTGGCAGTTGTAATATCCATGGAAATTCTAATTCTTCTCTTATCATTTGTCCATTAATAAATAACCTTTTTTAAAAATTATTGTCATGCAAAATATATTCAGAATAAAAATCCACTAACAAGTAGAAAACTCTTCAGATTAAAAAATTAAATAAGATAAATTTATCCAAAGAGTGCGCTAAGTCCTTCTGCTGCAGCTTCTTTTTTTTCTTCTTTTGGTTTTTCTGTTTTTTTCTCTTCTTTGGGTGCTTCTCCAGTTGCTGGAGCAGAAGAAACCAAACTTGCACTTTCTAATTCTTTTGCAATGTCAACACCTTTTAAACTGGCAACAAGAGATTTGATTTTTGATTCATCAACTTCTACACCAGCAGCTACAACAATCTTTTTCATGTTTTCTTCATTAACTTCTTTTCCAAGTTTGTGCAACAAAAGTGCCGCGTATATGTTTTTCATTATTGTTTTTCCTCCTCTGAATTTTGATTATGAGTATCCTCACTTTTTGGTTCATTATTTTGTCCAGCTAAATTTTCTATAACCTTTTCATGAGAACCAGCTTTTCGGATTAAAAATTCAATTGTATCTCCACAAGCATAACTGATTTCAACAGCAAAAGATAATGCTTCCCCAAACGCATTTTTTAATTCTTCTAATGTTCCTTCTCTGTCAATTTTAATATTTGAATATAATTTACTTTCTTGGTTGTCAAATGCAATTAAAGGAACAAAACCCACTGAAAATGGTTTGATATCCAATTTGTTCATTATCCCGACAGCAGCTTCTGAAATTTCCTTCCCTTCTTTAACAATTACTTTTGATGTTTTAATATGAATTTTTCCTTTTTCTATTTGAATCGGAATCCCCAATGCCCCTAATTCACTTATAGCTGGTCCAGGAACTAATTCAGTTGGTCCTTCATGAACTTCAATATCTTCTGGAGCTTCTTGCCCGACTTTGGCTTTAACTGGGCTTTTCTTTTCAATTAATTCTAAAGCAAGTTCAAAACAATCCAAGTCTGAAAACAAAACAGCCACACTATCTCCAATCCCTTCTTTTAATTTTTTAACCTTTTCATTTTGAGAAGAATCCAAAGCTCTGAATATTAAATTCTTTTTTGGAACTTTTATTATCGCCTTTCCTCTAAGTTTTTTTCCAATTTCCTGAAATTGCGACGCAGGAATATTTTTTATAGAAGCAACTAAAATTGTCTTTTTGTTTTTTATCAAGTTAGAAAGTTCCTCAACAATTTTTATTTTTTCTTCTGGAACAGAATTTTTTGGTATCATTTTATTTTTATTTTCTGGGGTTTAGTCATAGTGAATTTGATTTCAATATTCTTTATGTTTTCTTTTTCCCTTGGTAATGCTTTTAAAATAGCGTCGTAAGTAGTTAATATGTTCTCAATAATGTCTTCATCTTTCATGCTTTGTTTTCCCATTGGCAGTTTTATACTTGACTCTTTTATTCTTATTTTAAGAGAATTATTTATCTTATTTTTTAATTCATTTATTGCGTTATCATCAACATTCATAATTATTCCCAACTGAGGCGATGGCATTTTTCCAGCAGGTCCTAAAGCTTTACCAAAGATTGTGGCAATTTTTGGCATTAATTTTGCCTGAGCCATGAAAAAATCAAATTTTTTTACTAATTTTTTCAACTCTTTTTTATTAGAATATTTTTTAAATTCATCTCCAGTTATTGTAGGGATATTTTTATTTTTTGATTCTAAAAAGGCTGCTATTTTTTTCTCTTTAATTTTATGTGGGATAGACACAACTAAATTTACTGCGTTTTTTTTAGAGTCAAATTTTTGTAGATTAATAACTAAGTCTACAGTTTGGTCAAATTTTCTTTCTTTTTCTTTTCTCAATTCAATTAAAGCTGTTTGTAATTGTTCTTTTAGTTCCATTTTTTAATCCCAACCTTGCTACCTCCCACATTATGCGCCACGAACATAGAAAATATCTCGTAACGATATGGTTCAATCGGTAATTTCCTAAAAAAATCTTACTTTATAAATTTTTCTTAAAACCACAAATCAATCCGAAGAATTATTGTGTTATGTTTTAGATAAGAAAGCACAATAATTCTTATAAATAAACTTTCATCATTTTTTTGATGGAGTTAATCGCATTACTTTCAACTGGTAAAGGAACATGGGGACAGGTTTCGGGATTAATGAATCATGGGGAATGGGATAAAGTAATCTTATTTGGTGGTGATTTTGCAAAAGACTTCAAACATGAAAAAGAATTTGAATTTATTAAAGTTGATTTGGACGCAAAGATAAAAGATTTGAAACAAGAATTTTCTGAAAAACTTAAAGGAAAAATCAAAGGCACAGAAGTAGCATTAAGCATCGCTTCTGGAGACGGCAAACAACACATGGCTTTAATATCTGCATTATTGAATTTGCCAGCAGGAATCCGATTTGCTGCTTTAACAAAAGATGGCGTGATTGATTTGTAAAATGAAGGAAAAAAACAAATATTGCAAGTACCTTAAAACAATTCCTCAAAAAGAAGAGGAATTTAGCGCAGAAAATTATCTTTGCAAATTAACCTGTCAGTCTTGTGTCGGCGAGGTTACTCATGAAATAAGTTTGCAACCAAGTCATTATTGCCCAGAAGATATGTTTGTTTATGATGATTACATTGCAAAAAGTAAGTGTCCTGCTTACAATGTTCCTAAAAATCTCGCTAAGGAAATTATTAAGTTTAGGAATACCTTAATATTGGAGGATAGTTTGTAATTTCAAATTTGCTCTTCTCTAATCTTCATCTCACTCTTATTCTTACCCAAAACAACAACACAAGAATATTTTTCTTCATCCAAAATTTTGTACCCATCTTTTTTTAATTCTTCTGCAAGTTTTTCTGCAAATTCTTTAACTTCTTCATGAAATGGTTGTTTGCTATAACCAAGTCTTTCCCGAGAATAACCAAGAGATTTAAATCCCTTAACATGAACAAAATCTGGCTCTGCTTTTTGAATTAATTTTGCATACTGGGCGACATGTTCTTCTTTCATATTTGATAAATCTTTAAATTTTTCTTCTTCGTCCCCTTTTTTTACTAAAGTTAAACGAAAAACTCTCCTTGTTTTCCCTTTTAATTTTCGCACAACTTCTAAAGTTTCATTTAATTTTTTCCACCCCTCTTTTTTTGTAGAACAATGCCAAATTTTCCAAAGCTGTTCATTTGGAGCATTTACAGATATTGTAAGTTGTGTGGGCAAACTTTTATCTTCATCAAGTTTTGCAATTACCTCTGGATTTAAACCATTAGTAACTAAAAATGAAATCGCTCGTCTTTTTCTTATTCCTCTAATTAATCCAGAAAGTTTAGGATACAATGTTGGTTCTCCAGACAAAGACAAAGTAAAAATACTTGGCGTAAGTGATTCTTCAAATTTTTTCTTAGAAACATTCGTGTTTCCTTTAAATCCTATTAATAATTTCTTCCTCGCTTCTACAATTTTTTCTAAAATTTCTTCTGGCTCATCTACTTCCCCCAAATCTGTTCCCAGATTCATTTCAATTGGACGCCAACAATGAAGACATTTGTTTTCACACCACATTACAGCTGGAGAAAATTGGCAACATTGATGGCTTTTGATACCATAAAATTTTTCTTTCCAACAGCCCCTTTTCCCCCTCATAGATTTCTTAGTCCACCTACAAATTTGAACCGCTGAATTTTTTCCAACTAATGCATAATGCTGTTTTTGCAAAATTTTTTTAACTTTTTCTGGAATCATAAAAATAATCAAATAAATTAAAATTTAAATCTTTGCATCAAAGAAAAATTTATGTCAAAAAAGAAAAAAGCCAGAATGCCATAAGCAAGAAGATTAAGAATAAGAAAAAGAAAGTAATGAACTTAAAACTTTTGTCAGCAATTTTTTTACTTTTAGTTATACCAAAAACAGTTAGATAAAAAAATCTACCTCCATCAAAAATACCCATCGGAAGCATGTTAATCAAAGCTACACTAAAGCTAATCAAGACAAGCCACCATAATAAATTATAAATAAATAACCCTGCACCAAATTTTGGTTCGTAATATATACTTGGTTTTTTGAAAGAGGAGACAAAACTCACAATTCTGCCCATCACTCCTGTTCGTTCTTGGGTAGTAAATCCTACTCCCAACCAAGGGAAATTTTCTTTTTCAGGATGCTCTCCAAGAACAATTTTATATTCTAAAAATTCTGGCAATTCACTGTCTGAAATTTGTGTTTTGATTATTATTTCATCTCCAGGAGAATATTTTTCTAATTCTTCAGATAAAATTTCTTTGCTTTCTATTGTTACACCATTAATTTCATTTATCACCCCCTTTAATCCTGCCCGTATAGCAGGAGCATCATTATACAAAACTAAATATTCTGTAGTTTCTTTTTGTTGTTCTAAAAAATCTTTCGTAACCAGATAATTACCCCCACCAGATTCTAACTCGCTGAACCCAGTTTCATTAATTACTTGTAAAATATTTTCATAAGACGAATTTTGTAATGGAATCCCATTGATGAACGAGATGCTAGAAATTCCTACGACAGAATATGCATAATCATCAAATATGACTCCTGAAGGAGCAAATGCAAGAGAAAAGAAAAGCCACATTATTGCAAAAAAGAAAATCGCTGTTAGGACATTTGCGAAGGTTCCTGCAGAAAGCACTGCCATCTGCTTGAATTTACTTTCTTTAGCCATTTGTTTTTCGTCAAGTTCAACAAACGCTGCCAAAAATACTGGCAAGAAAAAAGGAAAAAATCCAAACCCTGTTTTTTTTATTCTTATCAGATTACTAGCAGCAAAAATTCCATGAGATAGTTCATGAGTTATAGCAATTACTGCAATAATCAGTATCCAATATGTAAAATAAAATGGAGGTAAAAAATCAAGTTTGAATATTTGAGGGAGATACGGAACTAACGGCATTATTGGTGGAATTTTAATAGCTCTTACAATATCTTGCCGAAAGACATAAAGCCAAACAATTTTACCAAATAAATAAAGCATAGAAGCCATTAAAACATAACCTAAGCCAATAGAAACATAGCTTAAAACATGAAGAGCTTTTTTATATTTATTTCCAAGATAATTAATTAATTTAATTCCCCAACTGGTTTTGTACAAAACTAAAAGACCTTCTTTCTTCAGATTTTTCTTTTTAATATAAAGAAAAATAGACATAAATATTACAAATAGTACTAGCAAAGATATATCAAAAATCACAAAGTTCATTTTTTACACCTATTTTTATTTCCGATTGTATTTATATTGCTGAAAAAAGAAATGATTATTCTCATTTCTTTTTCAAAGGTCGGAATACCCTTTTTTTACATTTCCTGCATCGAACTTCTCCCTTCAAGATTTTTTGGGGATCTGCCCGAATTTTTGTTTTGCACTTTTTACAAACAAACATATTTTTGTAAAGTCTATTTGTTGCTTCAAGTATTTTTGCCATTATAGTTTCCTCCTGATTATTTTTTTTTCTGAAACATTCCAATATTCCACATTACAATTTTCTTCAAGTTCTTTTTTTACATCTTCTGGACAAGCGATTTCCAAAGTCTCAAAATTTTCCAAATCCATTACACTAACCTTATCTCCAATTGAAAGTACCTGCCCCTTTCTTTTGTCTACCAATGGAACTTCATATCTATCATGCCCAGGGGTCACAAAAACCTTTTTTTGCCCGCTCATTATTCCAACAGCTTCTATACGAGCTTTTGCATGACCATGTTTACCTGTCTTGCTTATGTCAATTTTTTTAACAGTATATGGTTCTTTTTCAAGAAGAATATTTGTCCCAACTCTTGCCTCTGTGGCATTGATTATTTTTAAAATCATAATTTAGTCAGAAGAAATATATTTATAAACGTTTTTACTCATGAATTTGAAATGGTATTAAAGAAAAAGGATTTTATTGAGATTGAATTTACTGGAAGAATCAAAGATGGAGAGATTTTCGATTCAAATATCAAAGAAGACTTGCCAGAAAATTCTAATGCAGAACAGATAAAACCCCTTAAATTTTGTTTGGGGGAAGGAATGTTCCTTGATGGGGTGGATGATTTTTTAATTGGCAAGGATGTAGGGGAATATGAACTTGAACTTACTCCAGAAAAAGCTTTTGGACATCGGGATTCTAAGATGGTTAAGATGATTCCAATGAAAGTTTTTATGCAACAGAAAATAAATCCTGTTCCAGGAGTGATGTTTAATTTTGATGGTAGAATGGCAAAAATACTCACAGTTTCTGGAGGAAGAGTCATGGTTGATTTTAATAACCCAATTGCTGGAAAAATAGTTGAATATAAAATAAAAGTCCTGAGAAAAATAGAGAAACAAGAAGAAAAAGTAAAAGCACTTAATGATTTCTTATTCAGGAAAGATTTCAAATTTGAAATAAGGCAAGAAGATAAATCTTCTAGCTCGTCCGCCTCAACGCAGTCAGTCAAACGAAAGAACAAAAAATTGATTATGGAAGTTGAAAAACCAATGATTCAATTTGTGGAGATGTTTAAAGACAAATTTAAAGAGATTTTTGGACTGGAATTACAAATTAAAGAGATTGAAGAAAAGAAAAAGCAAGATAAGAAAGCACAATAATTTTTATAAACAGTTACTAATTCCCTAAATTATGGAAGATATTTATAGAAGAGATGGTCAACAATTTTCTAATTCTAATGAAAGTAATGAGAATTTTGAATCTTCAAATCTGTCTTCAGAAATGAGAGAAATTGACAAAGAGTTAGCCGAACTTTTGAAACAACAATCAGCGAAGATTAAAGTAATTGGTGTTGGTGGTGGCGGAGGTAATTCTTTAAGCCGAATGAAGGAAGTTGGAATCAAGGGTGGAGAACTTATAGCCATAAATACTGATGCCCAAGATTTACTATATGCGAACGTAGACCAAAAAATTCTTATTGGAAAGGAATTAACTCAAGGATTAGGAGCAGGAAGTAACCCCAAAGTTGGAGAAGAAGCAGCAAAAGAGTCTGAATCAGAAATAAAGAAAAAAATTAGTGGAAGTGATATGATTTTTATTACTTGTGGAATGGGTGGAGGAACTGGAACTGGTGGTGCTCCAGTAGTCGCAGCATTGGCAAAAAAACAAGGAGCTTTGACAATCGGAGTCGTGACATTGCCTTTCACAATTGAAGGAAGGAAAAGAATAGAAAATGCAATGGAAGGATTAGAAAAAATGGAATCTGTCGTAGACACTTTGATTGTTATACCCAACGATAAACTTCTTGAATTAGCCCCAGAATTGCCTTTACACACTGCTTTTAAAATCTCTGACGAAATATTAACAAATGCAGTTAAAGGAACAACAGAACTTGTAACAACTTCTGGTTTGGTTAACTTGGATTTTGCAGACATTAAAACTATAATGATTAATGGAGGAGTATCTTTAATTGGAATGGGAGAGTCTGATAGTGCTCAAAGAGCAATAGAAGCTGTAGAAAAAGCAATCCAAAACCCTCTTTTAGATGTGGATATTTCTAATGCTGCTGGAGCGTTAGTAAATATTGTTGGAGGCCCGGATATGAGTCTGGATGAATGTAAAACAATTATAGAGGAAATTGGAAACAGATTAAGTCCTGATGCAAAATTAATTTGGGGAGCTCAAATTTCAGATGATATGGACAAATCTCTCCGTGTGTTATTGATAGTAACTGGGGTTAAAAGTTCTCAAATTCTCGGACATGGAGACACCATGGACAACATAAAGCACAAAGAAATTGAAGAAGAACTCGGAATAGAATTTTTCCAATAAAATGAAAACACCAAAAGGAGAAGGAGTAAAATATTTTGTTAATAGTGCAAAGCAAGCAAAAAGACTCGAAGATGCAGTTAATGACCTTCCTTTAATTTTAGAAATTGATTCTTTTTCACCCAGTTTTAAACCACCAATCTTTGTTTCTGAAAAAGACATAAATGAAATATTAATTCAGCCTTCTCAAGGACGATTTTCAAAAATTGAATTTGAAGAAAAGGTTAATGTAACAAATCTTTCTGATTATAAAAAAAATTGTTCCCCTGAAAAACTCTCTGGTTTATTATTTTTTGACTCGGGATGTGTTGTAAATCATGAAAAAAGAATTTATTACATCATAAATAATTCTTACTATGGGGTATAAAGAAATTTTAAAAACCCTCATTCTCTAACTAAACCATGAAATTATGGAATTCCACAAAAGCATTTTTTGTTAAATGTAAAAGAGTATGGCATGTTTTGAAAAAGCCAACAAAAAAAGAATTTGAGACAATCGCAAAAGTTTCTGCCATTGGGGTGGGAATTTTAGGGATTCTGGGTTTTTTAATATCAATGGTAATGAAAGCTTTTGTTAGATAAGTTTTATAAACCTCTTTTTTTAAATAATATTATTGTTCTTTAATAATTTACATATTAAGGATAGATGGAACTAAGATGATTTTCATAATAAAAGTAATAACAAACAAGGAAGAAAAGGCAGTAGACATGATTTCAGACAGAATTGAAAAAAGAAATATAGACGTGTTTTCAGTTTTAAGACCTCATGGATTGCGAGGATACATTCTTTTAGAAGCAGAAACAAGGGAAATGGCAGAAGAAGCAGTATTTAATTTACCATATGTCAAAGGAATTATCGGAAAAACAATCGGGTATGAAGAGATAAAAAATATGCTTGAGCCATCAGTAACAACTATTTCAATTAAAGAAGGGGACATCGTAGAAATGCTTTTAGAACCTTTTAAAAAAGAAAAAGCGAAAGTTTTAAGATTAGACAAACAAAAAGAAGAAGTTGTAGTGAGTTTGCTTGGTGCTGTTGTGCCATTGCCAGTTACAGTTAAATTAGATAATATTAAAGTAATAAGGAGAGAACAAGATGAAAGTTAAACTTTTAGTTGAAGGCGGAAGTATGAAACCAGGACCAGTTTTAAGTCAGAAGCTTGGGCCCTTGGGAATTAATATCAATCAAGTTATTCAAAAAATAAACGAAGCAACAAAAAATCTTTCAGGATTAAAAGTTCCTGTAGAGTTGGATATTGATGCCTCAACAAATGATTTTGAAGTTGAAGTATTTTCTCCACCTGTTTCAGAATTATTAAAAAAAGAATTAGGAATTGAAAAAGGTTCTGGAGCACAGGACAAAATGCAGGTAGCAAATGCGTCAATTGAGCAGATTATTTCAATAGCAAAAACAAAACTCCCAAATCTACTTTGTAAGGATTTAAGAGCAGCAATTAAAACAATAGTCGGAAGTTGTGTTAGTTTGGGAATTTTAATTGAAAATAAACCAGCTTCTGAAATTGAAAAGGACATTGATGACGGAAAATATGACAAAGAAATTAAGGAAGAAATGACAGAAACTGCCGAAGAAAAAAAGGCAGAGCTTTCTGAATATTTTGAAAAAGTTAAAACTAACCAAGAAAAATTAGCTGAACAAGAGAAAGCTGAAAAAGAAGTCAAAGAAGAAGTCACTTCTCCAGAAGAGAAGACTGAAACCGAAAAGAAATAATTTATAAATCCTCCATAGCTTTTTTTTCTACGGGGCTGTGGGGTAGTTTGGTAGCCTTTCAGGTTTGGGACCTGACGACTCCGGTTCAAATCCGGGCAGCCCCATGTAGAATAAATCACAAAATGCCAACAAAATTAAAAAAATCAAAATCCGCAGGAAGATTTGGATCAAAATATGGAAAGTCTGTAAGGGCAAAATTAGTAAAAGTAGAAACAAAACAGAGAATAAAACAAAAATGCCCCTTCTGCAATAAACTTGGAGTAAAAAGGCTTTCAAAAGGAATTTGGCAATGTTCAAAATGCAATAAAAAATTTGCATCAAATACATATTACTTAGATTAAAATGACAACATACAAATGTTTTAAATGTGAAAAGAAAATAAGTAGCAATACGCTTGACAAAAGATTTGTTTGCCCTAACTGTGGGTGCAAGATTTTTTATAAGCCAAGGACCAAAGTGAAAAAAATAAAGGCAGAATAAATTCACAGATTACAATAAAATGGAAAATCAAGATACAAAAATACAAGAAATGCAAATGTTAGAACAGAACATTCAGAATTTACTTCTTCAGAAACAAGCATTTCAAATGGAGCTGTCTGAAACCCAATCAGCTTCAAAAGAAATAGAAAATGCAGATGATGATGTTTTCAAGGTTATCGGACAATTAATGATTAAGGCAGATAAATCAAAAATAAAAGAAGAACTTTCAAATAAAGAAAAAATCCTAAATTTGAGGATGAATGCAGTAGAAAAACAAGAGAATTCTTTTATGGAAAAAATGAATGCTCTTCGGGACGAACTTATGAAACAACAAGAAACTTCTTCTAAAAATAATTCCGAAAAACATACAAAAAAGTGACGAAATATTTATAAATATCGTCTAGCTAAATTTACCATGGTTTTTAATAAATTAAAAAAAGCTTTCTCTGGTTCAATTGATGGAGAGACTCCATCCGAAGAGTATTTGGAAATTGATTTAGAAAGAGAAGAAAAAGAAAACAAAGTTCTTGTGAAACTTTTTGTGTTAAAACAATACGAGGATGTTCATGAAATTCTTAATTCTTTGAGGGAAGGTTATACTATTGCAATAGTTGACATAAAAATATTACGGCAAAAAGATTCTATTGAGTTAAAAAGAGCAGTATCTAAAATCAAAAAAACAGCAGATGCACTTGAAGGAAGTATTGCTGGATTTGGGGAGAACATGGTTATCGTGACTCCGTCTTTTGCGAAAATTCACAAAGAAACCACAACTCCTCCAAAGAAAGAGTAAATTTAATTCTTTTTTAAAAGATATATTTCCCTAACAACAATACTTTTAAACCACTTTTTAGTAACAAAAGCATGAAATACAAAAAAATGGAAATCGGAAGACGAAGCATTCCTATGAATACAATCACCAACGCTCTTGAGTTTATAGGAAAAGGTTTATATTACTCCCCTTTTATATTGGGTCTTGTATGGGCGTCTGTAAAATTTTATCAAGAACAGCCTCTTGAGCAAAAAAGATATTCTAGCTATTTAGTTACACAATGTATGGATAAGGCTGATGGAGAAGATGGTGTTTTAAGTTTTGATGAAGGAGTTAAAATGACCAAAGATTTTGGATTTATTGATTCTATCTATCCAGGAGACCAAGTTAGATTAAAATCTTGTATGGACCATGCACATTTCTATGTTGGAAACAGAAAATATCTCGATATAATTTCTCATTCACAAATGGAAGATTATCTTGATTCTCTTAAACCCCAAAAACAAATTGGATTTAAATATAGAAGAGCATTTGAAAGTGAAGTTGGTGATTCTGGAATGGGCATTAGGTTTGATACTGTGAGTGGAAATACTAAAATTGGAATTTCTTCAGGACTAGGAACTTATGACACTGTAACTGGAGAACATTCTATGGGACCTACTGTTGATTTCTAAAATCATAATAGTTTACCTATCTTTTTGAAGTTATTACCCAAAATAATTACTTTTATAATCCAACTATTTCTAGTTAAAATTTATAAATTATAATTTACATCATTAGTTATGGAAACCTTATTTATTCCTGCAAAAAGCAAATTAAAATTAAATAAGAAAAAGGCAGAGGAAATTTCAAAAAAACTTCCAAAGAACATAGCTATCGCTTATTCTATACAATATGAAAGTCTTGCTTTTGAAATAAAAAATATTTTGTCTAAAAAACATAAAATAACCAAATCAATTCAGGTCTTAGGTTGTTCTAAACCAAATTTGCCGAAAAATACCCAAGCAATTCTTTTGATAAGTTCTGGAAAGTTTCATGCGATGTCTTTGGCCTCTGAAACAAAACTTCCTGTTTATATTTTGGAACACAATAGTTTTTCAAAAATTTCAGACAATGAAATCAATGAAATTGAAAAAAGACAAAAAGTGGCTTATCTGAAATTTCTTCACGCAAACAAAATAGGAATTTTGGTTTCCACAAAACCTGGCCAGCAAAATTTGAAAAGAGCAATTGAAATAAGCAAAAAAATAAAGGACAAAAAATCCTACCTATTTATTAGTAATAATCTTGATGTAAATGAATTTGAAAATTTCGGATTAAGCTCTTGGATAAATACAGCCTGCCCAAGGCTCGATATGAACAGCAACTCTATTATTAACATGAATAAGTTAAATCTGGCATGAAACTTCTTTAATGATAGATATTTTCAAAGACAAAAAAGTTTATAAATTAAAATTCTTTTAGATAAAAATGAAGGGGATGAAGTTACTTTGTTTTTCAGTTTTGTTTATGTTCTTATTCGCAATTCCAATGATGTCTGCAATAGACACAGAGATAAAAATTAAGACAATGCCTTTTCATGAAGTGCAGGTATCTGTCTCAAAACCAATGAGTCAGGTGTTTGAAAGTTGGGGAAACCTCAAGAATCATTCTGACCGATATGGTGATGTTTCTTTTGTTTTTTCTTCTGATAAATATAGTTTTGATTTAATAGTATTCATAAAAAAAGATAATGAGAAAGTAATGCCTCCTCAAAAATTCTTAGAAAACTTTCCTGCAGGAGAACCAATATATTTTGAAATAGCTCCAAGCGGATTCACACTTATTGAAACTCCTTCTACTGAAATAATTGAAGAAGTAAATGTAACTGAAAATGTTACAATAGGAGGAGAAGGCGAAGATTCCCAATTAACTGGTTCTGCAATTTTCGGAGAAGATGGTTTGCTTTCAGGTGGTAAGATTTATTATATAACAGGGGGATTGCTATTATTGATAGCAGCATTTTTTATTTTTAAGATAATAAGGAAAAAAATAAAATTCCCAAAATCACCAAAACAACCAAAAGAAATCAAAATCAAGAAATTAAGTGAGCTTGAAGCTGAGAAAAAAGAGGATGTTCGTGATGATAGAAAGATTATAGAAGATGCAGAGAAAAAAATAAAAGAAGCTCAAGAAGATATAAGAAAGCTCAGAAGTGAAGACAAAATAAAAGAAGCTAAAAAGAAGATTATCGAGGACGAAAAAGAATTAATGAGACTAAGAAGCGGAAAAGAATAATCTAACTCTAATTATTTAATATTACATTTTCTAAGACAGAAATACTTATAAATCAAAATAACTCCGAAATGACAATGAAATCAAAATTATTTTTATTTGGTGCTTTAATGTTAGTTTTGTGTGTGGGGATTGTTAGTGCAGATATTCTTGCTGAATGGGACTTAGTAGAAGATGTTGTTGCCATTACTCACGATAATGTTAATGCTGAAGATTTTACTGCAAATGGTGTCGGAACTTTAGCTTTTGGAACAACATACGGCAATGGTGTTTATGTTGGAAGTTGGGATATAGAGATAAATAAGAATAAATATTTTGAAATTATTCTGGAACCAAAAGAAGATTTTGGATTAACTATTACCGAGATTGGTTTTGATATTCTATCTCCCTCAACAGAGGATCCTAAAAATTATCAAATTAAATATTCAAAAGATTCTTTTGTTACAGAAGAAGTTATTGAAGAGGCAGGAGTAATTGAAGGAAATGACGATTGGAATCTTATAAATCTCGGGGAATTAAACATACAAGTAAATGAGGGCGAAACAATCTCCATTAGATTATTTGGATATGGTTCAATAACTGGCAATTTATGGATAAAAAGTGATACATTAAAAGTTATCGGAACAGCTACTGCAGACCCTTTACTTTCAATTGAAAAAACAGCTGAATTAACAAAAACTCAAAATGGAACAGTAAATATAACAAATGATGGAAATGTTGAACTAATAAATTTAAATTTAATAGTAGTTTCTGAAGCAGGTTTTAAGGTTGAATTTAATAATGCTGATTTTTCATTAGCTCCAGGAGCATCACAATTAGTAGAAATATATTCAGAAGAGATTAATACTTTAAATTTTGGAGATGATAATACTTTTTCAATTAAAGCTAATAATACTGAGATAGAAAGTAATATTCTTGAATTTGAAGTTCCACTTTCTTTCTGCGAAGATTGTGCAAATCAAGGAGAATTAGATGTTGAAATAAAAGATGTTTATGTTACAGAAGGATTTGGAGATTATGATGATGGATATTTGTATCCTCTTGATGAAATTGAAGTAGAAATAGAAATTGAAAATAAAGGAGACTGGGACATTGAGGACATTGTGATTGAGGTTTGCTTACTTAATACTGAAACTGGAGAATGTATTATGGATGAAGGAGACATGGATTTAGATGAAGATGATTTTGATTTAGATAAGGGTGATGACCAGACAATTATACTTACTTTTAACTTAGATCCTGATGATTTAGATGAGGATAAGGATTATGAATTACATATTAAAGCAATTGGAACAATAGATGATTCAGATAGTCTTTACCATGAAGACAAAACATGTGATTCTAACTCAGAAGACCTAACAATAAGAACAGATGAAAGTTTCATAATAATGGATGATTTTGTCTTCACAGAAGTAGTTCAATGCGGAGAAGAAGTCCAAATTATAGCAAACATCTGGAATATTGGAGACGAGAAAATTGATGAAGATAATGTTTATGTTTGGGTTTACAGCAATGATTTGAAAATTGATAAAGTAATAAATGTGGATAGTATAAGTGCATTAGACAACGAGAAATTAGACTTATTGATAAATATTCCTTCACAAGCCATAGAAGGATGGAACAAAATAACTTTCACAGTATATGATGATGAAGATGTTGATGATATTTATGAGAACAAAGAAGGCGATGAAGCAGTCTATGAAATTAACATTAAAGTAGAAGGAAATTGCTTAGAGTCAATTGTTTCAGTTTATGCAGATTTAGAATCTGGCGGAAAAGCAGGACAAGAATTAACAGTCAAAGCAATCATCACAAACTTAGGAAATGAATTAGTTAATTATAACTTACAAGTTTCTGGAGAAGATGAATGGGCGTCCTCAGTTGAGTTAAGCCAAAGCACAATTGTTTTAGACGCAGGAGAATCAAAAGAAGTTTTAATCACATTTGATGTAAATAAAGATGCTTTAGGAGAACAACTTTTCAATATTGAAGTTCTAGACGGAGAAGAATTAATCTTAGAACAACCTGTTTTAGTTTCAATAGAAAAATCTGGATTCAGCTTCCCAGGAATTACTGGAAATGTAATTTCCAAAGACAACTGGTATTTATGGGGAATCGGAGCATTGAATGTAATACTTGTATTAATTATCATTTCTATAGCTGTTAAAGTAATGAAGAAATAATTCTAAAATGGATAAAGAAAAAAGAAAAATAATATCTGAAGATTATAAAATAGTAAATGATTCTATTAGCGAAATATTATCTTATGAAAGACCAAATTTTACTGTTATTGCAAGACAATATCTTTCCCCAACACTTGTCATGACTGATCCTCTTAAAATGAATGATAATTGTGGAGAACTAGCGTATTTCAAAGAAATCAGAGATTGTTTAGAGGAAATATTAATTAATGAAAAAAGTTTTTCAAAAATTTTTAACGCTCCAGAATATGTTCAGGAATTCTTAAAATAAAAATTTTTACTTCTTAATTTTAAAAATTTTATTATAAATTTTTTCCCAGAATTTATTTTTCTTTTCTATTTTAATTATAG
Source organism: Candidatus Pacearchaeota archaeon (assembly GCA_023137045.1). Classification (GTDB taxonomy): domain Archaea; phylum Nanobdellota; class Nanobdellia; order Pacearchaeales; family GW2011-AR1; genus JAGLQB01. Next base: position 18,737 of record JAGLQB010000003.1, read on the forward strand.
CCATCCCTATAAAACATCCAATCGCACTGCCAATGATTACGTCGCTTAAAAAATGCAGTCCAAAATAGATTCGTGAAAATGCAACCAAAGATGCAAAAGCAACCCAGACATATTTCAATTTAGGAAATTCTTTTGATAAAATTGGCACAGCACAAAAGGCGAGCATTGCATGAAATGAGGGAAAAGAAAAATTCCAAATTAAGTGAACGTTTTTTCTTAATACGTCTAAAACAGAAACAATCCCCTGCTGAAATGGTCGAGGTCTTTGCACCAAAATTTTCAAAACAAAACTAATAACAGCAGATAAACCCAAAGTAAACCACAAAGGAAGAATCCATTTTCTTTTATGCTCTTTCCATAAAAATAAACTAGTTAAAAAAAAGAAAATTATTATTTCCGAACTAATAAAAGTCAATCCCATAAAAAAATTATTAAGAAAATCAGTTCTAATAAAAGAAACTGCCTTGACGATTTCAGAATCAAAATATAAACTAATAGTAGTAAAAAATATGATTAAACCCCCTAAAATGGCTAATTTTGCTTTACTTTTCATTAATTAACAAATATTAAATTATTTAAATACATTTCTGCTTTAGTTTTTATGAAAAAAATTTCCAAACAATTTTTAGATATCTCTCTTAGGTATGCTATTTTAATTCTCCTCGCTTTACCAGGTTTCGCAATTTTTTATTTTGTTTTTGCCCCATTGACTATTTACCCAATTTATTTTTTACTGGGTTTGTTTTTTGATGTTTCTTTAATGGGAGATATCATCTTCATAAACGAAATTCCAATAGAATTAATTGGAGCTTGCATAGCTGGTTCTGCTTACTATCTTTTGTCAATCCTCAATTTATCAACTCCCAAAATAAAGTTACAAAAAAGAATTAAAATATTACTTTTATCTTTTGGAGTATTTTTAATTTTAAATATTCTGAGAATCTTTTTTCTAAGTTTAGTCTTTATGTCTGGTTCTGCATTGTTTGATATAACCCATAAATTGTTCTGGTATATTGGAAGTATTCTTTTTGTTGTGGGAATTTGGTTCGCTGAAGTAAAATTATTCAAAATAAAAGAAATCCCTTTTTATTCAGATATAAAATTTTTATATAAACAATCAAAAAAATAGATTAATAAAACTGATTGTGCCGAGGAGGATAAGAATTCCTGCGATAAATACTCCGAGGGCTATGGCTAAAATACTTTTCTTTCTGTCTAATCCCAATAACCATGAAGCAAGACAACCTGTCCAAGCTCCTGTTCCTGGAAGAGGCACAGCAACAAAAAGAACCAAAGCAAAGAAACCTCCAGATTTATATTTTCTTTCAAATACATCTACTTTTTTCTGAAATCTTTTTATGTGCCTATCAAAAATTCTTTTATAAAATTTAAAATTCATAAAAACATTATGGAGATGGTCCAAAAAATAAAATATCCCAAAAATTATAAGAATATTTAGTAGTATTACCAAAGAAAAAATAAGCATGATTGGTATGTTATGCTCCATAGCATATATTATTGCAAGTGGCAACCCAACTCTTAATTCAGTTACTGGCATTATAGTAAGAATTAGAGCATAAACAAGTTTTAAATCCATTTTATAATAATTTAGCTAAACTTTCAATTAGAAACTTTTCTGTCACTTTTAAAATTTCGCAGTCATTAACATTAAAATTGTAACAAGCAGGTCCTGTTTGTTCTATTCCTGTAACATCTCCTGATTGTATTTGAATAAACATATATCTACCTTGCGGATCACAACCTGCATCTGGGTCTTTCATTGTATCTATCCCCAAAATTTTGAGGATTTGCTGAAAGTTAAGTATAGCAATTCCTCCATCTCCATCACAGACAAAGCTTTCACTATTATTAATCACCATCATTTCCAACAAATTTAAATCCCCTTCAAATGGAATTTTATTTAATTTTCTAGGATCATTTCTAAGGAAAACATTATAATTCATTGGTCTTTCATCCAGAACTATCGGAAAGGACGTATGATAAAAAATCACATTCCCTTCTCTTATAACATCAAATTTCATTCCTTTATACTCAAAATTGTTTGCAGAATAAATAGATACAATAACAAAAATTATAATTAAAGTAAATATCCCCATTGTAATAAGAAAATTTTTTAGCAATTTATTATGGCTTTTAGCCTGATTTGGAGTTTCTATTTTTTGTTCTTCTGTCCCATGAATCTTGACTATTTTTTCTTCAGGTTTTTCCTCATCTTTTTTTGAAATTTCTTTTGCCTTTTTCTCTATCTTGAAAATTTCATAAATTCTTCTTTTAACCTTTTTAGGTGTTTTCTTATCTTTTTCACTTTTTTTTATTTTCTTTTTCATTGTTCTATTCCTAATATTTTGAACAAAAATTCGTCAGCCAATGCCGTCAAATTTTCTTGTGGACCGCTTATAAACACGCAATTATCTTCTTGCGTTATCTTACTAATATCATCTTCTTTTATTATTATAAAGTTATCTGTGCAGTTTTTAACAGGCCAATTCCCCACGCATTCATATTTATTTAAACACGCCGGTTGTATCCTTTGGACAAGTTGATTGAGGTTTCTGTAAATTTCTAATTCTGCTTCATTAGATTCTGAAGAAATATAAAGTGGTCTGCTTTGATAGTTATTTGCATAGTTTAATGAGGAATAAATTTTTTCAACTTCATGGGGGTTATTTTTAAAAGCAAAATCTAAACCTCCTAATTCTAAAAACCAAAAACCATTTTGATTTACAAATTCCAACCCATTGTAATTTATTTTTTCAACATCTTCATTTTCTCCCCCTCCAAATGCATATCCAAGAACACTAAAGAACATAATAAATATAAGCACGCCTCCAACAGCTAATTGTTTAATTTTGTCTTTTTTTCGCTTATTTCTCGGCGAAGTAATCTTTCTCATTTATTTTTAAGAGAAATTTAGCTTTTAATGTTTTCTGTTAGGACTTCGTCTAGTTGTTAAAAAAAAGAAAAAGAAAAAAATAAAAAATAAATTTTTGATTTATGCGACTTTACTTACTGTAGATGTACCTTCAACACCGACTACTCCTAAGTATTTGTTACCAGCAGTTGTATCAATTGTACTTGCTTGGTTAACCAAACGACTTGCAGCAGCAGCAGTATCAGCTTTTTCATATCCAGCAACGACTAGAGCAATTTTTCCAGTAGTGAAAGCATCGCCAACACTTTGGATTAAATATTGTCCTGAGCCTACGCCAGTAGCAGTAGTAAATGCAGCTTCACAAGTTCCTGATGCAACGCCTAATGCTGTTGCAGTAGCTGAATTAATACAACTTCCACCAACAAGAATTACATCTCGACTTTGCCAAGATGTTTTTTCAGCGTCTGTGAAAACCATACTTCCTACTTCGCCAACAGTTGTTTCAGGTGAAGTTAAATATACATCTGCAGCAACTTCGCTTCCGTGATATGTGACTGTTGCAGAATATTGATCGGTGTTAGTTTTATCCCACTTAATATTTGTAGCTATGTCATCTTGGATAAAGTATTCCCAAATCTTTGATGATCTTTCTGTTTCTTGCACAGTACTTATCTCTGCACCGTAAATTCCTTGTACACTAGCCCTCCTTGTAGTAGCAGTACTTGAATGTGCATCCAGAGTCATGTTAAATAAATTTCCACCCCCAAGGGTTTCGTCTTTATCTTCTTCCATAAACCAAAGTGTAAATATTTCTCTGTTATTTCCGTCATCAGCAGTACAATTTGTCGTACTCATTACACCTTTTGCAGTTCCAATAGTTTTATTTCCTACATCAATAGGCAAATAAATTGTCATGCCTTCTGGCGTGTATAATCTCTGGAATGAACCTCCATCGTTTATAGTTATGTTCAAATTTCTAGCAGTTGAACTAGTATAGTCAACATTAGTCATAGTTAATTCAACATTCCCAATAGTACAAATATCTCCTTCATTGTAATCTTTGCAGATTTCAGCTCCGGTTACTTTGTTCTTAATTGTGGTTTTGTTTATTAAAGTGGTTCCATCTCTTGTTACTGAGGCTTCTAGATAATAAGTTTCAGAATCTCTTGAATTATTCCAAGAAGCAATGAATCCATCATCCTTGCTACTTGCAGCGTCATAAAACAACATTGTATTATTCGTTGTGGCTAATGTTTCATCACTATCTTTCCCAACATAAGTAAAATTACCTGTTGTTGTACTTGATTTCAAAATAGGAATTGTAACAGCTCCATCTTTAATATGTGTTTTCAACTCAATTACATCGTCTCCAGAGTACTCTACAACAGTTACTTCTTTTGTTGGATAACTTACTTCTGTCATTGAAAATTTTATAGATTCAAATCCAGGCATAAGTAATTCTTCAGTAGGAGTTATATAAGCTTCCTCATCTGTTATCCATTCAAGGATTATTTTGTCTAACTTTTCTTTTCCGCCAGAAGCTGTAGCCTTACTAACATAACCAATAACATCTGTAATAGCAACATCATTTAATTCAATAGAACTTCCATTAAGTATCTCTAACTTACCTTTTCCAATACTAAATTCTACTGTTTTAGTTCCTCCAGCATAGTCTTGAGTAAGAATCTCTTTTATACCTATATAAGAACCATCAGTTAATTTTTGAGTTTCACCAGCAGCTAAAGTACTAGTTACTTGCCCATCAACATCTAATTTAACTGAACTACTTCCTATAAAATTAATTGAAACTGTATGTCCTTCAAGAGTTGTTGATTCACCTTCTGACAAAGTTGTACTAGAAGCAGAATCTAATAAAGTCATAGCTAAAGTGCTATTTTTCATATCCAAAACATAGTAAGATTTTCCCAATAGAGTAATTTCTGTTGTTTCAATATCTGCTAAATCTGTGCCACTTACATCTGATTCTGGATTTGTAGTCCAATCAAGAGTGTAATTCAAAACTGGCGATGATGCAGCAAGACGAAATCCAATTGTAGAATCTCTATCTAAGTAATCTGAATCTGAAAAATGTGCAAAATCTAAACCTCCTGATAAACTTATCTTTTGAGTAAATGGATATTCACTATTTTCGTCATTAACATAGGTGCCATCAATTAACAAATTAGGTAAATTTGTATCTACTATGGCTGCTCCCCAAACATCATCCATTCCATCTCCAAGATTAAGTTTTGTTGAAGATTTTTCAATTTTTAAGCTATCTCCTCCCTCAGGAACTCCTGAGACTTTTCTTACTTGTGTAGCAAGATAAGTAGAAATGCTATTTACTGCAACAGTATCATCAACACCTGCTCCTGTTCCAGAAACAATTGCCACTCCGGCACTTGTACTAGATGAGTAAGGTGAAGGAAAACTTGCAGCAGCAGCGACTCCCATTGTCATACCAACCATTAAAACACTTGTTGCTATTGCGGTTATCTTTTTAAAATTAAATTTCATATTTTTATTTTTAACCTCCTTTCAACTCTATAACTATATGTTGTCTATGACAACTCCCATCTCAACTGAACAGTTATAGGGTAAACCATTCCTTATTGAGATAATTCTATTCCCTATAGAATCACCAATAGGTGTAATACATAAAATCCAATTTTCTTTAAAAAGCTTACCTTGGAATTTCGCCCTTACACCCCCTTAAACGCTGTTTTTCATAGTTTTCTTTATAAAGCTTATGCTGTCACTAACGTATAAAAACAAACCTTAATTTCGCCTAAAACCAAACATTTATTAATATATAGTTCTTAAATATCATATATATTAAAATTATACCTCTAATCAAAAATCACATATAACTTAATTTAGTAAAGATATACAGAAAATAATAAAAGATTAACAAAAAACAAAAATGCCAAAGACAAAAACAAAAGAAATAACTATCTTACAATCTAAAGGTGCTTTTTCTATATTTAAGAAACCAAAAACCTCAAAAAAAGATTATGATTTTTCAAATGTTTTGGCTTTGAGACAACTTTTAAGTAATGAAAAGGCACGAATTTTGAATACCATAAAAACAGAAAAACCCCACTCTATTTATGAATTAGCCAAAAAATTAAATCGTGGCTTTAAATCTGTAAGTGATGATATTAAACTTCTGGAAAAATTTGGGTTTGTAAAATTAATTGTTGAAAAAACAAAAAATCGGATAAGACATAGGCCAGAAGTAGTTATTGATACAGTTACAATTCATATAAAATTATAATCAGTACTAAGAATAGGCAGTAAAATAAATATCAATTTCTCGCGGGAGATATTCTTCAGACCCCTTATAATTATTAGTAATATTCCCTTCCTCAAGAAATAAAATTTCTTCTCCTCCTATCATAATCTTTAAAGTATATCCTTTTACTGGTCTATCTTTCCCAACATCCCAGCTTTCCTCAACAATCTCTTTTAATGTAAAATCCAACACTTCACAGGTATCTCTTCCGTCTAAACATTTTTCGCCATGTTCACAATCAAGAATTAATTTTTGAACTGAAAGATACTCTAAATTATCCCTGCAATCTGTAGTATATTGTAAAAATGCCTGGACAAAACTGCTTACTTCATAATCTTCTGTAACTTCTTTTTGCGGTTTCCTCAAGGCAAAACCAAGGAAAACAAGTAAAATTACTGCAACTATGATTATAATCATCCCAAATCCTACCATCTCCTCCTGTCCAGATTTATTCTTTTTTTCCCTCATTTTTTTAAATAACTTACCATTATTCTGGCTAGTTCACATTTATCATAAACTTCTCCGTCCAATGATTCTTTTCTGCACAAGGACACAAAATTAGATACGTCATAACCGGCTAATTCTTTTGAACGAAGTTGAATAACATTACAATCAGGATAATTTCCAAGGTCGCATATTTCTGTAGAATCTCTTTTGGGATAAATTTTCCTTATTTCTACATTAGAGACCCCCCAGAAATTAATATATTTGTCTATATTTTCATGCAACATCATTACTTTGTCTGAATCAATACAATTGGCTTTACTGCTCCCAAAAGCTTCTCCACAAGAAAATTCAGGGGAATTTGCCAATTTAGTTACAAGTAACATCGCATTTTTTTCTTCAAGTGCTGTTGCTGATTCTTTCAACCCAGAGAATTTAATTACCAGTATAAACATACCAACAAGGGCAAAAAATAATGTGACTGCCATCAGCATGAAAGCCATTTGTTGTATTTTGAATTGTCCTTTTTTCATTACCATAATTTACAAACCCCTTTATTTTGTTCTTTAACTTCATCTACAATAAAACTAACTGAACTGAGATCCTTGGAACTTTCCAAAGCATCTGCAAAATTACTTAATTTTAATAAGTCTAAATTAGACTGGCAATCAGATTTTTGAGAAATAAAATTTGCTTTATCTTTATACAACAAAGCAAGGTTTTTCACCCTTTGCATAAGTCTTTTTACCTGGCACTCATAAACGTCTGGCTCAGAAAAAACAGCAGCATACATTAAAGCATCTCCTTCAAAATATAATCTTTTTCCGTCTTTTTCCACATATTGTGAATAACTATCTATATTAATCTCGCAATTCTCTCCTTGAAAACAAATTTTAATACTTTCAGAATCAGAGCAATCTTCTGCAAACAAATTTTTTTGGTTTAAAACTGAAATTTCTTCTTTAATATGCGAGGGTGCATCAATAAAGCAGTATTTTTCTGAAGCAGAAGTTATATAAATCAAGTCAGAAACTTTAAAAGGAAATTCAAATGGTTTTGAAAATATATAGAAATTTTTCCCTTCAACGTATTCTTCTGAAAAAATATATTTATTAGAAAAGCCAATATCAATATCTGTTTCTGTCCATTTATCAAAACTTTTTTGCGATATTTGAATTATTTGCCTACCAAAGATTCCATTATTGTTGCATTTGTTATAAATTCTTGTTTCTGTCGGCAAACTTAATGAAGTGGTTTTCCAAACTTCAAAGCCAGTTTCAAGAGGGTTCAACAAAACCCCTATTTCTTTTCCAGTTTGGGCACTTATACTTGTTTGTTCTGTGCGAATAAGTTTAGTTGATAAAAAAATCGCAAGAAATAATATTATGCCTCCGACAATAATTGCAAAAAGCCAGGCAAATGATATCTGCAAATAACCTCTTTTATTTTTCATTTTATTCAATGAGAACAAGAGCTTCACCGTAATCCTTTTTAATTGTCATTTTTATTTTACCTCCAATAACATCAATACAAAAATCCCCATCCTGCGTTATTGTTTCAATATCAATGTTTTCTATTTTTTTCCCTTCCACAAAACTTTCAGAATGAAAAACTAAATTTTCATATTCGTCATCTATAAAACATACTGATTCTATTTTTGAAGGAAGAAAATATTCTACTTCTTGAGAACCTTGAGAACCTCTCCATAATTTATCAATATCTGATTGTAAGTTATTACCAAACTGTCCGATTTTCATGGCATCCTGAATACCAATGAATTTTTTAATTGCAAAAAAAGCAAATGAAATAAAAATTATTATTAAAATAAT
>JAGLQB010000030.1 GCA_023137045.1 Candidatus Pacearchaeota archaeon
TTCAAAAATTTCTTTAAAACAATTTTTAAGAGATGAGGCAGATTTGCATGAAGACCTCATGGAATTTAAGACAAATTTAGAAAAAAAAGAAAATTTGCTTAGAATAAAAAAAGAACAAGAAGAAGAATTGAGCAAAAAATTCCAAAAATTAATTTCTAAAAGAGATGCAATACAAGAAAAAATAAGACAGAACACAATTGAGCTGTCAGTAAAGCAAAATAATATTTATAATATAGAACAGAGAACAAATGATTTTAAAATTGACAAAGCGAGAGTTGGCGCTGAAATAGAGAACCTTGAGATTGAAATGCTGGAATTCCCAAACATTGAGATAATTAAAGCAAGCAAAGAAGTTCTTTCCCATAGATTAAGCAAAATACAAGAAATACTTTTAAGAATAGGTTCTGTGAATTTGCGTTCCTTAGAGGTTTATGATTCTGTCAAAAAAGAATACGACACAATAAAAGAGAAAGTGGAAATAATTTCAAAAGAGAAAGAAGGTATTTTTAAGGTAATTCATGAAATTGATATAAAAAAGAAAAAAGTATTTTTGCAATCCTTATCTGCATTAAACGAAATTTTTTCGCGAAACTTTGCATTATTAAACACAAAAGGGCAAGTTTCTTTGGAATTAGAAAACAGGAAAAATCCTTTTAGTGGGGGAATAAATATTATCATAAAAGTAGGGCACGGGAAATATTTAGATGTAAAATCTTTATCGGGCGGGGAACAAACTCTTGTAGCTTTGTCATTAATCTTCGCAATTCAGGAATTCAAACCTTATTCTTTCTATATACTTGATGAAATTGATGCGGCTTTAGATAAAAGAAATTCTGAAAGGCTTGCGCATCTCCTCAAAAAATACATGCAAAAAGGTCAATACATTGTAATCACGCATAATGACGAAGTAATCTCAAGTGCAACAAATATTTATGGAATAAGCATGCATGACGGAATTAGTAAAATTATAAGTCTTGGGGTCTAATTCTTGATTTCATTAAATATTTAAACATGTTTGCCTTGTTTTATTAATGAATAGAGGGCAATTATTGGGAAGCTTGAGGTTCAAAGGCTTCTCAAAAGAGATTCTTTGCGCTTTTGCTAAAGTTAGAAGGGAAAATTTTGTCCCTGCAAAACAGCGGGATTATGCTTATGATGACATGGCTTTGTCTATAGGAGAATATCAAACAATTTCTCAGCCATATACTATTGCTTTGATGCTTTCTTTGCTCAAATTAAAACAGGGACAGAAAGTTTTAGAGATTGGTTCTGGTTCAGGTTATGTTTTGGCTCTAATTTCTGAAATAACTCATAGCAAGATTTTTGGAATAGAGAGAATTAAAAAACTTGCAGAAAAATCAAAAAGAAATTTAAAGAATTATCCAAATATTAAAGTTCATTGTGGAGATGGTTCTAAAGGATTCCCAGAAAATTACGCGACTTTCGTCGGAGGCAAAGAAAAAAGTCGCCCTTCAGCACTTCGAGGAGAGAGCGCGAGAGAAACAAGGGGTTCTCTCGCGTTTGACAGAATTTTAATAAGTGCTGCTTGTGAAAAACTCCCAAAAGAACTTGTGTCGCAATTAAAAGATAAAGGAATAATTGTTGCTCCGCTTGGAACAAAACACGGGCAATCATTAATTGCATTTAAAAAAATAAAGAACAAACTAAAAATAAAAAAACAAATCCCAGGGTTTGCTTTTGTGCCTTTCATTTGACGACATTTCGGCGAATGAACTAAAATCTTTGATTTTTGTCTCATTTAAGCTGAGCTAAAGCTAATCAATAAAAAAAAATAAGGCCGGTTTTTTGGGCCATAAAAATAAAAAGTAAAAAATAAAAAAAGGAAAGTTAATAATAACTTTCGCCAAATTCTTCTGATTTTTCAGGTTTCTTTCCGATTAAGACAATCAAGACAACTAAAAGTACTAAGAAAACTATTGCCAAGACAACTGTTAAGATAACAATTGGGCTTGTGAATGTTGTGTTTTCAGTACCAACGAAATTAACTGTAGCTACAAGGTTTTCACCTGATAGTACACTAACGTTGAAGTCATATTCTCGTGCGTTTGCACTTACAGTAACTGTCTTACTTGAACTAGCTGGAACAACAACAATGCTTTCACTTACGCTTGCTGGTGTTTCTGCAACGATTCTGTAAACTTTGACAGAGTCAGTTGGGTTTACAATAATTAAGTCATTACCAGATTGTATAACAGGTGTAGAAAGGTCGTTGTTTATCACAATTTCCTTAGCTTCACTTGCAGTTAAATCATCGCTTGTAAGTTCTACTTCAAGAGTATAGATTCCTGCTTCAGCATTGTATGGGATATTAAGAGAAACTATTTCACGTAAAGTGTCATCGTTATCTTCAATTTCTAAAGCTAACATGTCACCAAGGTAAACTGTTTTTGAAATATCTAATGCTGGAAGTGTCAAAGTTACATAAGCATCGTCTAAGTCATTATAACCAGTATTTTGCAAAACAACTTCAACTGATAAAGATTTACCAGCTTCAACTGAATCACTCATAATGATTGACTTAAAATCTACATCATATGTAGGTCTTTGAACATTCAAAGTTATTAGTTTGTCTAATTCTGTTTTAACGTCACCATCAAATTCAAGGTTAAGAGTTACAGTACCATCAACTTTATCTTTAAGTTCAGAAGGAACTTTAAGAGTCAATACTTTTTTGTACATAGAACCAGCTTTAACATCAAAAGATTCAGTTATAGCACTAACATCTATTTTGTCACCTTCAATCTCTGCTTCAAGTGTAACATCAGACTCAGGACTCATACCTTTGAAATAAACTTTTACAGTAATTATTTCACCAGCAATAACACTAATATTGGGTTGTCCCTCAGTCATATCAACTTCAATTCCATTAATAGTTACACTAGTAATTTCTGCTAAAGGGTTAGAACTAATTTCTAACTCAGGTGCAACAGCACTAACTGTACTAACTAAAAGTAAAACACACATAACTGTCAAAAAAGAAACTAAAATGTTTTTTGTATTCATCTTTGTTTTTTATATTTAATTGCAGAAAACTTGGTTTTCTGTAGTTTGGACTATCAGAATTCATTTATAAACTTTATGGTGACAACAAAAAATGGGGATTTTGTGGTGCTAAAAAATTAACTAAATGTAGGTAACATAAGGTAACTAATAGAAATTAATAATTTAAAAGTTTTGATACTTCAAAAGAATTCATCCAAATCAGAATCATCATAGCCACTTAGATTGTCTGAGAATTTACGCATATGTCTTGCAAAATCACTATATTTTATTCCCATTCCACGCATGAAAACATCACCATTTTCTCCAATCCATCCAATATTTTCACCATGTTCAAAAACCTCACCAGAATGAATCTCTCCAATAGTTTCTTCTCCACGATTTTTATCATAAATATTATCATAAACGTTAATATCTCCGCATGAAGCAAGGTAACCAAAAGAAGATTCACCATTTCTTTCATAAATTTGATTTTCTTTAAGTACGAATTTATCGCCTTCTTCCATTAATTCTTTTAGTCTGTTATCCATGCTAATCTTCAAGTGTCTAAACTTTATAAGCTTTACTATTGGGCAGTAACTACACATCAGAATTAGTTTATACTATGAAAAAAAGAAACGCTTTTTTTGCAATTCATATGAGATTTAAATAACATGGGTACCTATAGAAACTATGACAACATTTAAATAACATAATGTATCACATTATATCATAGTGTATCACTAATCCCAGAAGGAGTGGGAGAGCCGAGAATTGCACTCGAAATTATTGACTGCCAGTCAAGTGTATTCCTATTATACTACTCTCCCATAAGTCTTTTAGAAGTGTTTTGTTTAAATACATTTATATTTTTTCTATATAATTACAAATAAATTTAGAACTCTTAAACAAAAAGTCTAAAAGCTTTTACATTATGATATTTTAATATATCATGGGAATATTAAAAAACTTTTTTAGAAATACAAGCAATATTTTAGAACAGGAATTTCATAGAAGTTCTTCTATAAAAAATACCTCGTTAAAAGGACAAGATAGAGAAATATTTATACAAAATTTTCTAACAAAATCCTTTCCAAAAAAATTTGTAATTGAAACTGGCGAAATAATTGATTCAAAGGATAAAAAAAGTAAACAGGCAGATATAGTTATGTATGATGAGTTTATGCCTGTTTTAAATTATGGTTCTTCTAATCATTTTTTAAGTGGAGGAGTTTTGTCCCATATTGAAATAAAATCTGTTCTTAATTCTACAGAACTTACAAAAGCTCTAAATATTACTAAATCAATAAAAAATCTTAATAGAGATATAGATGCTTCAATGCATTTAGGGGACTTACCTAAAAAGATACCTTCTTTTTTATTTTCTTATGAAGGCATGGAAAAAGAAACTTTTAAGAAAAAAATAGAAGAATTTTATAAAGAAGAAAAAGATATTGATAATGTAATAGATGGTATCTGTGTCTTGAATAAGTATGTAATGTTAAAATCAAGAACTAATGAAGGAAAAATTGTTTATGTTTTCTATGATACGAAAGAAGATAGTTTAATGACATTCTTTGGAAGATTGTTTGATGCAATTTACAAAAATTGGGACGGAAGACCAAATCTCTATAAGTATATGGGTGATTTAAATTTTAGACTATTTTAATTACAACTTCAACTTAACACTCGCCCAAGACCTGCATAGAATTATGAAAAAAAGAAACGCTTTTTTTGCAATTCACCTAAATCAATTAGTGTTTTTTTTAAATCATTATATGCTTGTGTGGATAATTCATGAAAACCTTCATAACTTGATTTAAAAACATATTTGCTATCAATTTTTGGAGCGAAAATAGCAAGATTTAATTTTCTTTTATTATAAGTTATTTTTTTAATTCCCTTTTTAGATACAAAATCAATATAATCTTCTCCCAAAACTTTTTCCATGAAACATCTCTCATTATATGTAGAACAAAGTGTCATGGTGGGAGCTAAAAATTGATACCATGCTTTTGGATGCTCTTCTTTTGGGAATATCCCTGTGAATGTTATTCCCATGATATTTTTTACATTTTTATTTTCTAATGCATGCTTCATCGGAAAATTTTCTATTATCCCTCCATCAACAGCGTATTTCCATTCACCATTATGCTTTATTTTAAGAGCAGGATATATTGCAGGAATAGCCGCACTAACAAGACAACCTTCGCTAATTTTTAAATCAGGACATGTTTTATAATTAAGATAAATTGGGCATTTTTTCTCCCAATCTACTGCGATGAATTCTAATCTGGGTCTTTCTTTAAATGTCACATTCCCTATAAGGTCATCTAAAAATTTTCTTAGATGATTAGCTCGTGCAACACCACTATTTGCAATTTGAAGATGTTTATGATCTATTTTATATCCTTGTTCATCATTCTTGCCACGGTGCAAATGGAATAAACCAAAAAAATCTATGGGAAAAATTTTCTTTAAAATATGTTGATTTTTCTCAAAATATTCATCAATCTCCTTATATCTAATTCCCTCCTCCATAACAGCAGAAAAAAGAGAACCAACAGACACCCCATACTTAAAGGTCTTTTTTCCAAGATTTTCATCAGAAATCCCTAATTCTTCTTTTAGTTTTATATACCCTGCAAGATAAAAACCCCTGCAAGCTCCTCCGCTAAAAACTTCTGCGGTATTTTCCGGATTAAAAAGCATTAAAATTTAATAAAAAATAGAATATAAAAATATTATTATGCTAAATAATATTTTATAAACTTAATAATTGTATTTTTGTATCAGTTGTTGCGAAATTTTTAGCTGCGATTACTCCACAACCAATTTCTTCAGCAGCAGCAATTATTGGGCTTGTTACAGTTCCGTCAATTATAATTATTGAAGGTTTTGTTCCAATTCTTCTCAAAGTATTATTTAAACTTTTAACTGAAACTTTCTTGATTTCATTTAAAGAATCATCCAAAAGAATTGCTTTACCAGAACCTTGATTTCCATCTGAAAGTTCTTTAAGCTTAGCTTTTTCTCCATCAGTCAATTCTTTTTTCTCTGACACAGGAGATTTAGTTTCAAATTCTTTTTCAGAAATTTGTCCTATCTTTTCTCTGTAAAAAAATTCCTTTGTGGGAATTTTTTTTCTCAGATTCATCAAGATTTCTTTTCCAGTTAATTCCTCAACTTCTTTTCCATCAGGAGCAATTGTGACATATTTGACTTTTGCGTTATCAACAACGTTTTTCACAATTAATTTGCCTCCTCTATCTCCATCAACAAACAAAGTTATATCTTTGTCTTCACTTAATTTCCTAATTTCGTCTGGAAGCTTTGTTCCGTTCATTGCAATTACATTATTAACTCCGTTTCTAATCAAGTTCAAAACATCTGCTCTTCCTTCAACAACAATTACTTCTTTTTCAGAAAGGTCTCCACAAGGAAGTTTGCTCTCGCCATACTCCTTAACTTTAGCCATTTTAGAAGCGTCTTTGATTTCATTTGAGATTTCTCTTGAATCTGTTGAGCCTTGAATTTCTCCCATTAACTTTTTGGCTCTCTCAATAATGTAGTCCCTTTTACTGCCTCTAACATCTTCAATTTTATCCACTTCTATTTGAGCATCACAAGGTCCGATTCTTTCTATTGTTTCTATTGCTGCAGCAATTAATGTTGTCTCTGATTGGTCTAAAGCTGTTGGAATTTTAATAATTCCTGTTGTTCTTTTATCACGATTTTCTAACTCAACTTCAATTCTACCAATTTTTCCTTCTTTCTGCAACTCTCTCATTTCTAAATCTGCACCAAGCAATCCTTCTGTCTGCCCAAAAATAGCTCCAATTACATCTGGCTTTTCTAAGGCACCTTCGGCTGAAAAATCTGCGTGCACCATATATTTTATTGATACTGGACTTATTTTTGCCATATTTATTTTCAAATATTTAATTAACCATTTAGGTTTTATAGTTTATTGATATAAACTTCTAGAAAAATATCTAACTCTTGCTCAACCTACTAATCTAAAGTAACGAATGCGAAATGATTGTGATCTATGAATAATTTAAGATATTAATCTAATGATTATTTTAATCGGATTGCGTTTTTAAAGTTTGCTATGTCCCTGTAAAATTGAATATTCTTTAAACTTCCCAAGTTTTTCATACAAATCTAAAAGCTTTTTTTTAATCTCTTCTCTTTCAAAATCATTAATATTTATTTCCAAAAGCTTTTCATAAATTTTCACGGCATGATTTCTTTTAAATTCTTTTTCATAAATTTCTGCTTGTTGCTTGTAAAAATTTTTAACAATAGAATAAATATCCTGCTTTTGCTGTTCATTTGCCTGATTTAATGCTTTTCTCATTGAGCTATCTGCTTTGTCAAAAAATCCAGCTCTAATATACAATTCTACTGCTTTAACATAATATTTAATTTTTTCAGAAAAAGCTATAGAAATTAAAGCAATATTCCCCAACATTTTAGCAGCATCATTTAACATCCCTTTTCTTTCATAAATCTCTTCAAGTTTAAAACAAACAAATTTCTTTAAATCAAAACTCATATTTTCATCCATAAATCTTGTGAGATAATCAATCTGAACAAAATCACCTTTTCCTCCCAACTCTGTTTCAATTTCGCTTTTAGACATCCCTTTATGCAACATAATAAAATAAGTAATAAGAACTATTTAACAATTACTGTGATATGATTTATAGCTAATCAGAATTAAGAAAACACAATTATTTCTTTTTTGTAATCTCAGTGCACATTCCAGCAGCTACAGTTTGTCCTGCATCTCTTACTGCGAATCTACTCATAAAAGGATTGTCCTTTTGTGTTTCTAAAACTAAGTTTCCTTGTGGTTTGATTCTTACTTTTGCAGTATCTCCGTTTTTCAAGAAATCAGGATGTTCTTTAATTGATTCTCCAGTTCTTGGGTCAATCTGAGCAATCAATTCTACAAATTGACAAGGAACCTGAGCTGTGTGAATATGAAATACAGGTGTGTATCCTTTAGCTAAAACAGTTGGGTGATTAATTACAGTGATTGTTGCTACAAATTCTTCAACAACAGGACAAGGATTTGCTGATTCACAAATAACGTCTCCTCTTGCAATATCTTTTTTACCAACCCCACGAACATTAATTCCAACATTATCTCCTGCCAATCCTTCAGGCATACTTTCATGATGAGCTTCAATAGTTTTTACTTCACCTTCAACTCCTTCTCCAGTTCTTCCAGGAAGGATTTTGACTTTTTGCCCAACTTTCATTATTCCTGTTTCAATTTTTCCAACAGGAACAGTTCCAATAC
>JAGLQB010000031.1 GCA_023137045.1 Candidatus Pacearchaeota archaeon
ATTAAGATTTTTGGAAGGGGGGAAGTTTTAAAAACTATAGCTTGTTATAAGGAGTTATAATGACCACTACAATTCAGATATCTGATAATGTTAAATTATCTTTGGATAAGATGCGACTTCTTGAAAGAGAAAGTTATAACGATTTATTAGAGTTTATGATTGAGGACAATTTGGAGTTGAACAAGAAGACCAAATTAGAAATTGAAGAAAGAAGAAAGAATGATAAAATTATTCCTCATGATGAATCTATGAGGATTCTTGGTTTATGAGTTTTACACTTTCTTGGAGAGAGAGTGCTTTAAAAGATTTAAGTAATTTTGATATTATTTTAAGAAAAAGGATTGTTAAGAAAATTATTGAGTTTGCAAATTCTGAATTATTTCATGGAGTTAAGAGAGTGCAGGGTTACGAAAGAATGTATCGGTTGAGAGTAGGAGATTATAGGGTGATTTTTGAGATGATAAAAGAGGATGTTGTTATTTTGAAAATTGGGCATAGAAAAAATATTTACTAAAACAAAAACTCTTTCTAAAAGATAATTCTTGGGGTGATGGGGATTAAGATTTTTGGAAGGGGGGAAGATTTATATATAAGTTTGTATATAATTGTTATATAGTTATAACAAAATGATGAATCAAATATTAGCCAGTAAAAAAGGACATTATCCTACCTTAAATACAGTGATAATGGTAGAAAAAGAATTGCAAAATATGGAAGAAAGCGTAATTAAAGTATCTGAGTTGAAAAGAAAGTTACCAAGACAAGTTAATCATAATACGCTCATGTTAATTTTGCAGTATTTGGAATATAGCAATAAAATTGCTATTGGGTTAAAGGGAATTGTGTGGACGCATAATGTCAACAAAAATTTAAGAGAAGCTATTTCTAAAGGAATGAGATTATGAAAAATTATTGAGGTAATTTTATTTTTGGTGCTGAAGAAAGTTTTAAAAAGTATCAATTGTATAAGTTTATACAATGATGAATATACTTCACTATCCAAAATTAGATTCTATTTTAATGGTAGAGAAAGCTGTGCAAAATTTTGAAGATTATCCTACAAGAATAGAACTATGGAGAAGTTTGCCAAAACAAATGCAGTATCAAACCTTTAAATTAATATTAAATTATTTAGAAAAGTCTAATAAATTAATTTTTGAAAATGATAAGATAATTTGGATATTTCCTAATAGTAAAAAACTGAACGAATTGATAAACGAGGCAGTAACTGTATGAAAAAGTTAATCACTCAGTTAAGCAAAAATTTATTTCACGCAAAAATAGAAATTGAGAAAGAACTTAGCGAGGGTAATAAAACAAATTAAGAACTTTATCTGTTGATTATTAAAACCATTGAATTTTTGAAAGCAGAACGAAGAGGGGAGCCTATTTCCAAAAAGTTGCCAATTTACAAATATTTTGAAGAAGAGTATGGGGTAACAAATTTATTCTTGATTAAATTAACCAGAGAAGCAAGGGCTTTTTATACAAAAGTGTCTGGAGGAGAATTTAAAATTTTACATATTATTTTAGAAGTCCATAAGACTCACAAAGAATATGAAAAGAAAGGAAGATATAATAAACATTAACAATCTTTATCTTCAAAATGTTTATATAACAAATTTCCTCTTTAATTTTATGAGATATGAATTGGCTCCAGAACTTCAGTTAAAAGCAGAAGAAATTTCTCGGATTTTATTTCCGCATATAAAATTGGAAAGAATTAATTGTTTCAAAAGTTATGGAACTTCGTCTGAAAGAACAATTGCAAGATGCCACGCATTGGGGAAATTAATGCAAAAGGCACTTGATACTAACGCATTTTATGCACTTGAATTTTTATCTGAGAGATTTGACAAACTTGGCGAAGAAGAACAAATAAAAGTTATTATTCATGAATTGATGCACATTCCAAAAACTTTTGGCGGGGGTTTTAAGCACCATGATTTTGTTACAGAGAAAAATGTTAATTTACATTATAAAACTTACAAAAAGCAAATAAAAAATGGAAAGTTTTAAATATGTGTTAACACATAAATAAGTATGACAAATATGACATTAGCTATTCCCAAAGAATTGCATGAAAAAATGAGAGGATTCTCTGAAATAAGATGGAGTGAAGTAGCAAGGCGTGCAATTGAACAAAGAATAAATGATTTGGAAATAATGAATCAAATTTCTTCAAAGAGCAGATTGACAAAAAAAGATATTAGTAGTTTAGCAAAAAAAATAAAAAGAAGTGCAGCCATTAAGTTTAATGAATATAATAATTGATACAAATATTTTTATTTCTGCGTTGATAAAAGATAGTTTAACAAGGGAAATAATTGTAAATTCTCCATTTCATTTTTTTATTCCTGAAGGTGAATTAATTGAGATAAAAAAATATGAAAAACTTATAATTAAAAAGTCTGGTTTATCTGCAATTGAACTTAAAGAATTAATCCGAATTTTATTAAAATATATGAATGTGGTAAGGAATGATTTAATTTTAGAACATAAAAATAAGGCTAAGGAGATAATGGGCAAAATAGATAAAGACGATGTGATATTTATTGCTACTGCCTTGGCGAAAAATGCTGTGATTTGGTCTGATGACAAACATTTTCAAAAACAAAAAGAAATTAAAATATTTACTACAAAAGAGATTAAAAATTTATAAAAATGGAAATTAATTTAGGAAAAAAGAAAATAAAAGTAGATTTAAAAACATGCAATTGTTTTGAAAAATTTTCAGGATTAATGTTTGCCCGACGGGAAAAGGCAAAAGCGTTGTTATTTGATTTTAAAAAACCAGTGAAGACAGCGATTCATTCTTATTTTGTATTTTTTCCTTTTGTTGCTATTTGGTTGGACAAAGAAAATAATACTGTTGAACTAAAAATAGTGAAACCATTTACTTCTCTTATTCGTCCCCAAAAGTTTTTTTATAAACTTGTGGAGATTCCTATTAATAAAAATTACAAGGAAATTATGAAGATTGTCGTCGATAAAAGAAAGATTTAAATAGGATAATGTTATAAGAATACTATTATCCGACGAGGATAAAAAAATATTAAAAGGAGGTATTAAAAAAATGGGAAAAATTGTTGTTAAAAAAGTTGTTACAAGAAAACCAGGACATCTTTATTATGTAGATGGTCAAGGTAATGTTTGTGAAGCAAAGATGGCTAGAGGTGGCAAAAAGAAAAAAGCTGCTAAAAAACCAGTGAAGAAAGTTGTAAAGAAAAAAGTAGCTAAGAAGCCAGTGAAGAAAAAAGTAGCTAAGAAACCAGTAAAGAAAAAGAAAAGATAAGCTAACTTTTTTATTTTTTAATTCTTTTTTTTATTTTATTTTAATTAATTTTATATACTTATTCTCTATCTTATTTTTTATGCCAATTATTTTAGGAATAGAATCAACTGCACATACGTTTGGAGTAGGAATTGTGAAGAATGGAAAAATACTTGCTAACCAGAGAAGTATGTATACTACAAAGAAGGGAGGCATTATTCCCATAGATTCTGCGAAGCATCATGCCAAATGTAAAAATGAAATTTATAATAAAGCACTTGAAGAAGCAGGAATTCAAAAAAAAGAAATTGATGCAATTGCTTTTTCACAAGGCCCAGGACTTGCTCCATGTTTATTAGAGGGAATAAAATTTGCCAAAGAACTTTCAAATAGTTTGCAAAAACCAATTGTGCCTGTTAATCATTGTATTGCGCATCTGGAAATTGGGAAAACTACTGGTGCCAAAGATCCAGTCATGCTTTATGCTTCTGGGGCAAACACACAAATAATTGCTTACACCGAGAATTTTTCTGAGAAAATTCGAGGATGTCGTAAGGTTTCTAAGGAACCTTGCAATGCTTCAGGTAAATACAGAATATTTGGAGAAACTTTGGACATTGGTGTGGGGAATTTTATTGATAATTTTGCGAGGTATGCTGGAATTGGATTTCCTGGAGGTCCAAAAATAGAAGAATTAGCAAGGGGAGAGACACCACAGGCGTACCCTGAAAAATCTTCTGCGAAGATTTTTACTAATGGCAAAAATTATATTGAACTTCCTTATAAAGTGAAAGGAATGGATATCACACTTTCTGGGATTTTGACAAATTTAAGACAGAAGTTTGAAAGTAAAAGGTATCCTTTAAATGATTTATCTTATTCTCTGCAGGAGACTGTTTTTGCTATGCTTGTTGAAACAGCTGAAAGGGCTTTAGCGCATACTGGAAAAAAAGAATTACTTTTGGGTGGAGGTGTTGCTTGCAATTCTCGTTTACAGGAAATGTGTAAAATAATGTGTGAAGAGAGGGGGGCAAAATTCTTTTGTCCTGAAAAAAGTTTGTTAGTTGATAATGGAGCGATGATAGCTTTTTTGGGAGAAATTCTTTTTAAAAATGGAATTAAATTTTCTCATAAAGAATTAGATAGCATTGATATAAAACCAAGGCAACGAACTGATGATGTAGAAGTTTCCTGGAAATAAATTTTTGAAGAAAGGTTTATAAACTGATTTTTATGATAATTTATATCCGATGAACGATTATTTCGTGAGGTATCGTTCTAAGTTTGGTAAAAATGAATGCTTTTGAATAAGCATTTTTTCAGAAGAAAAAACACAAATAAAATGGATGCATATAACTTAATTGAAATAGCCAAGAAAACAGGGAAAATAGAAAAAGGAACTAATGAGGTTACTAAAGCAATTGAACGAGGAACTGCTAAGTTTGTGGCTTATGCTGCTGATGTGGAACCTAAAGAAGTTGTTCAACACCTTCCTCTTTTGTGTAAGGAAAAAGGAATTCCTTGTCAGGAAGTAGATAATAAACAAAAACTAGGAATTGCAGTTGGTCTTCCTGTTTCTGCATCTTCAGTTGCAATAATTGAAGCAGGTGAAGCAGAAAAAGAAATTGCTAGTTTAAATAAATAATTCTTGAAAAATGGCAAAAGATTATAAGAAAAAAGAAGTAAAGCAAAATGCTTCAAAGGGAAGCAAATTAATAGCTGGAGAAGTTGTGCCTGCTGTTGTTGAAGATATTATTGGTAGAACTGGTTCTAGAGGAGAGATTACTCAGGTTAAATGTTTGGTTCAGGAAGGAAAAGATAAAGGAAGATCAATGAGAAGAAATGTTAAGGGACCTGTAAGAACAGGAGATATTTTAATGCTTAGAGAAACTGAAATTGAAGCAAGAAGAATTAAATCAAATGTGACAAAAGGATCATATACTTAATACAATGAAATTTAAAATAAATTTGTTCTTGCATATATGCGATATCTGTCGGAGGCAATTAAAGGATATTGCCCTTCAGTGTTTCGAGGAAGGAACGCGAGGAAAACAAGGGGTGTCCTCGCATGCCTAAATGTGTTTATTGTGGAAAGCAATATAATTTCCCTAAAGGATTAACTCTGATTATGAAAGATGGAACTATTAATTATTTATGTTCTTCAAAATGTAGAAAAAATATGTTAATGAAAAGAAGAAAAATTCGCTGGATAACTAAGAAGAAAAAATCTTCTTCTGTTAATGCGTCTGAATAAAATTAATTCTGGTTTTTTATTTTATAATCATATGTTTTTAAGAGGTAAGGTAAATTTCTCATAAACTTTAAATAGTTACCTTACCATTTTTTTTTATTAAAAAATAGGGTGTTTTTGCACGGCATGGTTTATAAAAAATATATTAAAAGAGGGGGTAAGATTTATGGTCCTTATAATTACCATTCACGTAAAGTAAATGGTAAGGTAATTACAGAATATCTTGGAAAATCCGAGGAGAAAAACAAAAATAAATTATTTTTAATCTTTTTTGTCATTGGGTTAATTTCTCTTTTTTCTTTAATTTTTATTTTAAATTATAATGAGATTAATTTCGCATCTGGTACTAAGTTTGCCGACTCTATTTCAAATGTAATAAGTTACTCATTAACTTCTATAAAAACTATGACTGGTTTTGTAATTTCTGATGGAGAAGAACCAGAAACTGACGAAAATTTAGCGGAAGAAGTTGTTACAGAAAATACAGAAGAACCTGTTGAAGAAGAAATTGCAAAAGAAGAATTAGAAGAAGAACCTGTTGAAGAAATTGTGGTAGAAGAAGTGGAAGAGGAAGAACCTATTGAAGAATTTACCGAAGAATTAATTGAACAAAATGAAACTGAAGAAATACCTACAACAGCTCAGGAAATAGTTAATGAAAGCAAAGAGATAATTAATGAAGTTGATAATAAATCTATTTCTGAATCTAATTTGACTCACACTAATGTTAACGAAACAGTTTCTGAAAATATTACAATTGAAGATCAAATTATAACGCCAGAAGAAAATGAAGAAGAAATTGAAGAAACAGAAAGTGAAATAATTATTGAACAAAATATAACAGAAGTTCCAATTATTTCTGAAACTAATATAACAAATATTACAGAAACAAATGCAGTAATTGTTACCACACAATATCAAGCAGTTATAGGGAAACCTGTAAAATGGAAAAAAACTGTTTCTTTGGAAGAACCGAAAAATTTAACCTTAAAATTACCAGCTGGTTCAAAAAATATTAACGTTAAAAAAATAAATGACAAAGAAATAACTACCTCTAAAATAACAGGGCAAGTTATAGGTGGAGAAAGTAAGGGATTTTTTACTAAACTTTTTGAAAAATTATTTAGACTTACTGGTGGAGTAATTGGTGTAGAAGAAACACAAGAAGAAGTTGAGGTTGAACTTGACGACACTGCAAAAGAATATGAAGTTGAATATGAAACTCCTGCTCCTTATGCTGTTGAAGAAGAAATAGTAAAGGGAAAAAGAGTAAAAGTTGTTGGGCCTGAAAATGTCCATTATGAAAATGTTTTAGCTTTTACAAATTTGGATGAAGCATTAAATATTAAAAATCCTTCAAAGGTAAAAATTCACTGGATTGAAGATAACAGCCATATTTCTGTTCAAAGTATTAAGGATACAGATGGAAATGGAATCTATGATTATGTTGAATGGATTGTTCCACATTTATCAGAGCAAACTTTCGAGATTATAATAGAAATTACAACAGCAGAGCATTTGGATTCTGATAGAAATTTTATTTCAGATATTTATGACGAGGTTTATCAGTTAGATGATATTTGGAGTGAAGAAATTCCAGATGGAGATTATGTAAGAGTAACTTTTGAAACAGAATTAGATTTTTCAAAAGATATAACAATTTATCCAAGAATTATTAGTGGAAATCCCAGAGTGGAAGTTTATGAAGTTGACGGAACAGAGATTATTGCAGAATTTACAACAATTATTCCAAATGAACTTAACAAAATATATTTGACAAATCTTGTTGGTTTGCAGGATACTTTTGATTTAAAAATTGTTGGGGGAAGTTTGGAATTTGATTATATTGTTGATCCTCCAGCTTCATTATCAGATGATAGTGTAACTGTGGGTACAACCCCGATTAATGAGGGTGGAACAACAACTGTAACAATCTTATATACAAATACTAAAGATCCAGGAACTTGGGAGAGCATAACTATAACTGAAGCAGGAGCAGATACCAATGTAAATATTATAACCCTTAATTGTCTAGGAGATAATACTGGTTTTAAGGTTACTGATATTGACATTACTGGGGCTGTATCTGCGACCGATAATGGAGATGGGTCTATTGCATTATCAGGAAATCCTAGTTCAGAAACTGTAATATGGACTATACAAGCATGTTCTTCTGCGAACAGTGATTCTCCCTACATAATCACACATCAATGTAATGGTTGTACTGATGTTGTAGTTTTCAATGCTAATGGTGCTTTAGCTGTAAATGCCGTATCAGATACAGTAAATCCACAATTCACAAATTATAAAGAAAATCCAGATAACAATACAGTATATTCTTTTGGAGCAGAATACAGATTTAATTCTACAATTATTCAAGCAAATGGAACAGTAGAATTAGAATTAGCAGAGACAAATTATTCATCTTTTAATTCAACTGGAACTGTTTTTAATACGACTGTCACAGATTTATCAGCAGGGACTCATCCATATTATTGGTGGGCTTATGGAAATGGAACAAGTACTAATTATAATACTTCTGAAGCAAGAAGTT
>JAGLQB010000032.1 GCA_023137045.1 Candidatus Pacearchaeota archaeon
CGAGGGTTCGAATCCTTTCTTCCGCATTTCATAATATTGAACAAAGTGAAATATTATTATAAGATTCGTACCTTAAAGTCGCTTAAATACTATAAGATTTAATAGTGTCTGCGAGGGTTTCGTTCGCTTCATAGCGGACGACGGAGAACGAAGTGACCCACGAATCCTTTCTTCCGCATTATAATATTCAAATAAGAAGAAACATAAAACAAATATTTTCACACAAAATTATTCTACTTTACTTGCCAATAAAATTTTCTTTAGATCTTCTATATTTTTTTCATCGGTTTTAAATCGAGTTCTAAAACCTTCTTTTATATGCTCAGTTCCTACAAATTTACAATCAGCATCTGATAAAATTTCATCTTCACAAAGTTCATTTATAAATTTTTTAATATCCTCATTAGAAGAATATGTAATTTTCCCCCCATAATGTGCAAGAAGATTTTCTACCTCAACAAGAGAAGAATCGATAGTCCAGAAAATTCTATCTCTTGAATATTCCAGTTTATCCAAATATCTAAATGTTCGATAAAAATACCAAGGCTTATCATCAGGACCAATAGAATAACTTCGTAATCCTGTAATTATAGGATCATCAGAATCATCATAAACCCACAAAATATTTTTATCTATACCCCCATAATGAGAAAATATTACAATATGCTGGGCGTTCTTAGTATTTGTAGAAAAAAATCTCTTTTTTCCGAGAATGACCATATCCCCAGCTTCCAACTCGTTTCCATAAATTTCAACAAAATCCTCTCTTTGTTCAAACTCATTAATCAGGTTAGGAATAAAATCTCCCTTGCACTCAATATTTGCACCAACAGAATTCATCACCATAGTAACAAAACTCGCACAAATATTAGTATAGACTCTTTGACCATTTACTAATCTAAATTGATTATGATTTTCTTCTGCAAGAGTTTTTGCTTTTTCCCAAATTTCACATCCAGGTGTTAATTCTTCTTCACACTTTGCTTGTACTAATTTAATGCTATTTGTTTCTGATTCAGGTTCTTCCCCAACCTCTGGTTCTTCTCCAACTTCTAGCTCTTCTGCTTCTTCCCCTATTTCTTCAAATTCTTCTAATTCTTCTCCAATTTTTTCATCTTCAATTTCCTCTTTTTCAATTTCTTTTACACCTATGTATTCTCTTAATACTAATCTTGAATAAGCACCTCCCCGCAAGAAAAATAAATAAGCTTTTTCACTATTAAGGAAAACCTGGTCAAAAACCTGATTGATTAAACTAATCTTCACATGCAAATCTTTCTCTTTATCTATTTCTTCAATCTCGCTCAAAAATTCTTCATGAGAAATATAACCTTCTTTATTTCGTAGTATATCTAATTGATTTTGTGTTACAGTTTCCAATACATCTTCTTCAATATCTGTATTTTTAATAATATCACTAACACTATTAGTATCAAGCCAACATTTTATTTTTTTATCACCACAATAACCAACCTCTATCCATCTTGCACCTTCTCCTCCTGCATAAGCATCTGTTCCTCTTCCAGGGTCATTAGTTGCACAAATTCTTATTATCCCTCTATTGTAAATTTCAGGGCTAATCATTTCTTCTGCTCCTGCTTGAAGGTTCGGGCTCAATAAACTATAAGCACTTGCACTTCCAGAAATACATCCCTTTTCTGTCTTAATATCTACCTCTTTCATTTGGCTTGCAATGTATTGTTCTTCCATATACTCTATTCCAAATGCAGTTGAAACCTGTTTAAATCCACATTCCTCTTGATCATTAACCTTGATACACATCTCAGTATAACCTGCAGGTGCAGTAAAATCCTTTGTTTCAGATGCATAACCACCTTTTCCAATATAACCTGAATCCACAATTCTGCGATTAGAAATATCCTGATAAAATGAACTTCCTGCAGGACTTCTCAAATAAACTTGATAATAAACACCAGCATCTTTCCCTGCAAAAATATGATAAAATACTTTATACTGAGAGATGGGCGGAACTGTGGCAGATGTGAATAAAATCTCATCAAATCTTCCATGAAATTGCGGTGGGGAATCAGGCTCTGTCAAAGAATCAATTAAATTGCCTCCCTCAGGATAAACTCCAGAAACATAGGCTTTACAAATCTCTCCTCCAACTTCTTCTGTGCTTCTTGCCTTAAACGCTTTATAAGAATTAACAGCATAAGATTGTGTAAAATAATCAATAGACTTTTCTGCATTCTCCCACGCATTTGCAACTCCCAAATATTCTCCACCTCCATGAAGATTTTGCCCTAAAAATGATTCCATCATTTTTGGAAGAATCATATTTGCTAATGGAAGTGCCTGTCTCCAGAAAAATTCACACAAATGAATACTATAAATTTCGTCACAAATTCCAACCATTTCTCCAGTTTCTAAACTATGTTGTAAACAATCTCTGTGAGATGTTAATACAGAAAGATATCCATCTATTCCTGCCTGAATTCCAGACAAACATACGGGAATATAAATTCCCTCTTTAATATTTGGCAAACACAAAGCAATACTTCCAATTATTCCAGACTGGATAACATCTCGCACAGGATATGCTCCACCAAGGTCACATCTACTTGGAGGGCAAATTACTGGATCACATACATTAAATAATAATTGACAATCTTTAGGAGACATAAAATCTTGACATTGTATATCCGGCACATCTACTGCTGGACTTCCAACTTTCAGATTAAGATTCCCATAACCAACATTAATATTAATTCTGCTAATTCCTGACTTATATTGCCTTGAAGCTTGTTCAATTGCCTTTACCCCAGCAGTAATTCTTTTCGTTGCTTCATTCTCACTAAGTCCTGCAAATTGGTTATAGGGTTGGCCAGTTCCCAAATTAATCATTGCACAAATGTCGTCCCCCCCTATATTTTCTTCTCTTCCATTTTCTCCAACATTGCATAACCAAAAACTAGTCACTCTTCCAGATTTATCAAATGCTTGAATATTCCCAAGAACAGGAAGAACTTGTTTTGTTGCTGCATACCATCCATGCCTTAAATCAAATGGAACTATCGCTGGGAGCCCCTTATATGGCTCTGTTTCATAGTATTTCGCAACAGGTACATTGTCACCAGAAGAAGATTTAAATTCATTTTGATAAGAATATGTGTCATATTTTTTAAAAGCCAATTTTAATGGGTTAATTTTTTCTTCATCTTTTGGAATTAATGCAGAACCTTCAATCACATAAGTTTGGCTCACGACATAATCATTATCTAAAACAATTAAGTATTCTGTATTTGTCTGCTTGTCTTTATAGAACTGAACAAAATCACTACCATCAATTCCGCTTCCTGGAAAATGCGCTTTCACAGAATCAAAAGTTATATCATTAGTAAATCTTATTTCATCTAATTTTTCTAAAGAACCATAATGAACTTCTCCTATTCCATATTTGTTTGCAAAATTTTCTCTTTCAATATAATTATTTGAAACCTCTTTAACATCTGACAACAAAGAATAAAGTCTCTTTTCAGAAATTTCCCGAAGCTCAGGACTTATATCTGGGTTATCTTTAAGTTTTGCATAAAGTTCAATTTCTCTCAATTGTTCCTTATCATAATTTTTATGGGTTTTCCAACTATCATAAGATAAAGCACTTATCACTACGCCCATTTCAAGTGATTCATCATTATTGCTTGGGTCTTCAAGATTTTCCCCAAGATTGTCTTCTAAATATTTCTGAACAGAAGGGGAATATCTTTTCATAAATTCATCTGTATTAACAACACTTTCAGACAAAAATTTCTTTTCAGTAATTCCTTCTTGCAAAGATTTAATCTCTTTATTCTGTTCCTGCATTTCTTTGTAGTAATCATCAACATCTCCCTCAATATTATCCGCTTCCCCGACCATACACTGTTCTTGAGAGGAATATGTCCCGCCATAAACCAAATCTGCACAACGATTATACCATCCTCCATCTGCTCTCATAACATTTTGTCTTGCTATGCCCTTTCCTCCAACATTTGCAAGAAAATTCTTAGCAGTCATCACAACACCTGCACCCAAACAAGCTGTCTTCAATCCTTTCACAACCTTACCAAGTTCATCAGATGTTTCTTGCCATTTTACAATTGTTTTATTTAAGTCCTCAATTCTATCTTTAGTTTTTTCAGGAGAAAGTTTTATGGCACTTTTTTCAATTCCAATTTTAAATCCAAAATTTGCTTCAGTTCCAGCATTATCAATATTCGGAATAACAGAAACTCTCGCGGATTTTTTCAAATTAATTTTATCCACCCTAATCTGATAATTATTTTTGCCAACAATCTTAAAATCATTAAGATTAATTTTCAAATTTTTGGAAGTTAATTCTTTAACTACCTCCTCATTTATTCCACCAATATTTAACACTGCATAATCTTCTTCAAGTTCTTTTAATGAAAAAAATTCATTTTCTGAAACAAACACTTTTTCATTTTTCTGCAAAATTTTTGAACCAGAATAATCTCCTGCGTTGCTGATAAATATCTGCACACTATAATCTTCTAAACTTGGCTCATAAATTTCATCAAAAGAAATCTTGCTTACTTTTCCATTAATCATAACAAAATTTATTGTGCTTTCAGAATTTGATAATTTATACCCCTCATCACAATCTTTTAATTCACTTTTATACCGAGAGTTAGGATACTTTTCCTTAAATTCATTGCACAGCTCAATCATTGTTCTCATTTGTCCTGTATCTTTCGCAAGTTTTACTTTTCCTAATAAAGCTAATTCGTCAAAAGTTACTGATTCATCTTCCAGATGTTTTTCTCCTGCAAAACTATTAATAATTGTTTCATAATCTTCCATCGCATTATCATAATATTCTTTAGATTCTGCATCAATTTCTTCATTTTGTGCTTCTGCAAATCCGACAATTTTGACAGTCTTCTCAAAAATTTCCTGTTCTTCCAAATAATCAACAAATTTAATATTCTCACCTTTTACAATTGCTTTTCCAATTCTTATTGATACAGCTGAAAACTTTCTCAACCCTGTAGAAATAGCATCTAAGACGCCAACACCTATTCCTGCATCAGATTTCATTAACGCATCATATGTTGAAATAGATAAAACTTCATCTGTATCCAATCTATCTTTATGTAAATTAGGTACTTCTACGAGATATGCATATAAACTTTCCAAGTTAGTAGAACCATCTTTTGTTCCAATATAACCCAAATATACAGCTTTAACAGAATCCTTAGTTGTATACAAAAAATCCCCAACACTAACTTCTCTTTCTTCTCCATCAATGTTTAAAATTAATTTCGGGCTGATAATCAAATCAAAATTTTGCCTACCACTGTCTTCAAGACAATCAATAGAAACTTTCTGGATAAGTCCTTGCTTTTCTAAATTTCTAATTCTACATTTATTTTCTAAAAATTTCTCTCCTTTAGCAACTTCTACAATATCTGCATTTACTCTTAATTTTGCTCTTGTCGTCGGATTTTCTACCTTGTCTAATTTTAATTGCAAACCTGCCAAACAATCAAATCCTGGAAGATAAATTTGGTTAGAAGTTTCTCCTTTTTGTAAATTAACACTTGAAATTTTTTTCTGGCTAGTATCATAAACTGAAATCAGAGCCTTGTCTTCGCTAATCCCTTCTGCTCTCAAATATCCTTTCCCATTCCAAAATCCATACTGAAGATATTTCTCTTCCCATTTTGCATCACTAAGTTCCGGGAGATGAAAATTTGCCCTTCCAATTCCAAAAGCATTTTTTATATCATATCTTATTTTTGCTGTTAAATTTCCCTGAACAAAGTCAGGCATAGAAGATACATTATCCTGCTTCTTCAAAACTATAACAACATAACCAATATTATTCAAAACAGGAGAGTTGAGTTCTCCTTTTACTCCTAAAGCAGCTCTTGCTGGATGAAATCCAATTCCAGAAACTTCAGAAGGATATTCTCCAGTAAAAGAAATACTATCAATTGCTTCAACTTCTATCAAGGGATTAATTTTTGTGGCTCCTAACTGGCAAAAAACCGGAACATTTTGTTCTGCAAGCAAATCACTTCTAACAACAGCGGGGGTGCAACCAAATGGGGCTATTTGAATAATAAAATCTTGTCCTGCTTCACACATTGATTTATCAAATTCCTGAAAACTTTCTCCTGATTCAAATTGAGTGTATTTCACATTTGAACGCATATAATCAGCTGAAACAAAAAAAGCCATTAACAAAAGTCCGACTATAAAAAAGATTCCAACCCAAATTCCTTTTTTAAATTTCATTTAAAATATATGTCTAAATCCTTTTCCTCGAATAACATGTAATTGTCCTGTAAGTCTGCAATTGACTTTGGCAAAGGTAAACTCCTTGAATTTATTTCAATAGTATCTCCTCTTTGTAGTTCAGATTCTAGGATGTAATAATTTTCTTTTCCTCCACCTGCAAGTGCATTAGAAATAATCTGTGCTGGGATGTTAATCTCAAAACATTTTTGTTTTGTTAATCCAAATAAACCGCCTAAACCAGATTGAGGAACTTCCATACATTGTTCTTGACTCGTTGCATCTAATTTTAAGGAAGAATTTTTATAAATATAAACCTGAATCTCATATTGACCCTCACTTAAACTCACTATTTTTTTCTCAGGATAAACAATTGTCTTGGAAGATGTTTCTGAAATAAAATTAATTATTGCTTCTTTATTATAATACTCTCCATCTAACTTCAAGTCAATATCTTTTTCATAAAGTCTATTTAAAATAATATCAACATTCCCAGATTCAGTTGTAGAATACAAATATTTAGCATCTTCAAATCCTTCTGCCCTCGCTATAATATACCCATTAACACATTGGGGAAATTCTTCGCTCAAAGACCCTCCAGAAGATGTTTTTCCTATTTGACAGGTAGTCCCAAAACACTCATAAGAAATATCTGCCTCTACAGAATTCAGATTCGTGTCATATACATTTACTCCGACTAAAACATTTTTGTATTTGCATAATTCGGGTAATCCTATTGTCACGGCATTTGATTCCAATGCCTCTCTTGGTTTATTGCCTTGGACAACAACTGCTAGGGGAAACTGAAAAATTTCATCCCCCTCATAAACCTGAACTAAAACAGGATACTTTACATTGTAAACAAAATGATAAGGCACATAAC
>JAGLQB010000033.1 GCA_023137045.1 Candidatus Pacearchaeota archaeon
ATTCATCGAGAATTCTTTGTTCATACTCTATTCCACTTTCACTAATTAACATCTCGGCACTAACAAATCCAAACATACTAATAATTACCAAAACTACTAAGAAACCAAATAATACTTTCTTCCTCATCTACACTTTAAGAAATCCTTACTTAAAAAACTTCTCAAATATTTTTTCATCTCTTTCTCAAAACCTTATTTACACATACATAAATAAGACTAAAAACATATCCTCCAGCGACCCATAATAAAAACATTGGTAAACTTATGATGCCCATAAAATTGAGAATGTGAGTTGAATAGTCCCATATTAACCTCTTAAAGATATATAATCCAATCAGCCCCCATAACAATTCCCATGATATAATTAAAATTGTATTTAATAATCCCCAAGAATAAAAAGGAATTTTTTTCTTACTTAAAAAATTTTGAAACAAAATTAAAATTAAAAAAACTCCCCCATAAAAAGGAATAAATGGTATTTTTAATCCAGTTATTAAATATAATGACCTAAAATAAAATACTGGATTTCCCATTATTAAACCAAATAAATATTCAAGCAATGCTCCAAGAAATGAAAATATTACAAAATAAATTGAATATTTTCCTAATTTTTTCCACCAATTTTTAATTTTCATTTCTTACTCTTAAAATAAAAAAAAGAAAAAACCACACTCAAACCAAATAATCCTAAAGCAACAAACTTTGGACTATCTTGAGGCTGTCCCCCAATAACATACCCAGTAAAATTAGACGATATAAAAAATAAAGAAGCCAACAAACTTGCTATTGTCAAATTTGCAAAATTAAGATACTTTTCAAGTCCTCTTTTTTTTAGAGGTTTCTGTGAGGAAGAAGGTTTTCTTAATCTTGAAATATCTCCTTCTATTTTCTTTGCCTTTTTGAAATCCCCTATTGACTTATAAATATCTATAACTTGTTCATACTTGAGAATAGCCCTATCTATTAAAGAATCTATTTTTTCTACAGAAATTTTTCCTGCTTGTCTATAAATACTTTCTTCATACTCATGAGCTCTCTTTAGATATTTATCTACTTCTCCTTCATATTGTTTTACTCTTCTTTTACTAATCATATTCTATTAAACAAACATCTATTTAAAAAATCTTCTCAAATTCTTCTCTTCCTTACTTCTTCATTTAACCATTTTTGCCATTCAGGGAAAACTCTATGCGATAACGGCAATCCAATCTCTTGCCTTATGTTATCAGAAATTTCGTGGAACGCGTGATTTGCCTGCGAATTAAATTGCCCTTCTAAAATATCGTTATCGCCAATTTTTTCAGCAGTTTCAACAAGTTCCTTTTTTATCTTTGCTCTTAACAAAATATTATCATAAACAGCGTCCCAATTTCCAGCCCAACCCTTTATATTCGCTGCAATGTCCTTAATAATTTCTGTATCACCATTAACTAAATCATCACTTGGTTCTAACTCATCTTTTTCCACATTATACTTCAACAAATCAACAAATCCTTTTTCCCTAAGTGGGTCTTCTTTCCAATGCTTTCTTACTTCTGTGAGTTGTAAAACCCTTCGCCAAGAATGCAAACCATCAGGAGATTTTATTGGGTTGCAAACTAAAACTATGTCTGTTGCTTTAAAACTAGTAACTGGAACTCCAAGGTCATTTACAACTCTGTCAAAAACCCCGTAAGGCGATGCACCATGTATTGTTCCTGCTACAACATTTGCCAATGCTCCAATTCTCATTGCTTCATATAAAGCCTTGGCCTCAACACTTCTTACTTCTCCCATAATTAAACAACTATCGCCAAGTCTCAAACTTGTTCTTATTCCGTCCTCAGCAGATACTTCTGCAGTAGTTTTCAGCAAAGCAGAACGAACTTTCATTCTCAGGATGTCATATTTAAATTTCCTTAAAGATTCAACAGGAAGCTCCAAAGAATCCTCTATAACAATAATTCTATGTTTCGGAATAATTTCCAGCATCAAGCTTCCAAGCAATGAAGTCTTACCTGAACTTCTTGTCCCTGCAACTAAAAGAGTTCTTGCACCATCAATTAAAAAACTCAATAATCCTGCAGCAAAAGGATTAATCATTTTATTTTTTATGAAAAGTGGTAAAGTCCAAGGCTGTTCTCTGTGTCTTCTAATAGCATAAGCCAAACCATCAGGAGATAAAGGTTTCTGGATTATTGCAATTCTTGCTCTCAATTTTCCGATTTCCAATTGAGTATCTAAAATGGGGTTTGCTTGATCCAAAGGTCTTCCAGAAATCATTCTAAATTTAGCCGCCCACGAATTAACATCTTCTTGACTAGGGCTAATATTTGTTACACATGCATCATAATCTTGGTGCCTTAAAAAAATATTTGTTAAAGGAATCGGCGCATTTAAAACAATATCCTGAATTTTGTTATCTTGAAGCAAAACCTCAATAAGACCAAAACCAATTGTATGCCTCACAAGTATTGTCGCCAAACTGTTCAAATCAGAGTAACTTAATTTTATTCCTTTAGTTTGTGCCAAATCTCGTAATAAATCTCTGGAAATATTAAAAAAAACCTGTCTCGTTCTTTCAGTATCTGTAAATTCTTCAGCTTTAGGTTGATGCTCAATCAGAACGCTCCTTGCCAAATTCAAAAGTAAATTATAATCTTCGCTTAAAGAATTTTCTGGAGGAACTAAATGATATATAAATTTTGATTCATTCTTTTTTTTCAAAATAGTCACAAGAGATTCGTCATAAGTATCTTGAGAAATTTTATACTGATCTATAATCTCGGCATCAGAAGGTAAATCCAAAATCAACCTTGTAAATGTAAAATTGGGAATTACATCTGGTCTAAAAATCCTGTGATAAATCTCTCTATCTCCTTTTTGATAACCATCCAAATAGGGGATTATAGACTGGATTAATTTAGTTTTCTCAAATAGTGCGAAAAGCTTTTCCAAAAAAAGTATATAATTTGATTGGTCTGTTCTGTATTGCAAATCTATCTTGTCTAATAGTATCTTAGCTTCAATAATAATTTTCTTTAATTCTTGATAAGCTGCAATAGGGTCTCGCTTTAATAAAAATAAAAAAGCAAAAATATCATTATACCTCTTTGAAAAAAATTGCTCATTGTTCGTGACAAGTTTCGCATGGGATAAAATTTTTTCTTGTTTAACAAAATAAACATAAAGTTGAGCAATTTCCAAAAGAAAAGATGTTTCCTTAAAATCATAATTATAACTTTTTTGCTGAACAAAAACAATTCTAGAAATATTGGGATTTTCTATTAAAACATCCACTGTTCTCTCCATGACTTCTGGAGAATCAGACAAACTAGGAACATACGAAGCTCCAGAATAATTAATATAAATAATGTCCTCTCCTCCCTCTCTTTGAACCTCATAAGAATATAAGGGTGCTTCCTTATCAAATTGCATTTTCATAAAAAGAGATAGGAGTTTAAAGATTTTATTATAATAAATCCCTAAAACAAATTAAAAATTAAAATATTTAGAAACAAGCACAACAAATTTAAACCCTCTTCACTTAAATCTTTTATAATGGAAGAGGGGAATTATGGAGCACAAGTTCTTGGACAGTCTAACATACAAATTAGAGATTTAGAAGAGAAACAAAGAATCTTAAAAGATAGGCTTCTTTTAATAGGACAAAATCTGGTAGAGATGAAAGAAAAAAATGACCAGCAAATTTTAGAAATAAAAAAAGATATGGGGATAATCAAACAAAGTATGGAAAGAATGATGTCTTTTTTGGAAACAGCATCAAGTGAATTTTCAAAATTTGCCAGAAAAGAAGATTTAGAAATTTTATCAAAACAAGCAAAAATGTTTCAGCCATTAGAATTTATAAAAAAATCAAGTTAAAAATAAGTTATATAAAATGGGGATATTAGAAAAAATAACGCAAATGAAAAAGCAAGGAGTAGGCGATGAAGAAATTGTTGGCACTTTACAGCAAGGAGGCATTTCTCCAAAAGAAATAAATGAAGCTCTTAGTCAGTCACAAATAAAAAGTGCTGTTGGAGGCCCCCAAAAAACAGAAGAGATGGAATCTTCTATTATGGAGCAAACTCCTCCTTCTCCACAACCAACCCAAGAAGGTTATGCTCCAAAAACTCAAGAAATTTCTGAGCAAGAAATGTACGCTCCACAATCAGAATATGCTCAGCAAGAATATTATCCTGAAGAAGGATATGAAGATTATTCGCAAGAAGGAACTAACACAGATACTATGATTGAAATAGCTGAACAAGTATTTTCTGAAAAAATGAAAAAAATAACAAAACAACTTGCAGACCTAAATGAATTTAAAACACTTGCACAAGTCAAAATAGAAAATTCTGTCGAGAGACTTAAAAGAATAGAAACCATAATTGACAAATTACAAATCTCTATCATTGAAAAAGTCGGTTCTTATGGACAAAATTTAAACAGCATAAAAAAAGAAATGTCAATGATGCAGGATTCTTTTGGAAAAGTAGTAAATCAGGCAGTAAGAAAAAATCATATTGTTCATCAAACACATCCGAAAAAGATTTCTAAAAAATAATTTCAGTTTTTAGGCGGTTCAAAAGGCCAAAAAGGTCTATGTGGAGGAAGAGTTTTTTTGGAACTAGAACCCACAATTATGGCAATAACTGCTAAAATAAAAACAACTCCCGCAATCATTGGCCAATTTTCACCCCACCAAGATCCCGAAGACCATCCCACAGCTCCTGCTGTTTGCACTAAAACGACTATTGTGATAACTACCCCAATACCCAGCATTACATACATAATTCCACTATTTTTTGGATCTATAAACATACCAGCTAAAATTAGAATGACTAAAATAATTGCCAATCCAATTCCAAGTCTTGGAAAAATTTCAGAAAAAAATTCAGATACCATTGGAAATTGTAAAGCCATAAATCCAACAGCCAGAGCAATAATCGCATTAATCGCTTTATTATCTTTGAATAATTTTATCTGATTTAATATTCCAAAAATTAAAGCAAAAATTAAAAGAAAAGGCAAGAGATAACTAAAAAATCCTGCTTGCTCCCAAGAACTAAGTAATTGGCCAATTGCTCCTCCTTCCATAAAATTCGCTAAAAAAATTAAACCACCCATGCTTAATCCAAGAAGATTGATTTTATAAATATTTCGTCAAAATACACCTATAAAAAATATTTGGATTTAACCATTTAGAATTAATTATTTTTTAGGTTTCTTTAAAACCAATGCCAAAGCAATTGCAATAACTGCGATGAAAACAGCATTTATCCAAAAAGTGTTGCTCCATTCTTGCCTAAATAAAAACTCTATTACTTTTCCCTGAACACCTGTTGCCCAAAGAACTGCGATAATCATTGCAACACCAACCAATCCTCCAAGAACGCCTTTAATCCAACCTTGAATTTTAAATCCTTCTTTATCCCCAAATATAAATCCCCAAAGTAATAAAGCAACAAATAATACTACCAAGCCTACTGTTAAGAATAAAATCATATTATTTACAACCACAGTAGGATAAATTGCACTTACAAAAACCAAGGCAACAACAAATGAAAGAAGAGCATTAAGCTGTTTTTTACCTTCACCAAGAAGTTTTGTTTTTTCAAGAATCGCGAAAACAATAAAAAACATTAACAAAAATGGGAAGGCAAACCTAGTAAGAATCCAATGTTGTAGAATAGTTTCTTCGACCATCTTTTTTTTAGATTAAATCCTCAGGGATTTCTTCAATATCTGGATTTGAACTTGGTAAAGTAGATTTGTTTATGATAAAAATGTCGCTAATGGCTTTAACAAATTGGTGCGGGATTATAACTCCTCTAGCGCCTCCAATTAAAGAAATAATACCTCCTCCAACTTTTATTCTCCAACCATCAATTTTATTCTCTGCTAAATTAGCCTCTTCTATTTCTCCAAAATAATCTCCAGAATCAGTATAAACTTTCGCTCCAACAACTTCACTTATTTTTTTAATCCTCATAACAGAAAGATACCAAACTTCTTTATAAATATTTCGCCAGAATAAAATATGTTTTAGGAGATATTTGTATAGTGAAAAATTTTCCTTTTTGAAGTCTTTTTATAGAACACAACAAACTTTATAAAAATTTAAACATAAGGATTTCAATGATTAATAAAAAAGAAATTATAAATATCTTATTAATAACAGTTATTATTGCATTTTCTGTTAGTCTTATTGGAAATTTAATTGGTTTTCTTTATACTTTTCTTGCAGTATTCATTGTCATAGGGATAAATATATTTGCGAAAAAGCTTATGAGTTTTCATCTTGATTCAGAAATAGAAATAAAATTATGGGAAATTAAAAGATTTGGATTTAAAACTCATCAACATCTTAAAAAACCTTTTCCAATAGGAGCATTTTTACCAATCGTCTCAAAAATTTTTCTTTTTCCATTTCAAAGTTGTGTTTGGATGGCTTCTTTAGTCTTTGATGTAAAACCAAAAATTTGGAGAAAAGCAAAAAGACACGGCCTCTACAGCTTTTCAGAAATGACAGAATATCATTTAGGACTTATCGCAGCTGTAGGAATTGTGGCCAACTTAGTTCTTGCAGTAATAGGATATTTCCTCAATTTTCCAGAGTTTGTAAGATTAAATATTTATTTTGCCTTTTTTAATATGATTCCGCTATCCAACTTAGATGGGAACAAAATATTTTTTAGCAGCTTAATATTATGGAGCTTTTTAGCTTCAATTGTTTTGATTGGGTTGTTAGCTACTTTCTTTGTTATATAAAGATATAAAACTATTTATACCACATAAATTTTTTTTTATTATGGCAGACAAATTTCTTAAAAATATTAATCCCAGAACATACCAACAGAAAATTCTTGAGACTTGTATAAAAAAGAACTGCTTAATTGTCTTGCCCACAGGTTTAGGTAAAACCCTAATTGCTCTTATGCTTTCCATAGAAAGAATGAAACAATTTCCTGGAAAAAAAGTTCTCTTTCTCGCTCCAACCAAACCTTTAGCTGAACAACATTTAACTTATTTTAAAAAACATCTTCCAGAATTATT
>JAGLQB010000034.1 GCA_023137045.1 Candidatus Pacearchaeota archaeon
ATCTTTATAAAACTTTCCTTTGTTACTACTAAGAAGTAAATTAAAGGGAATTTCCGTAAAGTAATTTAAACCATTTAGCAGATTTTTCTTTATCTTTGAGGAGTTCGCGACCAGTTATATGTAAATTTCCTTTCCAATCTTCTGCTTTGTCCAAATTAGTGAGAAGGTTTTGTCTCATGCCAGAATCAATTGCAGAAGCAGTATATGCGTCTTTCATATTTCGCAGAGATTGAATATTCATGTCTGGAAAAAACCAACCGCAACTAGTAAAACTTAATTGTGTGAGATACTCGGCTTCCAAAAGTTTTTTGAGTTCATCTTTCTTTTTTTGTGACACAGAACTTTTCAGATGCTCTTTAAAAAATTGTTTTTCATTCACACTTCCTAATTTTAAATCAATATAATCATTTCTTGCTTCCCAAATATCTAAAAAATATTTGTTTGTCTTATGTTCAAATATTTCATGCACTTTTGTTTCTTGTTCTTCCAACGCTACTAATAAAGGTTCCTGATATGCTTTATTCCCCCCAGCACATTCACATCCTTTATTCCATCTTTCCAAATTATGCTGACAACTCCAAGAAGTATTTTCTTTTATGTCTGAATATTCTGTTACTTGGAAATTATTTATGTACTGGTTTAAAGTAATTAGATTTAAATTATCTATTTTTTTAACTGCCTCGGGAAAATATTCTGCCCATTTATCTGCAAATTTATGATGCGTCCCAAAAGTTTCGCCATCATAAGCCATCAACAAAATTTCATCATTTTGAATTTTCTTGTCTAAAAATTTTACAGATTTATCAGCGTCGTCTAAAAATCTGCAGGTTTTATCAAGGTAGGCATCAAATGCAAAAAGTCCACTTACTTCATTATAGAAAAAATATGTTATTTCCTGATTATTACCTAAAGAAATTTTATACGGTTTTGTTGGATTTTGTTCTCCTGCTTTTTGCCATGGTGCTCCAATAGTGTATTTTATTCCTTGCTCTACTAGTGCCTTGCACACTCTTTTATTTGTCGCTGTTTCTGGAAGCCACATTCCTTTTGGTTCTTTTTTGAAAAATTTTTTGAAATGTTTTTTTCCCCAAATTATCTGTGTTTTCAAATCTTCATCATGCTTAATAAGAGGCATTATTCTATGATTATATGCTTGAGCGATTGCATTGTTTTCAAATCCAATAATTCTTTCAAGAGTTTTTGTGTCATTTTTTTTAAGCCAATCCATAAGGGTTGGACCAACATTAAAACTAATATTATTTAAGATGCCAGTCAAAGAATTTGGTTTGTAACAATTTTTATTAATAGTTTTTGTCCAATAATCGTTTTTTCTTGGTTGATAAAAATGCCAATGTTGTAAGACATATCTCATAAAAATAGAAAGAGAGATGGTTTAAATAAATTATCTTGATGGAAACATACTTGCCATTTTTAATTTTTATCTTCTTCTTCCTCTTTTTTTAACTCCTCAAGAATTTTTTTAGCTTCTTCCACTTTAAGAGTTCCTTCATAAATATGTAATGAAACATTTCCCGCAATGGAAACTGCTTCTGTAAAGAAAAAATCATCCCCTGAAACAAGATCCCAAGATCCTTCTTGTATAAATTTATCTTTAGGATTTTTAATATATTCTTCGTACAAATAAATTAATTTTTTTCTCATTTTCTTATTCAAATCATGACCCATGGAATTTTTATTTATTACCATTTGAATATACCTCTATCTTTATTTTTAGCCCAAAAAGATTTCCCTGGTTTTAAATCTTCAATACATGCTTCAAAATTAGTTAATCGTTTGAGTGTTTTTTCAGTCCCCATCTCTTTTATTTTTGCCCAAGTCATCAAACCATTTTCATTTGTATGAACATGTAATTGAGTATTTTTACTTAAATTTTTCATGTATAATCCATCTGGTTCAAAACTTTTACTCCAACTTTGTCCTCCCCAACCTTTATGTTTATCTTCATTCAAATAATCTATTTTTACTGGATTATATTCTGGAGCGATAGTTGATTCCAAACTAGGAGAACCCCTAAAACCTAAAGGAGTCAGTATGGAATAATCCATTTTAGGCAATATAGATTTATAGGAATAATCTTTAATTGGTTTATTCAAAATATTTGATTCTAAACTAGGCGAACCTCTGAAACTCTGAGGAATCAAACTAGAAAAATCAATTTTATTCAAATCATATTTTGGACTAATTTTAGAATCTAAACTTGGAGAACCATTAAAATTTTGAGGGGAAAGAAACATTGAAGAATTTAAATTACTGAAATCATATTTCTGACTTTCTGGTTTTGGGGTAAACATACTCGGCTGAATAGGAAAGAAATCCATATTAATTTGTTGCCTGCCCGATTAATAAATTTTTAGTATTTGCAAAATATTGATTAATTTTAGACATATTCATTTTCGATATTTCATTTTTAGATTTAAAATATCTGATTAAATTAACTAGTGCTTTATCATATTTAGTAATTGGTTTGTTTAGAATTCCTTTGAAAGTCACTTGTTTTTCGCCATTAGAATATCTTTTTTTAGAAGCCAGATAACTTAAAGAATAAGTTAAAAGAGATAAAGATTTCAATATTCTTGGGCAATAAAAATCAAAATCTTCCACAGTCAATAGTTTTGAAGTTAAATCTTTAAAATTTTCCTCATTTACTTTTTCATTGAATAATTCATTTTTACCTTGAGCATAAAATACCTCTGCCTGAAGATAAGTTTCTAAAGCTCTTTTACTAAGATAATTTAAATTTTCTTTATTTGGTTTGCTTGTTTTTAAAAATTCTTTTGCTTTTTTTAATATTTCAATATCCCCAAATAAATATTCGCCAGTCAATATTGGTTCAGTGTATTCAATATCAAAATTTTCCAATCTAAATTGAAAATCATTAAATTTTATTTGGCTTAAATCAAATTGATTATAGACAATATTTTTTTGGACAGGAATTCCTTTAAACACAAAAAATAAATCAATATCTTTTCCTTCTTTTCTCGACCCATATAATATTCCCAAATCTGGAGGATTTGAATTTTTGTTTAAATATGATGTCATTTTTATTGGAGATTTAGAATCTGGTATATAATTTTAGAGTAATTTATTCTTCCTTATTGTACAAAATTTTAGTTTTGCACGGAAATTTGGATTTGATTTGTTTTAGAACTTTTCTGGTAAAAGCAACTGCTTGTATATTTGGCACAGCTATAAAAAATATTTTTCCATTTGGTTTAAGAATTGCTGCCTTTCCGACAGCTTTACCATATGAAAGTTGCATCCCTGTCTGCATTCTATCTGCTCCAGCCCCAGTAAGCATTTTATTTTCTCTTTGAATATGATGTGGAAAAGGAATAATTTTGAAGAGATACTGGCCTGAAAGTTCTTTATCTAATTTTTTATTTACAAACTGCCGAGTTGCTTCTAAAGCATTATGTCTTATCTGCACAGCCTCTGCAGAAACCAAAGTTAATGTATGTGGAAGTTTACCATTAGCATAAAGGCTATTTTTTCCCATAGAAAACTTAACAATTTTTTGTTGAGGAACTGTTTTAACAAATGATTTCTGTCTTTTTTTGCTTACCCTTGTGTACGGAACTACTGTTTTCTTTGAGTATGCTGAAGCTT
The DNA here is from genome assembly GCA_023137045.1 of Candidatus Pacearchaeota archaeon. Classification (GTDB taxonomy): domain Archaea; phylum Nanobdellota; class Nanobdellia; order Pacearchaeales; family GW2011-AR1; genus JAGLQB01. The sequence continues at coordinate 3,628 of JAGLQB010000034.1, forward strand.
TTCTTAATCCTGCCATTTTAATTACTTAATTTCTCCTTTATTTTATTTAATTCTTTTTCAACATCTTCAATTGATTCTATTCCTAACTCTCCAACCAAAACTTTTCCGTTTATTTCAACTTTATAATCTGATAATTCAATCAATAAATCAAACATTTTTTCAGATAATTTAAGACCATAATCTTTTGCAAATAATCCTATTTGAAAAGTATCCCCGATATCTAATTCATTTCTTTTTCCTTCCTTAATCTCTTTAATCTGTTTTGTGAGAAAATTAATTATAATATTATCTACATTTGAGCCTTTTTTTTGTTTTTTAAGAAAATCTAAGGTTTTTGCATATTTTCTTTCAATAGGGGATAATTTTTCTTTTGTCATTTTTTTTATTTATTAAAGTTTATAGGGTATAAAGGACCAAACTCAAATATTCCCAAATCTTTGTAATCATCATGCTCTACTCCATTTGGTTGAAAACCAAAACTAAGATTATTATTTATTAAATCAGAATATGTTTTGAAAGTATCTTTATTTTTATCTATAGAAATGTTTTCTACAACCCCATTTGGTTTAAATAAAGTTTTCTCTTCAAATAATGGAAGATTAATAAAATCTATAGACACAAGTAAAAAATCTAAACTCATTTTATCTCCACCTTTGTTGTAATAGCTTGACCAGGAAGTCCTTTTTCAAAAATAGCTCTCAAAACTCCTTTATTTCCGTGAGCAGATGAAATCTTGCCTTTGATTATTTTTCCAGCAGGTGATTTCCATTCAATATCTTTACCCACAAATTTCTTTGCATCTTCCCTTGTTGAAACTTTGTCTATCTCTATCAAAAAATGTCTTTCATGAATAGTCTTTCTTCCCCTTCTGAATTGAATAACTTTTCCATTTATCATGATAATTATCACTAAAATTAGTTTAAAAAGATTACTAATGACTGAGATGTAAAATAAGCATCAGATTTTAGTTAAAATTATTTTTCCTCGCTCTTGCCCTTATTATTAACCAAATCCAATCTTTGGTTATATTCAATCAAATCATTAATCAAAATCGCTGCATTTTTTCTTGCATCATCAACTCTTTGAAGATTTAATTTGCCTTTCTTAAATGCTGTTCTTGCGACTATAATATCTTTTAAAATTCTTAAAGATTGTTGTGAGAGTTTGCCCTTTTTAATCATCTGTGCTTCAAATTCTTCAATAAGTTTGTCCTGAGATTTATTTCCAAACATAGTTTTCAAAAGTTTAAATGTATCCAGATAAATCTGCTCAATAGTTTTTTCTCCAGACCTTTTTTCAATCTGTTCCCGCAATTCTTTTAAACGTTTTAAATAAAGTTCCATACCCTCTAATAATCTATCAACATCTTTTCCAGAAACTTCTTTAATTTTCTCATGTTCATAACCTTTGTAATATTTAATTGCAATTTCCTCAAGAATATCAAGATATTTTTTTTCTAACATTTTTTCTTTATCCACAAATATTCTTTTCATTTCTCTAACTGTTTCATAAACATTTGGAGGGGGTAAACCATAAAGCATTAGCAAAGCCTGACTTGGCGTTATAACTCCCCAAAAAATATCTTGAACAACAATATCCAGCAATGCCATTTTCGCCCTTTTTACTGTTTTGTCCCCAAGAGACATGAACATATCAATAGCTTCTGG
>JAGLQB010000035.1 GCA_023137045.1 Candidatus Pacearchaeota archaeon
TTTTTTCAATAGGAGATTGAGAAAATTCAGCAAGAATTTCGTTGATTTTTTCTTCTTCATCTAATTTTTTTTCTAAAAGGGTTCTCAATTCTTTTTGCTCGCCTTTAGGTTTAGTTAAAGGATAATTATTAACTTCAATTACATTGTCTAAATAATGCACTGCTTGATGCACTGTGTTTTTTAAAGAATCAAAATCTATTTCGTTATTTTTTACAAATTTCTCTAAATTTATGGAACCAAGGTTACATGCTTCTAAATCAAGTAAAGGCTGTTCTCCACAAGGATTTGTGCCATCTATTTTTCCTACTGCAGGAGTAGGATTTCCTTCTTCAAGTCTATCCACAAATATAATTCCTGGGTCTCCTCTATTCCAAGCGTTTTCGACAATTTTATTAAAAACTGTTCTCGCATTAATTTTTATTTTTTTATTTTCTTTTGGATGATGAAGTTCATATTCTTCATTATTTTTTACCATCTCCATGAATTTTTTATCTAATCCTACTGAAATATTAAAATTTTCTTTAACTTCTTTATTTTTTTTACAGTCTATAAATTCCAAAATATCTGGATGCCAATATTCAAGAATGCCCATGTTTGCCCCATTTCTCACCCCTCCCTGTGCAATTACAGGGCCTATGGCTTGATCAAAAATTTTCATAAAAGAAATAGGTCCAGAAGATTTTCCCTTTGTTGTAGAAATCAAAGAACCTTTAGGTCTTAATTTTGAAAAATTAAATCCAGTTCCTCCCCCATATGCCTGAACATCTATTGCCCAGTATAATCCATCTCTGAAAATTCCTTCACGGCTATCTTCAATAGGTATTTTGTAGCAAGCAGATAAATTAATATTCAAACCAGCCCCTCTTAACGTTGGAGAATTTGGAAAGAATCTTTTTTTAGCCATCATGTCATAAAATATTTTTTCTGTTTCTTCTGAATTGAAATCCCCATATTTTTTATCAGGAGAAGCAATTACATGTGCAACTCTATATAGCATTTCTTTTGGAGTTTCAGAAATATTGCCTTCATCGTCTTTGAGTAAATATCTTTTTTCAAGAATCTGTTTCGCCCATTTTGAAAATTTAGGTTCTTCCCATGATTTGAGCTTTTCACCAAGATTTTTTGGTTTAGAATATTTTTCCATTTTATAATCCCTTTAATTCTTTTTTAAAATTTTTAATGTCTTGAAAATCCTTATATATTATTTAAAGATTTAGAACTATTTAGAAAGGATGACAAGAATTTTTGGCACGTCATTAAATTTTTAAACTATTTTGTTTTAATTAATTTGGAGGTGTATTATGGTTGAATATTTAGAATTAATTGCAAGGCAATTTGGAATTTCTGCTTGGTTAGTTTTAATCATGGTTGTTTGGACAGCATCATGGAAACTTGTATCTTTGTGGAAATCAGCGCGAAAAGGTTCAGTAATTTGGTTTGTGATATTAGCTGTGTTTAACACAATGGGAATTTTGCCAATTCTTTACATTTTTGTATTTTCAAAAATGAAACGCTGTCAATTTAAAATAAAAAAAAGTTCAAAAAAGAAATCTGTAAAGAAAAAAAAGAAATAACTTATTTGTGAATTTTCATTAACTCACATTTTTTACAAATTTGTTTTCTTGAAGGTTCTCCACAGATTTCACAATATTTTATTTTAGAATTTTTTACTTTTTTAATTTTCTTGTAGATTGCATCAAAATTTTTCATTATATTTTGTTTAGTTTTATTGGGCATTTTTTCTAAGAATTTTCTAATTTGTATTCTGTATGAATCAAGAGCACAGGGACATTTTTCATAAATGACTGGAAGTTTGTGTATTTTTGCATAGTCTCTTATTTCGTTTTCAGGAACATAAAACAAAGGTTTAATCCTCGAAATAAATTTTTTATCTGAAATGTTTCTGGTAATAGCCCCGATATTTGAACTTAATTTAGGACTTCCTTTAAAAATATTCATCAAGAAAGTTTGAGCTTCGTCATCAAGATTATGGCCTGTGGCAATTTTGCTGGCATTTAATTTTCTTGCTTCACGATTTAAAATCCACTTTTTTATTACACCACAAATAGCACAATTTTTTAGTTTATTTCTCCCAGGTTTTGATTGGATTGTAGAACGAAGATAGCACATACTACTTCCCATTTCTTTTTTGATATCATAAACATGAAGTTTTATTTTCAAATCTTTGCAAAGTTTCTTCACTGCTTTTAAACAATCATTGCTATATTTTCCTATTTTCAAATCAATATGAATTGCTTCCAAATTATATCCAAATTTTTTTAACAAATAAGCTGTTACAGCAGAATCTTTCCCCCCAGAAAGAGCAACTAAAATTTTTTCTTTTTTGTTGCATAACTTATACTTTTTAATTGTTTGGAGAATTTTCTTTTCAATATTCATATTTAAGAAATACAAAGAGGGGTTTTAAGTTTTTTGAGTTTGTTTACTCTTATAATCTTCAATCGCTTTTTTTAGTGCATCACTTGCAAGATTAGAACAATGCATTTTTATTGGAGGTAATCCCTTTAAGGATTTTGCAACATTTTCCCGTGTAATTTTTTTTGCATCATCGAGATTTTTACCTTTAGCAAGTTGAGTTACCATAGAAGAGGTTGCAATTGCTGCAGTGCAACCAAATGTTTTGAATTTGATATTCTTAATAAACTCTTTTTCTTTTTTCTTCCCAACTTTAATATAAATCCACATCACATCTCCACATACAGGATTTCCAATTTTTCCAATTCCGTCTGGATTCTTTATTTCTCCCATATTCTTTGGGTGGAGAAAATTTTCCATGACTTTTCTTGAATATTTGAGTGTCATTCTTCCTTTTCATTTAAAATTTTAACTAGCTTAGCAATATCCTGTTTATTCATCCCATGAGCCAGACAACCTTCTTCAAGTGTTTCTTCCATTGCCATAGGACATCCAATACATGACAATCCATGCCCAAACAAAATTTCAGCAGCGTCTGCATTTATGTCTAAGATTTTGCCCAATTTTGTTTTAAGAGTTATTTTTTTCATTTTAACGGACTAATTCTCCTTAATTTTTCTACAATTTTAGGAAGGATTTGTAGGACATAATTTATTTCTTCTTCAGTTGTATACTTGCTTAAACTTAATCTTAAGGAACTATTTGATTGTACTGGCGAAAGACCGATTGCTTTTAGAACATGGCTGGGTTCTAATGAATGTGACATACAAGCAGAGCCTGTTGAGACATAAATTCCTGAATTTTCCAAGTAACCTCCAATTGATTCACCCTCAATATTATTAAAAGATACATTTACATTATTACATAATCTTCTTTTTTCAGGTCCATTTAGTTGCACATTTGGAATTTTCAAAAGTCCCTTAATTAATTTGTCTCTTAATTCTGTTATTTTTTCTACATCTTTTGAATTGGCAACTTCTACAGATTTAGCAAAACCTACAACGCCAGGGATATTTTCTGTACCATTTCTTAGATTTCTTTCGTGCCCACCACCATGAGTTAAGGGGGTTATTTTTATCCCATCTTTGATATATAAAGCTCCAACACCTTTTGGGCCATGGATTTTGTGGGAGTTTAAAGTCACTAAATCTAGGTGTTGTTTTTTTATGTTAATTGGAACTTTTGTAAAACTTTGACAGGCATCTGTATGGAAGAGCACATTTTTTTGCTTACAGATTTTTCCAATTTCTTCTAAATTTTGAATTGTTCCGATTTCATTGTTCGCATGAATAATAGAAACAATAAGTGTCTTATCTGTTATAGCTTTTTCCACATCTTTTGGATTAACAAATCCTTCTTTATCCACGTTCAAGTATGTAACTTTTGCTCCTTGTGTTTCAAGCCATCTACAAGTATTCAGCACACAATCATGCTCTATTTTTGTTGTGATTATGTGATTTCGCTCAGGATTATTAAAAAATAATCCTTTCAAAACTAAATTATTTGATTCTGTTCCACCAGAAGTAAAAATAATTTCGTGAGTATGTGCTTTAATTGATTTTGCAATTATTCTTCTACTTTTTTCTAAAGCATTTTTTGCTTCTTGTCCAGCAAAATGTTGTGATGAGGCATTTCCATATTTCTCTGTAAAATAAGGAAGCATTGATTTCAAAACATTTTCATCTACTTTTGTTGAAGCAGCATTGTCTAAATATATGTGTCTCATTTAAATTTAATTTCATATTTAATTTGAATGAATGAAAATTCTCGATTTACTTTCATTTTCCAGCTACCTCGCAAGAACAAATACCTTTGCAAAATGTTTTAGCATGTTTATCAATTAATTTTAACATTGGAACAATTGTTTTTTTGTGCAAAAAATAAATTCTCTGTTTTCCTTTTTGTTTTACCTTAACAATATTGCAACATTTTAATGAAGCTAAAGAATGAGATAATTTGCTTTGTTCTATTTTTAATTTTTTAGCTAATTCACTTACTGAACTTTCTTTTTCTCTTAAAGCAGAAATAATTTTTATTTTAATTGGATTAGCAAGATTTCTAAAAAAAATGTGATAAGTATTATTTGAACATGACTCTGATTTCATATGAAGCGTAATTCATATGTATTTATAAATGTTTATGAGAATTATAATCAATATCTTCTGTGGCGATTATTCTCGTTATTATTAAATCTACTTGAAGATTTTGGTTTGAAACTTCTTTGTCTAGGACTATTCTCTGTTGGTTTTGAAGAATTTCTTCCCCGATAATTTCTTATTCTACTCCTTGGTTTATCACTTCTAAATCTATTGTTTGATTTTTGAAATCTTGGTCTATCATTATATTGCATTCTAACTTGTTTTAGTTCAAACTTCGGCAAATTATCTAGAGTAATCTTTAAGCATTCATCACGCAAAATATTTCCAAAGTTTTCATAATCTCTACTGCACAAAAGACTGATTGCTTTCCCTTGCTTCCCAGCTCTTGCTGTTCTGCCAATTCTATGGATATATTCATTACTTGTTTTTGGAAGATCATAATTGTAAATATGACTTACTCCATTGATGTCTAAACCTCTTGCTGCGACATCTGTGCATACTAAAACTTTTACATCATTACCATTAAATGATCTTAAAACTGCTGTTCTCTTTTTTTGAACCATTCCTCCATGAATCGCCTTGGCATCAATACCATGCAAATTTAAATTTTCT
>JAGLQB010000036.1 GCA_023137045.1 Candidatus Pacearchaeota archaeon
ATTGAAAAAAGAACTATAAAAATAAGGCATTAAAATATTTAAATATTGTTATGATTAAAAAAATAATAAATTTCATAAAAACAAAATTTCAATAATCACCAAAAAACAGAAACAAACTCAGAATCTTAAAATTTGTTACTGTCTTCGGCACTAAAAATAAAAATTTGTTAAAAAATCGCTTTTATTTTTAAAATAAAAACTTTTCGTCCTCACTCCAATTATTATCCCCATCCAGCTCAACCCAGTATCCTTTTGGTCTTACATACGTAGCCTTTCCATCTTGAGGTCTACAAGAATAAATAATTCTCAAATCTTCCATATTATCCCCATCAATATCATAACAACATCCAAATATAGGTTGTTGTTCATAAACTCGTGCAAAAACTACAATCAAAGATTTTGGATTAATCTGTTTCACAAAATCTGCAGGATTCTTTGATTCAAGTTTCATAGTCTCAATTTCTTCAAAATTAAAGGCTTTACTCTCATCATATTGACCATCATTATTTGAATCAAACTGATAGTCTTTTGCTTTTACATAAAAGCCGCCGCCACCAGACGTTGGTTTAAAATAATAATCAATTTTTGTATCAGCCTTACCATCCCCATTTCTATCATATTCTAATCTCATAACCTCTTGATCCCCAGAAATGCTCATTAAAGTTGTCGGATCAATTTTCTTAATCAAACTTGAGGGATCTTCAGCTGTTAAAGGGGCTAATGTTAATGCTGACAATCCTACTGTCATCAGCCCATTTCTTAAAATTTTTTTTAAATTCATTTTTACCTCCTTTCAATCAATTGAAAAAAGAACTATAAAAATAATGAATTAAAATATTTAAATATTGTTATGATTAAATATCTTGATTATGTAAGTATAAACTTCTTCATGAATATCATTTGGACTTTTTATTGAATCTATTGAGTTACCTAAAGCACATTCAATAGTTTTCCATTCATAATTCTGAGCAAGAAATTGGTAAGTTTTTTCTGCCCTTCTCAAATGCCCCTTATTAGATTCATGACCATCTAACTTTTCCTCCATCTTTTTACCTAACTTCATTGCAAGTTTATGGGGCATGTGAAGAAAAACAATTCCATCTGGTTTAGGAAGTTTATTTAAATTATATTCTAAATTAGATATGTAATCTATTATTTCTAATTTCTTTTTTTTATTTTTTATTTTTCCTGCTTGATGACCCATGTTTGATTCAACATACCTATCTAAAATTAAATTAATTCCAGAATTTATTATTTCTTCAATTTCTGGTTTTGCTTTTAATCTATCTGCAGCATAATATAATGAAGCTATTTTTGCATTGACTTTATCTGGGTCTCCAAACCAATTAGAATCGCCAGACCATTCATCTCGTTCTTTCCCCAATAAACATTGACCAATAATTCTTCCACTTGCAGTATCATAATTCGGAAAAGACATTGATTCGCAAGGAATATTTTCTTCTCTTAATCTATCAATTAGGAGTTTTGTTTGTGTTCCTTTTCCTGATTTATCTGTTCCTTCAAGAACTATTATTTTTCCTTTTTGTTTTTTATACATTTTATACAATTCTCTCTAATGCTTTTTGTCCACCCCAAACACAAGAACCTGGACATTTTATTCCTTGTAAGCATTTTGGTTTTAAGGCATTTTTATATTCTTCTTGGTATTGATTATATTTACCAGCTGTGTTCAATGTATTTTTCATTATTTCATATTGTGCATGTCCACACATTCTCAAAAAAGCTTTTGAACGAAAATCTTCTATTATCCCTCTTTCATTAACTTTTACAAGTTGTGCTTGTGGAAAATCTTTTTTTGAAACTTCTCTTAAATCTTTAATCCATTTCTCTGTTAATCTTGCATAACCTTTTATTATGTCTGGAATAAAAAATCCTAATGGAGCCTTAATTTTAGTTCCATCTGAAATATGATAATTAATAGTTCTGTGTCTTTGCGCTTGGGCTAATCCTGCAAAACTTAAAGGGTAAGATGTTGAGTAAATATCACCAAAATGTTCTTCTACTTTTCTATCTGAAAAAAAAGATAAATGCCTATCTGTTTGGTTTTCCATTCCTTCCACTTTTAACCCAGAAAGTTGATTTGAAAATTCTTGCATCCAAGGAATTAATCTCTCTGCAAATTCTTTTCCACAATATTGTTTATCTTGTTTAAATTCATCAAAACTCTGCATTAAGAAGTTTAATTGTCTCCAATTAACTGTATGAATCATTTTAGTGGGAGTAAATACAGAAGTCACATATCTTGCATTTTCTTGAGCCAATTTAGTTACTGCTTTTTCTCTCCCTTTAGTACTTGGATAAACTTTTTCTATTTCTTGAATAAATATGGACATCCATTTATCATATTTTTCTTTTTGTATTGGTTTTATATCTTCCATTACAGTATATCTTGCTGATTTTTCAGAAGTAACATATTGCTTTTCATTGTTTAATACCATAGCAAGAGCTTTTGGCAATCCAAGCATATTAAATGTGAAATGTATATGTTCAAAAACACTATGATGTCCTCTATCTAATAAACCTTGTACGAATTTTTTATTTAGAGGTTCATTTTGAAGTTCATTAAAATTTCCTTTTTCATAACATATTTTTGCGCACGTTTGTGAAAACTTTTCTAAACCCTCTAAAATTTTCTCTTTTTTTGTATCCTCCCCAATAATCTCATAAATTTTTGCAAGATTATTTGTAGAACCTTTAAGTTCAATTTCCATTTTTATAAATTACAAATAACCTTTTTAAAGAAATATATTTCCAAGGATATACTTAATCTTTCATTTCTATTTTTATGCTAACGCTTTTTGGAATTTGCATTCTCATTATGTGGTGAAGAACTTTTTCGTTTGCAGGCAAGTCAATAAGTCTTTTGTGTATTCTCATCTCAAATCTGTCAAATGTTGCTGTTCCGTCTCCACACGGAGATTTTCTTGTTGTAACTTTAAGTCTTTTTGTTGGGAGTGGAACTGGTCCGCTAATATTAATTCCTGCTTTTTTAGCAATTTCTTTGATAGACTCACAGATAATATTGAGCATCTTCACATCAGTACTTTCAAGTTTAATTCTTACTTTAAGCATAATGATAAGATTTGAAATTGCTTTATAAATATTTTCATCAAATTTTTTCAGAATAAATCAGCTTAATATACTTTTTAACAATTATTATAAGATTTTGAGTGCTAAGAGTATACCTACAATAATCATTATTACTGCACCGATTTTTTCTGGATGAGGGAATCTTTTTAGTTTTCCAGATAAAAAATAGGCTATAATCAATGCCACAAATGTAGCAATTAACACACCTGCACAAATTGCCATCCATGAACCCTTTGCCATTATTAAGTTTGAATAAGCAATCATATCGTCTATTGCTGTTGCAAAAAAGAGAGTAATTCCCAATCCCACAAATTTTAAATTCTTAAACTTTGGAACTTTTGATTTTTTTATATGTTTTTTTACTTTTGACAGATGAGTTGTTTTTGTATGCTTTGACCATTTTCCACGAAAAAACATAAACACCCCAAGACTAATCAATACAAAACCTCCAATTAAATGTCTTGACGGCAAAGATTCCATTGCTGAACCAGCAAATATTGCTATAGCAAGTGCGATAAAAGTTCCGATTATTATTCCCAAAGAAATTAGTATTTTGTGAACTTTGCCATTGTTATTTAAGTATAAACCTGCGTAAGCCACTGTATCATCAATACCTGTTGCAAAAAAAGCTACAAACCCTGTAACAAAAAGTATAAGTGTATTTATCAAACCCATTTTTACATTTAAATGCTCCAATCTTTTTAAAAGTTATCTTATTCTACTACTAAACTTAAAACCTTCAAAAATTTGGCATCATTGAGTTATGTCCAAATTGCACCAACAAATCTATTTTTTTTCTCAAATTTTTTAATCCAACTGGAATATCACAAGCCCCAAAACAGCTTCCCATCCAAATTAAAAACTCAGCATTTGTCTTTTCCTCAAGATAATCCACAATTGTAGTTGCATAGGGTTTAAGCCCATCAGGAAATTGTAACAAAACTAATTTGCATTTTCTTTTCTTAATTTTAGAAATAATTTTCTCAAGTTCCAAACAATAGTTTTTGTTTAAATCATTAATTGTTTTAGTTTCCATATACTTTAATTAAAAGTTTTATTCTTATAATTTTCGGATAATAAGAAACACTAAATGTTTTTTTTAAATTCATGTATTAATAAACTTTTTAAGGGGAAAATACCCTCTTTTTATTATGGAAACTCAAAAAATTCGTCAACCAATAGTGACAGTTTGCGGACATGTTGACCATGGAAAAACTAGTATATTAGATTGTCTTAGGAGTTCCTGTGTTCAAGAAGGCGAAGCAGGAGGTATAACTCAAAAAATTTCTTTTACTTTGTATCCAATTGAACAATTAAAAACAGCTTGTCCTTTAATAGAAAAATCAAAAATAAAATTAGACATCCCAGGATTTTTGCTCATAGATACTCCAGGTCATGCAGCATTTACAAATTTACGAAAACGTGGGGGTTCTTTAGCAGATTTAGCCGTACTTGTAATAGACATAAATGAAGGAATAAAACCTCAAACAACAGAAGTAAT
>JAGLQB010000037.1 GCA_023137045.1 Candidatus Pacearchaeota archaeon
CTCTTTCAATTTTTTCGTTAACTTCGGGTCTTATTCGAATCATTTCGTTTCCTTCTGCTTCTTCAATAAAGTTCAGAAATGAAGTTATTTCACTGTCTTCAATGTATTTCTTTTTACCGAAATACTTTGAAATGAGGCTGTGTTCAAAAAGAGGCAGATAATGCGGATAAAACCAAGATATTTTATAATCATTAAGCGGGTCAAGGAAAATTTCGACAAACGGACAATTTTGGCCGTTGTTCATATATAAAGACCTGTCATTTTTTAATTGGTTGAAAGCATACATAATATGTTTAGTAGTACCAAGCTTATTTAATTTAGCATCAGGGCTGTCGCTGTAACCTGTTTCATTGTCAAAATCACGAAGAAAAATCTTATACTTAACACCTCTTTCATTTGTTAATATATGGTCGCCGTATATGTTAGATGCCCATTGTATGCGGTAATCTGCCTTGTCTGCTTTTTGTTGTCTTTCTTTAATAACACGTTGAATCATTCCTTCACGTGAATATTTTTTATGTTCGGTTTGTGGTTTGAAATCTAAAAGATGAAGCTCATTTTCAATTTGCAACAAACATGCATAAGAAAATCTGTCCCATTCTGCAATTTTACCTTTTTCAGTCGGAATAATCTTATCATCTTCGACATAAAGTTTATATTCATTTGCATCTTCAACGTTTTTCTTGTTCATAAATAATTCAAACTGAGTTTGAGATTGAGACAATATTTGACATTCTCCTTGATTATAAAGTATCTCACCGTTTGCAAGTTCTTTTTTATCAACTTTTGATTTTAAATTTTCTTTGAATGATGTAATGATTTTTATAATGTCCATTTTTCAGATATTTTTTGAAATATTTTTACAAATTAGGTTTGTTTTTTTTAATTTAATATGCTTCAAAATTAACAGAAAAATTATTCTTTTTAAAAGAAATAATTATAAAATGTATTTTTGATAACCGGTAAATAAATTATTATATTTGGGGAATACGTGTTGGTGTGTATACAAACGTTGGTGTTCATTTCAAGAAACAAATAAAAATTTGTACAATTAAAGAATAATGTTATATTTTTGACATTAAATATAAAAGAGAAAATAATGAGCCAATTAACAGACATAGACAGTTGGAAAAAACAATTAGGTTTATTACCCATAGATTTATTTTCTTCTAAATCTCAAAATAAATTTATTCTCTTGAATGGTGGTTATGGAGATTTTTGTATAGACTTTGATTCTAATAAAAATCCAAATGATTATTATTCTTATGCGTGGTCAAGTAATACAAAATTTTTTCTAACTCTTAATAATGACAATATTAATTTATATAATTGGCTAAAAGAAAAAGAAGAATCATATAAATTAAGTTTAATTCAAAGTAATCTACCAAAGTTTTATGAATACCTATTAAAAGATTCGTATAAAAGTGAATATGATATTGTTCCATACATTATTGATATTTATAGAAGTTTAAGAAATATAACAGGCGAAGCAAAAGAAGGGATTCAAGCAATAAATCAATTGCTGTTACTTTTAATTGCCTATCAAGAAAATGTAGATTTTAAAGACATTGATTTGGCAAAATGGAATATTTCAGGTGTCGAAATAATTAACGGACTTGAAAATTATCTTGAAAGATTGAGAAATGTTAACTATAAAAATTTACAATTAAATATTGATTTACTTTTAAGACATACAGCCGGGCAATTATTTCAAGAAGCACAAAAAGAAGCAATCTTTTATAATAGAAATCAAGATTTATTTGGGTTTTACGATTCTAAATATGATTCCAATTATCAGCTTTATTCAAGTTTTCATTATACACCATCTTTCCTTGCCAGAAGCATTGTTGAATATTCAATCTTAAAACTAAATGTTTTAGAAAAACCAACACTTAAAATTCTTGATCCGGCTTGTGGGAGTTCTGAATTTCTCTTGGAACTTCTTAAACAATTAAAATCATTAGATTATTCCGGTAATGTTGTGATAAACGGGTTGGACAAATCAGAATCAGCTATCAATATTTCAAATTTTTTGTTAACATATGAAAAAAGAGAATGGGGGAATAATCTCTCTATAAATTTGAAAAAAGTGAATAATTCTCTTTCGGAAGAATGGGATAATGATTATGATTTGATTCTAATGAACCCACCATTTTTGTCTTGGGAATTGATGATTAAAGATGATAGAGAAATAGTTTTAGAAGTACTTGGAAATGAATCAAGACAAAAGCCAAATCTTGCAAGTGCTTTTATTTCTAAAAGTATTCAATCTTTGAAAGAAACCGGTATTATCGGAACAGTTATGCCGTCCTCAATATTATTAATGGACTCATATCAGAAATTAAGAAATGAAATAAAAGACACATTATCCCTCTTACTTGTCGGTAAACTTGGGAATTTTGTTTTTGAGCATGCTCTTACTGATGTCAGCATCTTAATTGGTCAGAAACCTAAATCCGATATTAATCCATTGCTGTTGTGGACTAAAAATGAAAAAGAAATTATAACAGATGCTTTTAGAGATTTAAGAAAAGTTAATTACGGAATATTACCTTATATAAAAGAAAACAAGACACATAATATTTATATTCATGATAAATACCCTGAAAAAGACAATTGGAAAATAAATTCTTATGCTGAATTAGAATTAAAAAAGCATTTGAATGAATTAGTAGCTTTAGATAAATTAACTACTATTCAAAAAATATTTAATGTTCACCAAGGAATAAGAGCAGGCAGTAAAAAATTTATAATTCCAAAAGATGAATATTCCAATTTACCAAAAAAAGAACATAAATATTTTAGACCTGTTATTGTTAATTCGTCAATAAAAAATGGAAATATTGTTGACTATGATTATTTATGGTATCCATACGATGAGTCTAAATTAATTATTTCAGATGAAAATGAACTAGCTCAAAAAGCTACTTACTTTTATACTAATTATTTACTTCCTAATAAAGATAAATTAATTACACTTGCTAGGAAAGATATTAATAATTGGTGGACTTTAAGTGAGCACCGTGCTTGGTTAAGAGAAAAATACCCAAAACTTATTTCTAAAGAATTTGGTTCAAAAGGTTCTTTTGTATTTGATGAAAAAGGGGAAATGGTTATTGAAAGGGGGAATGGTTGGATTCCTAAAAAGGAATTTAAGAATATTGATTATTATTATTTTTACCTTTCAATTTTTAACAGCTCATTTTTTGAAGAACTTTTATCAATTTACTCAAAACAATTAGCCGGTGGTAAATGGTATGATTTAGGGAAAAAGCATACTTCAAATATTCCGATACCCGAAATTACAGAAGAATTAGAGAATAGTTCAATTTTTGAAAAATTAGTTAATTTCGGCAAACAAATAAGCAATGGAGAAATGAATTATTTTGAGATAATAGATGAATATTTGAAATCTGAAATCTACGAATTATAACGAAAAGATGAGAAAGATTTTTAATAACTTAAATAAAGTTGGCAGAAACTATGTAGATAATTCTTTTAATCTCATTCAAAAGGAAGTTTTTACTTTTGTAATAAACGGAGAAAACATTTCATCTGCAATAAATCAAAAGAAAAATGAAAATCTAATTATTAAAGTATTAAATTGGTTTGATGATATTTGGTTGTATGTTGAGATTCGCTTTGTTTTGAATAATAATAGCAGTAAAAAGAAAAGAACAATTCCGAGTATATTTTTTACATTATCTGTTTTTCAAGGAAATACTTCTAATGAAAACAAAGTTCAATTATTTAGAGCGGAGTGGGATAATTATGAAGATTTATCTGATAAGCATCCCCAACCTCATTGGCATATCTACACCCAGAGAGAGATTGAAGATACATCTAAAAGTTTCGATGAAATAATTGTATCAACGGATGAAAGTTTTAAAAATTTTATAGAAAAAGACACTCAAATTGTTAATATTGACAAGTTTCATTTTGCAATGAATGGTCAGTGGTCAAATAACAATTCTGATGTTCATAAAGTTGAGTTTGAAAGTGATTTAACTAATTGGTTTGAGGGTGTTTTAAATCATATAAAAAAGGAATTAGAATTTATTAAAGTGAAATAAACGTAAACGCCAACAATACATATAGCAAAAAGCTACACAACAGAAAAAACTTAATAAATCTATTTCTCCAAAAACTCTGTATGTTTCTGTACAAGTTTTATTTGCGAATATGTATACTTATCAGGTAAAGCGGTTTTTGCTTCTGATAGTGATGAATCAGGATGTTTATCAAAATGTTTTAAAATTTCTTTAACAATATCCGAATTAACAAATTCTTCAATTTTAATTT
This sequence comes from Candidatus Pacearchaeota archaeon, assembly GCA_023137045.1. Taxonomy (GTDB): domain Archaea; phylum Nanobdellota; class Nanobdellia; order Pacearchaeales; family GW2011-AR1; genus JAGLQB01. The sequence continues at coordinate 4,303 of JAGLQB010000037.1, forward strand.
CCCCGCTTACCACAAAACGCCCCAAATGATTTTCAATAGTTGAGGCTACAAAATTTTGAGCTTTAGCAATTTCTTCAATTGTTTTTCCGTCTTTATACAT
>JAGLQB010000038.1 GCA_023137045.1 Candidatus Pacearchaeota archaeon
AGGAATACTGAACATAAATTCCAGTTTGCTTCAAGAAGTGTTGCATGGCCTCCAGGTTTTGGAGGATAATTATAAAATGGAAAAACAAAAAACAAAATTTATTTTTGGAATGTTATTAGTTTGCATTCTCTTAATTAATACTTCATTAATTTCTGCAGAGGTTTCATATTGTTGTGAAAAAACAGTTGGTGGAGCATGGTGCTTGAATGATGACTTGTCTCAATGTGATTCTGATTATAGGAGTGTGCCTACTTCGTGTGAAGCAACTTCTTATTGTAGGTTAGGAACTTGCATTGATACAGAGGCAGGAACTTGTGTAGAAAATACCCCTCAAGTAACTTGCAGTTCTGACGACGGAGGATTTTGGGAAGAGAGAGAAGCAAGTGAACTTCCACAATGCCAGTTAGGGTGTTGTTTAATTGGAGAACAAGCAGCTTTTGTTACACAAACAAGATGTAAAAGTTTATCTTCTATATATGGATTAGAAACCAACTACAGGACAGACATTCAAAATGAGATACAATGTATTGTAAGTGCTCATCCAGATGTAAAAGGAGCTTGTGTTTTTGAAAGAGAATTTCAAAAAACCTGCCAATTTTCAACAAAAAAAGAATGCCAAGAAATGGAACTTAGCTCTGGATATTCTGGTGTAGAATTTCACGAGGGTTATTTATGTTCTGCTGAGGAATTAGCAACTAATTGCAAATCAAGTAAAAAAACAACTTGTGTTGACGGAAAAGATGGGGTTTATTTTTTGGACACTTGCGGAAACCTAGCAAATATTTATGATTCTAAAAAACAAAAAAATATAGATTACTGGACTTATGTTGCAGGAACTGGAGGAGTAGAAGTTTGTGAAGTTGGTTCAGCAGGTTGTGGAAATTGTGATTATCTTTCAGGAACTACCTGTAAAGCTGAAGGTGGAACTCATGTTTGTGCAGACTTGGGTTGTAAATACGAAGGAGAAACTTATAATCATGGAGAAACATGGTGTGCAGAATCAGAAGGAACTAGTTCAATTAATTTAATGAGCGGTGGAATAATTACGACAGATTCTAGTAAAGAAAATCTTCCAGGAAGCAGATATTTTAGACTTGTATGTTATAATGGGGATGTCACTGTAGAACCTTGTGCAGATTATAGACAAGAAGTTTGCGTCCAATCAGAAGTTAACACTTTTAAAACAGCTGCTTGCAGGGTGAACATGTGGCAAGATTGTTATGCGCAAAACAATGTTGATGATTGCGAAAATTCTATAAAAAGAGACTGTAAAGTTTTTGAAGGATTTAGTGTATTAAAAGACGAAGATGGAAGTAGTTTATTTGTAACTGAAGATGCAGAAGAAGCTTCTTGTATTCCGAGATTTACTCCAGGATTTAATTTTTGGGAACCCGGAGATGCTGAATCAACTTGTTCAATAGCGAGCACAGTATGTGTAGTTGATTATTCTGCAGGAATTGGTAAAGCTTTAGCAGGCGACAAAGGAGACATCATAGCAAATGCACAATGTGTAGAAGTATGTGTGAAAGAAAAATGCGGAATTGTAGAACAAGTTTGGTTAGCTATAAAACAAAAAATATTGAAAGGAGAAGCATTATTAGCCTCATGCCAAAAGGATTGCTACGACGGATGTATGCCAGATTGTGTATATAATGGAAAATTAGACAAAGATAAATGGGCAAAAGACATGGGAGATATGTGTATTTCTTTAGGTGACTGTGGAAGTAGTGTGAATTATATTGGAGAACCAGGATATTATGATTTAGATGATTTTATTGATATTGGAGGAGAAGATGAAGAAGAGGAATAAAATAAATAAAAAAGGAACATTGGCTATAAGCCAGATATTTATTTTGGTAATTGGAATTATTGCGATTTCTTATGCTGTTGGAAGTGAAGCAAGAATTGTTAGTGCTGCTACTGGGGATACTATTGTTGGTTCTTTTTGTATTAAGTATATGTCTTCTACTGGTGAACAAATAGGAGAATATAATCTTATTGGAAATGATTATACAAATGTTAAGATAGGCTCATGGCAGTCTGGAGATGGTGCATATTATTTGAAAAATGATGGTGGTTTATGGTATTACAAAGACCCAGCAACAGGGGCTTGGCAAGAATATGGAAGTGCTTCTCAAATTAGTTTTGATCCGAGAGCAAAAGTCGCAGGTAAAACATGCGAAGCATTATTTGCTAGTAGCCTGTCTGGGTCAATTCAAGAAAAAAGTGCAGAATTAGACGAAACACCTTCGGCGGTAGTACCAGTAGCTTCTATAATTTCTACAGCCACAACAATTATTAGTGCACCCTCAATGATTTCTAATGATACAGATACACTTGATGCAGATATTCCTATTCCTGATACAGAAATTCCTGAGGGAGTTGAACCTCTAAAAAAAAATGCTACAATGGTTAAAGTGTTAGGTGGTCTATTAGAAGTGCAAGAAGGAAGTTTTGGGCATATTGTAATAACTGGTTTTCAATGGGCTGGAATTGTTTATGGGGGTGTGAAAGTAGCTGGAGGATGGCTTGGGCTTGAACCATCTTTAACAGATTCATTAGCAATGTCTTTAGGTGTTGGAACTTTTGTTTGGCAAGCATTAGAAACTGCAAAAAAACCAAACGCCCTTGGATGGGGAATTGCTACTGCAGCGATAATTTTTCTTCTTACATATAAAAAAGAAACTCAAGAAATTATTATGTTCACATGCAAACCATGGGATGCGAATGCAGGGGGAAATAATTGTGATGCATGTAATAACCAAGGCGTTCTTCCTTGTAGCGAATATCAATGTAGAAGTTTAGGACAAGCTTGTGAGTTAGTCAATAAAGGAACAGATGAGGAAAAATGTGTTTGGGTTAATAAAAATGATGTTGAATTCCCAACAATAGAAGCATGGGATGAAGCTTTACTTAATGATTATGAATACAATCCAGATAATAGTATTTCTCCTCCAGATAGAGGTGTAAAAATAAAATATTCCCAAGATACATGTGTTCCTGCTTTCACTCCTTTAACATTTGGAATAAAAACAAATGAACCTGCAAAATGTAAATTAGATATTTTAAGAAAAGATAATTTTGAGGATATGAACTTTTATTTCAGTGATGGTTTGCTTAATACAGAACATTCTTATTCACTAAGTTTGCCTGGCTCAAATGCCTTGAATGCAGAAGGAATAGAAATTGAAAACAACGGAGAATATGGAATCTATGTTAGATGTCAGGATGCAAATGGAAATTCTAATACTGCAAATTTTGTTTTTAATTTCTGCGTGGATAAAGGTCCAGATACAACACCTCCATTAATTGTTGGGACAAGCCCATTAAATGATAAGCCAGTCGCATTTGGACAAACATCATTTATTACAGAAGTTTACATCAATGAACCTGCTGAATGTAAATGGAGCCATATTGACCAAAATTACGACGATATGACAGCAATGGATTGCACAAAAGCAAATACATTAATTGCAGATATGAATGAGCAAGGGATGTATACTTGCGTTGCAGATTTAACAGGATTAAAAGACAGAGTTGAGAATAGATTTTACTTTAGATGTAAAGACCAACCTGGTGCAGATGATTCAAACAGAAATGTTAATGTAGAATCTTATAAATATAGTTTAGTAGGAACTCAACCATTAGTAATTGATTCTGTTGAGCCTAGTGGAGTAATCAAGGATTCAACAGATGTTGTTAAGTTAACATTAAAAGCTAAAACTTCTGCTGGGTTTAATCAAGGGGAAGCAACTTGTTGGTATAAAGAAGTAAATGAAGATGATGCAAATTATGTAATGTTCTTTGAAACAGATTCTTATCAGCATTCTCAGGATTTATATTTGCCAAAAAGTAGTTATGATTATTCCATAAAATGTTGTGATTTTGGAAATAATTGCGACAATGAAACAACAAGTTTCAGTGTTGAGACAGACATATCTGCTCCTGTCGTGGTTAGGGCATATAAAGAAGAAACCTATTTGAAAATAATAACAAATGAACCTGCTGAATGTGTTTATGATGTAAAATACGAAAACTTCCCATGTGATTATAATTTTGAAGACGGGATAAAAATGACTACTATTGACAGCACAAATCATTACACAGACTGGAACACTCAAACAAACCTTTATGTTCAATGCAAAGATGAGTATGGTAAGCAACCAGCTTATGGAGAATGCAGTATAATTGTCAGACCATTTGAAATTTATTAATCAAAGATTTACAAATAAATTTATAAGTTCTTATTTCTATTTTTATTTATGAAAAAGAGTGAATTAAAAATTCCCACTCGTCCAAATCTTCGCAGAAATTTGAACAAAAGGGGACAGATGAAAATATCTTTTGGCATGATTTTTTCTATTATTTTAATAATAATTTTTATTT
>JAGLQB010000039.1 GCA_023137045.1 Candidatus Pacearchaeota archaeon
TTCATTTTCCCAGTACTCTAATTCTTTTTCTTCTTCATCTTTAATTTTTTGTATGTTTTTAAGCGTATTTTCTATTTCTAAAATTTGTTTCTTTGTTTTTTCGAATATTTGTAAACTTTCTTCAAATTTATCTATTCTGATAAATACTGGTTCAGCACTACTTGGTTTTTGTTCATGAGAAAATCTGGAAATTTCTCCATTGAATTTTCTCATTCCCATTGGGGGTTCTTGTAGAGGTTTTGGCATCATTCGCATATCTTCTTCTGTTTCAGCAAATTCATCTGCATCAAAAACCTCTTCATCCTCTTTTTTCCCAGTCACAGCTTCTTTTATAGTATTTTGAGAAAATCTTTCTCCAAGAGAATTAATAGGAAAACTTGGTAATTTTGGGATTGGATCTATTTGATTTGTTCGTTCAGGGAATTCTGGAAGTTTTGGTAATTCTGGTAATGAAGAAATCTCTTTCTTTTTACTCTCTTTTTCTTTTTTCTTAAATAACCCCATTTTTATTTTATAGAACTCTAATGTTGTAATTGAACATAGAGTTTCTGATATATATAAAATACGATATAGGTTTAAAAACTTTTATTTTTTTAGATTATTGTCTTAAATACCGAAAGGTATTTATGTGAAGACGTTTTTAAGTATTAAAATGTTAAAAAAGTTTCTCAAAGATGTTATTCTCATTGTAGTGGGAAAACAAGCAGAAGAAATAGTTGATTTGTTAGATGGCAATAAATATGTAAACGAGTTTATAATTGCGAAAAAATTGGACGTTACAATTAATCAAGCTAGAAATATTCTTTATAAAATTTCTGATCATAGTTTAGTTTCTTCTATAAGGAAGAAAGATAAGAAAAAAGGATGGTATACTTATTTTTGGAAAATAGAAATTTTAAAATCTTTAGAATTTCTGAAAGGTATTTTAATTAAAAAAATGAATCAATTAAACTATCAAATAAAAAGTAGAGAAACAAAAGAATTTTATGTTTGTGAAAAATGTAATATAGAATTTAATGCAGAAAATGCTATGCTCCATGATTTTATTTGTAATGAATGTGGAAATATTTTTACTTTAAAAGATAATACCAAAGTTCTTAGAGAATTTAAAAGACAAGTAGACAAATTGCAAAAAGAATTAAACCTTCTTGAAGAAGAGATTAAAAAAGAGCAAGAAAAATTAGACAAGAAAAAACTTAGAGAATTAAAAAAACTAAAAGCAGAAAAGGATTTAAAATTAGCAGAAAAAAGACTTATCGCAAAAAAGAAACGAGAACTCAAAAAAATTGAAGAAAAGGGAAAAGTTCCTGTAAAAAAGAAAAAATCTCCTAAAAAGACAGCAAAAAAAGTAAGTAAGAAAAAGATTACCTCGAAAACAAAAACGAAAGCAGTAAAAAAAGTAACTAAGAAAAAAATTACAAAAAAAACTAAATTCCCGAAGAAAACAAAGAAGTAACTCTAAAATGTCAGGAGTTTATCAAATTTATCCAAAGAAGAAAAAAAGTTCTTTTAGCAATTTGAATGTCACTACTATTTTGATTTTAACTAATATTATTTTTTATATATTAATGTCTTCTCTCGGTTTTTTTCCCCAGGCTGGGGGAGAGTGTGAAGATACTATCTGTAAATTTATTGCACTTCAACCATTGAGTATTTTTCAATTTCCTTGGACTTTTTTGACAAGTATGTTTATGCATGGAAGTTTTTTTCATTTATTTATTAATATGTTTATCCTTTTTAATTTAGGTGGAATGATGGAAAAAATTATTGGAAAAAAAAGATTTTTATGGTTTTATTTAATCTCAGGATTTGTTGCAGGTTTGCTTTTTGTTTTCCTTTCTTATCTTTTTGGGAATACAGTCTTAGGAGCAAGGATTTTTAGTAGTCCAGAAATATTTGCAGTTGGGGCATCAGGTGCAATTTTTGCTATTGCAGGATTATTTATGATATTAACGCCTAAACTCAAATTTATGATAATTTTTCTTCCTTTCTTTTCGTTACCTGCTTATATAATGATACCTCTTGTTTTATTTGGAACATGGTTAGTCTCTTCAGCTGCAAAGCTCGGAATTGGAAATACAGCACATCTTGGAGGGTTGATTGCCGGAATATTTTACGGTTTATATTTGAAAAAAAAATATCCCAGAAAAATTAAAATGTTAGGTAAATATTTTTCAAGATAAAATGGAAAAAAAGAGAGCAAAAGAATTTAGTATAAAAGAGGAATATGGGAAAAGTTGGCAATATATCAAAAAATCGAAAAAATTTATTTATTCTGTTGTAATAATCTTTTTTATTTTTTCAATAGTGGGATTTTTTATTCCAGCCCCAGAATTTATCGGAGAAGAAATATTAAGATTTATACAAGGTTTAATTGAAAAGACTTCGAATATGTCTGCTTTTGAGTTAATTAAATTTCTTTTTGTGAATAATCTTCAAAGTGGTTTTTATGGGTTATTTTTTGGAGTAGTGTTGGGAATTTTTCCATTAATCGCCGCAGTTGCTAATGGTTATATGTTGGGGTTTGTCGCTTCAATGAGCGTCCAAAGCACAGGAACTTTTGTTTTATGGAGGCTTCTGCCTCATGGAATTTTTGAGTTACCTGCAATTTTTATTTCGTTAGGTTTAGGATTAAAATTGGGAATGTTTATTTTTCACAAAAAAAAGAGTCTTGTATTCCGAGAATATTTTACGAATTCATTAAGAGTATTCTTATTAGTAGTAGTTCCTTTATTGTTAATTGCAGGAATTATTGAAGGCATTCTGTTTTTTGTTTTAAGATAATACTATTTATCTAAACAACCATCCTTTTAATTAACTATTTTAGAAGTCTATCCTTTTAAATCGCTGATTCCCAGCATAATAAATAGTAAACCAATTAAAGCCATCATCCAAACAAAGCCACCTTTGAAAAATTCCCAAGCAGCATGTTTGAAATTCCATAAGCTTCCCCATCCAGTTGAATACCAACTGAATACAATGATTCCTATTAAAAGGATAAGTCCAAAAAAGATTTCAAACCATTTATTCATTTTGTTATGTGAAATTCTTTATTTAAAAATTCTTCTATACTGGAAAGTAAGTTTTAGCTAAATAAAATTGTAAATTTTATCTTATGGCATTAAAAATAAAATCAAAATGTTTTTAAAGTACAATCTTTTTTTGGAAATATGAACTTGGAGAAGATTAGTACTACGTTAGCAATTCCAATTTTATAATTCTAAATCCATTTTTTTACCAAATGAAAAAAGTTAAAGATTTTTTATGGCAACCAGGCATGACTGTTGAAGAATGCGTTGATAGTTTTGGCTCTTTGGGTTACCAATCTGCAGAATTAAATGAAGCAGTAAATGTGGTTTTAAAAATGAAACGTGTGAAATCCAAGGTTTTTTTAACTTTTACTTCTAACATGGTAACATCTGGTTTGAGAGGATTTTTTGCACAATTGTGTAAACTAAGAATCCCAAATATCCTTGTCACAACTTCTGGTGCAATAGAAGAGGATATTATGAAAGCTCTTGGGGAAGAATTTGAATTTTCTAATTTTTATGCTGATGATACCCAATTACATGAAGAGGGAAAAAATAGGGTCGGAAATTTGGTTATTCGAAATGAAAGTTATATGAAATTTGAAGATTTAATGAATGAATACCTGAAAAAAGTTTATGATACGAACAAGAGAATCTCAACTTCTGATTTGTTAAAGGAAATTGGGTTAATGGTAAATGACGAAAATTCTATTTTGTATCAGGCAGCGAAAAATAATATCCCAATTTATTGCCCAGGAATAGCAGATTCTTCTTTTGGATTTCAATTATTTATGTTCCAACAAAAACATTCTGATTTTATTGTAGATACAATTAAGGATATGGAAAGGATTATCACAGATTTGTCTTTTGATGACGAGAAAGGATTAATTTCTCTTGGAGGAAGTATCTCAAAACATTATGCAGTTTTTTCTGCATTGTTATCTGGTGGTTTTGATTATGCTGTTTATATGA
>JAGLQB010000004.1 GCA_023137045.1 Candidatus Pacearchaeota archaeon
AAAATCACAAAGATACTTGAAATGAAACCCAATGAAATATCAAAAATTCAAAAAAATGCAAGAAACTCTGTAAAAAAATATGGTTGGGATAATTTAATAAAATCTTATTCAGCTCTTTTTAAAAATGATTTCAATAATAATAACAGCATATAAAGAAGATAAAACTATAGGAAAAGCAATAGAATCAATCTTAGAAAATAAAATCCCAACTAATTATGAAATTCTGGTTTTGGCACCAGATAAACAAACCATTGAAGTAGCAGAAAAATTTTCTAAAAAATACAAAAAAATAAAAGTTATTAAAGATGGTGGGGAAGGAAAGCCTTCTGCATTAAATTTGGCATTTAAGATAGCCAAAGGTGAAATTTTAATTTTAACAGACGGAGATGTTTATATTTCTAAGGATTCCTTGTCTAAACTTTTAGAACCTTTTAAAAATAAAAAAATTGGAGCGGTTTCTGGAAGACCAATCTCTTTAAATTCCAGAAAAAATAAATTTGGATTTTGGAGCCATTTGCTTACAGATATAGCAGATAAAAGAAGAAAAAAGGCAAAAGAACTTAATAGAAAATTTTATTGTTCAGGATACCTTTTTGCTATGAAAAGTAGAATAGTTGACAAAATTCCAAAAGAAACTTTATCAGATGATGGTTTAATATCTTTTTTGATTCATTCAAAAGGATACGACATAGATTATTCTTCAGAAGCAAAAGTTTATGTAAAATTTCCAACAAATTTAAAAGATTGGATTAATCAAAAAAGAAGGTCTGCAGGAGGATACAACCAAATTAAGCAATGGACAAAAAAGAAGATGAGATCTTTTTCAAAAGAATCATCTGGGATTTTTCAGGTTTTAGAATACCCAAAAACTCTCCAAGAGGTTTTTTGGACACTTGAGTTAATTTTGTTTAGGTTATATTTGTGGATGATAATATTTAAGGATATAAATCTAAAGAAAAAAGATTTCAAGGAAATTTGGGTGAGGATTGATAGCACAAAATAATCACTTTTCTTTTTTATAAATAGGGCTATATTCTTGCTTAACTAAATTCTTAAACATCCTTAAAACATAAATCAAATCTTCAATATTCCTTATCCGATTCAAAAATTCTCTGTAAAACTTTATGGGATTCAAATAAGAAATAAGCCTGTATTTTATAAAATCAGAATATGCTTTTTTTTGCAGATTATCTAATTCTTTTGCTGAAAATTGAGCAGTATCATACTTGGTGTTTGTCACACTACTGGTACTTTTTATCCCCCCCTTTAGCAATCCTTTTTTTTCATAAATATCATACATCTCTGTTCCGGGATATGGTTGTGCAATATAGAATGTAGCAAAATTTAACCCAGATTTTTTCGCAAAATCAATTGTTTTTTGTATCTCTTCTTTGGTCTCGTCAGGGAAACCAATAACAAATGTTGACCAAGTCCAAATCCCAATTTTATTACAAAGACTAATTATTTTTTTGGCGTGTTTTAATGAAATAGGTTTTCTCATAAATTTTAATGTTTTTTCACTTCCAGATTCAATTCCCATAATTATTTTGTAATATCCTGCTCTTTTCATTTTTCTTAAAACCTCTTCATTTAAAGTAGCAATTACAACACCATTCGGAGTATCCCATTTTATGTTTAATTTCCTTTTTATTATTTCATCACAAATTTCAATGATTCTCTTTTTGTCCCAAGTCAGGTTATCATCAAAAAATCTAAATTCTTTTATCCCATATTTTTGATACAAATGCTCAAGTTCATCTACAACATTTTTTGCACTTCTTGCTCTCCATTTTCTCCCCCAAACAGTATGGATACTACAAAAGATACAATTAAATGGACATCCTCTGCTTGTAATAATCTCTGTTGTAGGCCCCTTCATATTAGCGATAGAATTCTGGGGATGACTTAGATATTTTTCCATAGGCAAAAGATGTCTTGCAGGAAAAGGTATTTCATCAAGATTTTTTATAAACTCTGCTGGTTTATTTATTTTTATTTTATTATAATTATTTCTAATAATTGTGCCAGGAATAGAACTTTTCTTTTTTTTATCTTTGAAACTTTTAGCTATATTTGAAAAAACAACTTCTCCTTCACCTTTTACAATCATATCTACTTCTTTATTTTTTAAAACAGAATCAGGATTTGCAGAACTATGAGCTCCCCCAAAAACAACTAACGCCTCAGAATTTTGTTTTACTAATCTGGCAATCCTTGTCGAATCTTTTTCATAAATACTAAAACTACAACTTACTCCAACAATATCTGGATTAAAATTCTTTATTTTTTTAATTATTTCTTTTTCAGATAAACCAATTCTGTAACTTCCATTTTCTTGTTTTTCAACTTCTTCGTAATAAGCCATACAATCCAAAATTTCTGGTTTATGACCTTGTTTTTCAAGATATGCTGCAATATAAGCAAGTCCCAATGGAACTTTAATTGTAAATATTCCCGCAGAGAAGCTCCCAGTTAAAGGAGGATTTATTAAGAGTATTTTTGTTTTTTGTCCCATAAGGAAATATTTTAAATACGCTTTAAATAATTAATTGTAATGGAAAAAGAAAAGATAAAAGCATTCTTGAAATCAAAAGAAAATCTAATCCTTGTTCTATTAATATTATTTCTCATTATTATCAGACTTTATTATTTTTTTAGATTAGGTGCCCAACCAATTTGGTGGGATGAGGGGGATTATTTGGCAATTTCAAAAGTCTGGTCTTTGGGAATGGATACTCCAGAATGGTGGAGCCATTTTACTGGCATGAGGCCATTGTTTCTCCCAATGATCTGGGCAGTATTTTTTAAGTTAGGTTTAGGAGAGTTATCAATAAGATTTTTTACTGTGCTTTTACCAAGCTTAGCTGCAATTTACATTACTTACCTTCTGGGAAAAGATTTGTATAACAAAAAAATAGGATTAATATCTGGTTTTATGATGGGTGTTTATTGGGTTTTTTTCTTTTATTCATTTAGATTATTAACAGATATGTCTTCTGTATGCTTAGGAATGCTTTGCGTTTATTTTTTCTGGTCTTTTTATATAAAGAAACATAAAGATTTTGGTTTATACCTGTCTATCCTATTTGGAGTTTTGGCTTTTTCAACAAGATTCCCTTTAGCTTTAATACTAATTACTTGTGCGATTTATTTATTGTTTGTTAAAAAGTTTTCAATTCTGAAAGATAAAACAATTTGGAAAGCAGGAGTATTCTTATTTTTATGCCTTTCTCCGTATTTAATTTATTTTATTTTAACTAAATTCCACTTATTCCAATTTTATTTTGGCGAGGGTGCTGTTTCGATTAAACAGCCAATTGCATGGCATATCATTCCTATGTTGTTTGGTTTCTTAAATCCGTTATCTATGCAGTCTGGGTTTACTTTGGCTACTTTTCCTTTTTTTGGATTTGTATTTATTATAGGTATCCTAACATTTATGCCATTAATTTTAGGTTTTGATGTTTTTTGGAAGCAAAAAAATAAATCCTTAAATGCAGATTTTTTTGTTTTTTTGTGGCTTTTTATTCATTTGTTTTTTTATATTATAATATTTCGAGCAGCAAATGATAGATGGCTTTTAATGCTGATGCCAGCAATTTTTTTTATAGCTGCTAAGGGAATTATGTTTGTTTATGGTTTTATTAAAAAATATTCCAAAGAATTGGCTATTGTAGTCATTATGATTCTACTACTTGGAGGAGCATATCAAAATTTTAAACATGGAATTGAATTAACAGAATTAAAAAAAACAACTTATAATGAAGTAAAACTTGGTGGTTTATGGTTAAAGGAGAACACACCACAAGATGCAAAAATAATAACTTCTTCAATAGTTCAAAATCAATACTATTCTGAAAGACAAAGTTATTCTTTTTATACAAATGATACAATTTGGAAGAACTGTACCGACCTTTACGGAAAATTGTCTGAAGATGAGTATTGTCAAGAAGGAACAGAAAAAACTTTTAATGAAAAATTAAAAGAAGTTAATCCTGATTATCTAATTGTTTCAGTCTTTGAGCCAGTATTTACTCCCCAATGGGCTTATACATATCCTCAAAGATATAATTTAACACCTGTTGCAGCATTTCCTAATAATCAACAACCATCTTTGGTGATATACAAATTTTAAAATGAAAAAGAAAATTTTAAACTTAGGTTGCGGAAAAGATTATAGAGAATCTGGTGAAAAAATAGAATGGGTAAATCTTGATTGTTGCAGAAAAATTAAAGCAGATATTTATACAGATTTAGAGAAAAAACTACCTTTTGAAGATAATACTTTTGATGGAGTTTATACTTCTCATGTGTTGGAGCATGTAAGCAAGTTGAATCAATTAATGTCTGAATTAAAAAGAATTTGTAAAAAAGGATCTATAATTGAGATTAGAGTCCCTCATGCTTCATGTATGCCAACTTATCAGGATCCTACGCATGTGAGATTTTTCACCTATATGACTTTTGATTATTTTACTGATTGGAATTTTTATGATTCTCCAAAATTTAAAATAGTTTCTAAGTCGCTTAATTATACTGCTGAAAGATGGAAGTTCTTAAATTATATCTTTAATCCTCTCATAAATATTTCTCCAACTTATTACGAGAGATTATTTGGATGGATCTTTCCCTGTGCAGAAATAAAATGTAAATTAATGGTAATTAAATAGTATTATCTCTTTTATTTTTGTATCTTTTATAACTCAATAAACATGATTTAACTGCTTTATGAATCTCAGGCAATTCCACTCCCTCGGATTTTAATTTATCTGTATTTAAAGTACAGTCAGCTCTTCTTACTTTTACAGCATTACCTAAATCTTCTGGTGAACAAGCTTCAAATTTATGAAAAGGGTCAACAATGTCTGTGTACATCTCCATTATCTCTTTGGGAGAAATTGCTCCAGGGTTAACTAAATTGTAAGTCCCATAAGCCTGTTTCTTAATTAGACTTTTTATTGCTTTAAGCATGTGGGGGATAGTGATCATAGAATTTTTAAAATCAGTTACCTTGGAGTATCTTGTGAGTTTGTCTATTAACCCTCTTTCATATGGGCGATTATCTATTGGCATTTTTATTCTTAAAATCAAACTAGGAAATTCTTCCAAAATCTTTTCTGCCAAAATTTTTGTTTTTGCATAAAATTGAGGCCCATAAAAGTTAGATTCATCTTCCTCCCTAAAACCAATTGAATTATTATCCCCACAATACATACATCCACTTCCCAAATGAACAAAATATATCCCTCTTTTTGCACATTCTATCCCAAGATTAGCAGCCACAACTACATTTGCTAGCATTGTTTCTTCTTTATTCGTTTCACACCAATCTACATTTGGTCTCCCTGTTTTGCCAATAGCATTTATGACAATATCTGGTTTCTTATCATCTAAAAATAAATCGAGAGCGTCTAAATTTAAAGGATTTATATCTGCACGATTAAAAGAATCATAACCCAATTCATTTGAAATTCTTGTTCCAAGATATCCTGCCCCTAAAACAATTCCTTTTTTTTTCATTTTTTAGAGAAACTTTAATTAAAATTTATTTTGTACATTTTAGTACAGCCATCCCTTATTTTTCGAATCACCAATCCATTCTATGGTTTTTTTGAGAGAATCATCAAATCCTACTGGACTTCGCCATCCTAAAGATTTCATCTTTTCTCCATCAAGTGCATAACGCATATCGTTTCCTGGGCGTGAAGGGGGAGAAGCAATCAGTTCATATTTTAATTTTTTACCTAAAATACCCGCAATTGTTTTAGCCATTTCCAAGTTATTCACTTCTAGTTCTCCAACTATATTGTATTTATCTCCTTTTTTCCATCCAGTTCTTGAAGGCTCATTCTCAATTAAATGAAGAACTGCAGAAGAAACATTTCTTGCATGAATCCAATAACGGGATCCAATTTCAGATTTGTCTTCATTACAGTGAATCTTTACTTTTTGTTCAAGTAGGCAGGCATTAACAACTTTGGGAATAAATTTTTCTGGATGTTGTCGTTCACCAAATACATTCATAGTATGTGTTATAAGTACTGGAAGATTATAGGTGTTTGCATAGGATAAACATAATTCTTCTCCCCCAGCTTTTGTTGCTGAATATGGGTTTCCTGAATTGTATCTATCCCATTCTTTAAAGAATTCTCCTTTTGGTGCTGAACCAAATACTTCGTCAGTTGAGAAATATACAAAGCTTTCAAGGTTTTTTTGATAGTTTTTTGCATACTCAAGCATTTCCATTGTCCCGAGAACATTTGAGCGTACAAATGGTCTAGGATTTTTTATGGAATTAGTAACATGCGTCTCTGCACCCATATGTATAATATGATTAACTTCTCCTATCTCTTTTATTATTCCTTCTGATAACTCATAGGAAAAATCTGCATTAAAAATTGATATACGCTTATTATCAAACATCTCAATGTTCCGCAATCTATCATGCCCCTTTGAAGCATAAGTAAGCTTGTCAATTATTGCAATGTTCCAATCAGTGTTCTTGATTATATGCTCTACAAAATGATGGCCAATAAATCCTTCTCCACCAGTTATAAGAATTTTTTTCATTTTATTTGAATTAAATTGTTTAATTATATTCTTAATTTTAAACTTTTAAATCTTGTGTATCTTGGATATATCTGTTTAATAATACAATTGGTTTCCAGCTCAAGATAATTTAATATTCTTGCTGAATTTATACATTAGAAAATACCAGCCATAAATAAAAATCTCCCCAAATGTAGCAATAGGATGAAAAAACCAAGCAGAATCAGGTTTTTTTACAAATCCTCTCAAAGTATCAAATAAAACTGGAATAATTAGCATCAAATATAACCCTGTCAAAAAGATTTTCTTTTGATTAATTCCATAATTATATTTTATTTTTATCCCTTCTTTTCTTCTTTCCATCCTTCTTATTTTGTTTGGAAAAAATTTTGGTTGATTATGGATAATCCCTACCTTAACTTTTGCAAAACAATTATGCCCATTATTTATTAAATCATAAATAAGATCAGAATGTATAAAACTATCTTTAATAAATTCTCTCGCAAGATCTTTTCTTACTAAAAACCCATTTGAACCCATGGGAGGAATTTTATTTTTGTTTAAAAATTTACATTTCAAATATCCTTCTTTATTCTCATCTTCGTGAGGACAACCTGTCCAGCCATTTTTAAGATAATTCCATCTTGAATATAGTCCAAGATACATTATAATGGGGTCATCGCCTCCAATAAGTGCTTGATATTTTACTCCAGTTTTATCTTTTTTCCTATAAGAATAGTATAAAGTATCGGCAAAAGAGATTTCTTTATCTTCAAAAGGTTTAAGTGCTTTTTTTATCCAATCCCTCCCAACTAAAACATTATCAGTATCAACGAAGATTAGTATGTCTCCTCCTGCTTTATTCATCCCTAATATCCTAGCAGGTTCTTCAGATTTTTGAGGATTGTCTAAAATCCTTACAGAATATTTTTTGGCAATTTCTATTGTTTTATCTGTAGAACCACCATCAATAACCAAAACTTCAAAATCTTTTTTTGGATAATCTTGATTAAAAATACTTTCTAATAACTCTTTGATTACTTCTTCACTATTGTATGAGGGAATTATAAAACTCGCTTTCATTTTCTATATTTGCTTTTTAATTCTTTTTTTGTTAACCCCAAAATAAATCCCACACCATAAACAATATGAGTCATAAACCCGACAAGAATGAAATGGATAATATAAGATATTTTTTTTGTTCTTACCCCCTCAATAAACATTAATAAAAAATATAATCCAAGAATAGAAAAATAAATTGTTCTTAAAATTGAAGAAAAAAAAGAAATAAATATGCCATTAATTAATCCAATCACAAATAAACTCGGGACAAAATAACTTAATTTAAAGGAAGTTTCAGGATATTTTTTTGCAAAATATCCCCGATGTTTAGAATAATTAAAAATTTGTTTTATATACTGTTTTAAGTTTTTCCGTCTATGATGGTATACTTTTACATTTGGGCTATATATTATTTTTCCCCTCAATTTTTTTATCTCTAAACATAGTTTTGTATCTTCTCCTGGCCAAAATTCGGTATCAAAACCCCCTGCTTTAAAAAAATCTTTCTTCTTGACAAAAAGATTGCAACTAGGAAGGTCATAGCAAATCTTTTTGTGAGCACTTTTATGTCTAAAACTAACAGGTCCGCTAATCATGAAAGATTCAAATAATTTTCCAGATAATTTTTGAAAGAAATTGCTTTCTGGAGGGGTGAACTGAGGTCCTCCAACAGCAACAATATCTTTAGTTTGAAAATTATCTAAAACTTTCTCTAACCATTTATCTTCTACAGGATAAGCATCATCGTCAATAAAAACTAAAATTTCTCCGTCAGATTTTTGTGCACCAAGATTTCTTTTTTGAGCGGGACCTGTAAAGCCACTTCCAATTATTTTTATTTTCTCATTTTGTAAAACAGAATTAATCTGTTTGGGTTTTTCATTTGGAAGAATGATTATCTCAAAACTTTTATAACTTTGTTTTAAAAGTTTTGGAACAAATTCTAAAATATAATTATTAATATCTTTAACCGGAATTATTATGCTAAATTTCATATCCTTAATTATCGAGAATCTCTTTAAAAGAATTATGCTTTTTTATTGTAATACTTCAAAATTTTTAATCTATAAAAAATAGCTGCAGTATCTAACAACATCCAGAAAACTGCTGATAGGTTAATTGTACTTTCAAATTTATGTTTTATGATTACTGGAGCATTAACTATTTTGAAATTATATTTGCTAGCTAAAACTAAAAGTTCTAAATCAAAAGCAAATCTTTTAATTGCAATCTTAGGCATTATTTTTTTCAAAACATTTTTTTTGAATAATTTTATTCCTACCTGAGTATCTTGAACTTCCAGATTAAACAGTATATTATTAAGTGTTTGATAAGTTCTGCTCATAACTCTTCTTAAAAGAGGATAATGAACTTTAGAATTAGGATGTCTTTTGCTCCCAATCACAATATCTGCATTTTCCTGTTCAATTATTTTCATAAACTTCTTTAATTGTTTTGGATTTATATCCCCCCCAGAATCAACAAAAGCTACATAATTTCCTTTAACAAATTTAAATCCATATTTTATAGCACTTCCTTTTCCCTTATTTTTGTTATAACCAACTACTTTCAATTTTTTATTCTCTAATTTTTTAGCTTCTTGAAAACAATTATTTACGCTCCCATCATTAACCAAAATTATTTCATAATCTTTAGTAACTTCATTAAGAGAATTTATTGCAGCATGGATATTTTTTTCAATATCCTCTGAGTTATACATGGGCATAATTATTGAAAGTTTCATTTCCTAATTATAAATAAACTACCTATAAACATTATTATATTAGAAACCATAAAAGCCAGCACATATTCTAGAATATTACTATGGAATAAATACAGCAAAACAATTTCTATAATTAAAAATATGAATAAATAGTAAGATTTTTTTAATTTATTGATTGAAAGTTTATACACAAAAATAATGTGACTTAATGATAAAAAACTCAATGCCAATCCAGAATAGAGCAAGTAAGGAGCCATATCAACATATTGAATACCATACAAAATTTCTATTATGAATTTAGGTAAAAATGCATAAACACCAATAGCGAGAATACACAACGAAAGAATGATCAAAAATGATTTTTTGAATAATTCAAAAGGATTTTTTGCATTGTCATGTCTCTCAGAAGTTAAAGGGAACATTGCTTTACTGATGGCAGCAGTTCCAAAGAAAATCATTTTTCCCAACATGGATAAAGCAGAGTATTGCCCAGCAAGTTTTGGAGAAAAAAATCTCGTCGCTAAAATAATGTCTAAACTAAGTGTCAGCAAAATAACAAATGTGGTTATGAAGTAGGGAATACTTTTAGGGTAGATCCCATTAAACGAAACTTTTTCTTCCTCTTTTTTTAATACGTCTTTATTGAAATAGAAAGAAAAAATTAAACCAGATAAAATACCTAATATAGCTCCTCCAATGGCTCCAAATATTTTAAATCCAAAAGTCACCAAAGAGATAGCAAATATTAATTTAAGCCCAGCTTCAATAATTAAGTTAATTCCGAGCAACCCAAATTTTTTTCTGCCTTGAAGAACTCCTTTGGGTATTGGACTAGAAAAAGCAAAGAAAATAAAAACATTTGTCAACAAAATAATCCAGAAATTAATTTTAAGAAAATAACTAAGGAAAAAAGCTAGTATTATTGAAAGTAAAAATATTCCTATAGCAACTTTAAATCCTTTTTTTAATGATTTAAACATGAGAAATTTTATTTTTCCCAATCTCCTATTGAGGTTGAATTTAGAAGTGTATCTCGAAATTATATTTTGTATGGCTTCTGTCGGAACACTGTAGATGTAAATTAGTGACATTAAGACTGCAAGAATTCTGTAATCTTCTGGACCTAGCATCCTGCCCATAGAGAAATGAAACAAAAAATTAAGAATGTTAAAAATGCTCATAGTTATTAACAAAATAAATGCTCCTTTTCCTAATTCACTTGAGAAAATTTTTTTAATTATTTTTGTCATCTAAAAAATTCCTCCTCCAAATAAAATAAATCCCAAAATTATAATCAAAATTTGAAACCCATTTATTATAAACACAACTTCTTTTTCATAGGCTTTTTTATTTGGTTTTATTTTCTTAAGAATGTAAATTGCTAAATGCTCCAATCCATAGATTTTTTTGTAAGGCATCTCCAAACTCCCATCCTTACCCACTTTGGCAAAACTTTCTTTTTTTAATTTTCCCTTTAACTTTAAACCTGTTTCAAGAATGTAAGGAATAAAAAAGAAAACAGCAATTTTTTCAATATTCCCCAAGATAGCAATAGTAGCAATTAATGCGCCAACCGAATAAGTCAAAACATCTCCTGGAAAAATTTTTGAAGGATATTTGTTAAAAATATAAAATGCGATTAAACAAGCAACCATAATCATAGAAATTAAACTTAACCAACTATTCTTTGTAAGTAATGTAACTAATGCCAAAGCAGATAAAATTAAAATCCCCTGGCTTGTTTCAAGTCCGTTATAGCCTGCTAAGAAATTAAAAGTTGCTGATGCTCCCACAATTCCCAAAGGAATAAAAAACAAAGGATAAAATAATCCAAAATCAATTCCCATCATCGTTGACTCGCCAGCATTTATCACAACTAACGGAATAGCTGCGAAAATCAAAAAGAGAATCCTTGTTTTTTTATTTAATCCAATTTTCCAACCAAGAATATCATCAATGAATCCAATGAGCGAAATTATCAAAATAACACTAAGTAAAGTAAAAATTTCTATTAAGTTGCTCATATCTTTAAAATAAAATGTTTTTATTGCAACATAACTCAAAATTCCAAGAATAAATCCAAACAAAACCGCAACCCCTCCTGCTTCTGCAATTTTTCTCTCCCCAACTTTGTGCATATCTTTTCCAGCCAATCCTACTCTTTTTGCTTTTTTAATCCAGATTGGCGTGAAAACCAAAGTTACAAAAAAGCTCAAAAGCAAAATCATAATCAATAAAATTCCCATTTTTTAGAAAACAGAATTTAAATTAAAAATCTTTCTGTATTGGACTTGATTTGTAGGAAGATATTTAAATGCCAATTTTGTACTAAAATAATAAAATGGAAAAAAGAGGAAAATTGTTATTATTTGTTGTATTTGGTTTACTTTTGATTTTACCTTTAATTTCTGCCGAATGGTGGGATGAAAATTGGGGTTATAAAAAAGAAATCACTTTTATTGGGGCAGTTCCTCTTAATTATTCATATAATTTTTTAATTCAGAAAGAACCAAGTATGAGTTTAAATTATGGAGATTTAAGGTTTTTAAATAATTCCGAATCGGGTGAGTTGGCTTATTGGATAAAAAGTTATGATAGTTCTTCAGTAAATATTTCAATAAAATTTACTGGAAATGATTCTATATTTGTGTATTATGGAAATGATCTAATAGAAAATAATAGTAATCATCTCCCATTTATACCGACCGAATCTATAAACTTTTTAGCAAATGGAGTAAAAAATACAACTGATTGGGAAAGAGCATGGTGGTATTACTGTCCACAAGATGGACATTCTTCAAATGCAGGTTATAACTGGAGTGTTGCAAATGGAACAATAGATAAAGTATATCAAGATATTAGGGGCGTACAAGCAACAACCTATACTGCTCATGCAATTATAAAATTCTATTATGGAGATGGAACAAATGCTACAAATACTTCACAAGAAATCCAAAATACGGTATATCAACGTTACACTTTTACAAATCCAAATCCCACAAAAAAAGTTAAAAGTATATGTGCCGCTTCCTCAGGTGGAAATAAAGATATTACTTATTGGAGAGGAATGATATTTAATGTTACTTATAACGTAACAGCGATAATCGGACAAGAAGAAACATTTCAACCATCTTATGAAAACGCCATATTTGCAAATGCCAACATCACAGAAGATTTAACAGTCGGAGGAGATATTTTTGCATTACAAAGTTTCTTTAATTATATTGGTAGTGCTATTTCAAGGATAGTAAAGGGATGGTTTAATGAAATTGATGCTATCAGTATCACAACAAAAAATTTTAAAGTAAATGATATGCTGGTCTGTTTAGAAGATGGAACAAATTGTCCTCCTTATGAAGGTTTAAATTATCTTTCATTTTTGATTAATGTTGATGATTCAATAACTAAAATTAATTATGGATCTCTTTCTGGAACAAGAAAGTTTGATATACATGAAAATAGGGTCCAAAATGTAATTCCTACAGATTGTCTCGTCAAGAATTTATATGTAGATGTTAGTTCAAATACTCGTAGCACATCCTCAATTGTTAATTTTAGAATTAATGGTGCTAATGGAAATATATCTTTAATTATCCCCAAAAATGATATAGGAGTATTTAGCGATACAACAAATGCTGATAATGTAAATGCTGGCGATCTTGTTAATTATGAAATTATTAGGGGGAAAGGTAGTGGTTCCACAACAATTAGATCAATAGCGATAATGTGTGAAGTTCAATAAAATTAAAAATAATTAGGATATCTTTTTTAAGGATTATAACGCAAGAAGAACATGTTTATTAAATTCAGGCATAAACCAAAATTAATGAAAAAGAAACAAAAAAAGTTATGTTCAGCAGCAAACCAGTATAAATGTGTAGTAAAATTTTTCAATCAATTAGATCATGAAAATAAGTTTAAGATTTTAGAGGTTGGAGCAGGATCTAGAATACTTAAAGAGTTTTTATCACACAATATAGTATACCATAGTTTAGATATTGGCGAATCCCATGATTTTAATTTTAACTTAGATAAGGGAAAGTTACCTATACAGGATAATGTTTATGATTTTGTTGTGTGCACAGAAACTTTAGAACATGTACTTTACCCAGAAAGAGTTATTAAGGAAATAAAAAGAGTGGCAAAAAAAAATGCTTTGTTTTTCTTTTCACTTCCAAATGAATATAATTTTGTTATGCGGATTTATTATCTTTTAGGCAAGAAAACATTTGTGGACGAGCCTTTTCAGATTGTAGAAAAACATTTACATATACATAAACCGAGAGTTAAAGATATAATCAATTTATTTGCAAAACATTTTCATATAGATGAAATCTATTTCATCTGGCAATCAAGAAAAAGTATGAGCTCTCTTTTAGCAAGAAAGATTGACAAATTGATAAACATTTTGGCAAAAGTTAGCCCAAGTTTATTTTGTAGAACTGTTGTTATAAAAGCAAGAAATAAAGAACAAGCCTTTTAATTATACTCTCCAGATTTAGCCATGCTTAATTCTGGATTTGGATATGCTATTTCTAAATATTCTGGATTTGCTTTTATGTCTGAAGGATATGAAATTTCCCAAATTTTGATTGGACCCTGAAATCCTTGATAGTAAACAAAATCTCCGATTTCTACTCCTTGCTGTTTTAGGTTTTCTATAATCAAGCTATCTTCAGAATGGGCAAGATTGAAATAATTTGATTTTTGGTTAAACAGATATAAATTAGCTAACTGAGAGTGAATAGTTCTTCCACTTAAGTACATGGCTGCTCCAATTCCATTAATTTCCACTCCTCCATTTTTTGAGTCTAATCTTGGAAAAATGAAAACCCCTGCATCCAATCCACCTTGGAACTCATATAATTTATCTTTTACATATGCATAGTTTAAAGGTATTTCATATTGTTGTCCATTGTAAACAAAAATTGCTTTTGGCTGAAGAATTTTCTCCCCTTGCTTTTTTAATACAATTGCTCCAATTCCTGCTTTCTTTTTGGGTAAAAATATTTCCTTTCCCCCTTCTTCCCAAAATATATCTTCATCTACCGAGGTTCCTCCGGCATAAACATAAACTGTTTCAGTATTTGTCTCTTGAGTTTGTTTTTCATCCATCAAAAAGGTGGTAATCCAAGAAAATCTGTCATAATCCTCATCTGAGCCAATACTTGAATATGCAGTATACTTCCCAATTTCTGTTGAGTCCATCAAAAGATGAGTTCCATTATGCGTGTAAAGGAATTCTAATGCTTTTTGTTCATCGCTGCCTGTCAAAACATGTCTTCCCATCAAATGATTCCAATATACTACTGTATTACCTCCATCAAGAATTGTTGCTCTTTCTCCAAGGCTTTGAAGCCAGTAACCATAATCCCACCAGTGTGCAAAGATAGCATCTAGAGAGGTATTTTCTCTTACCCATGTCATAGCTTTTTGCCATTGAACTTGATAAGCTCCTGGTGCAAAATTTTCAGCAGTGTAAATATCTTGTCGATAATAAGTCCATACAGTAAATAATGATGCTATGAGAACAAGTAACAATAGAATTCCAACAAAAAACTTTGCTTCATTTTTTTTGTTTAAATAATTCTGGGACATTTTCACAATAAGAAATGAAACTGCAATAGGACTCACTGCCCCAAGAACCATAATCAATCGTATCCCTGCTCTTGCCCCTATGATTCCAAGCGTCAAAATAATAAAATACAAAATGTAAGAAAAATCAAATTCCTTAAACACTGAGTTTCCTTTTTTATAGTTTTTAAAATAAAAATATCCAAAAGTTCCTAAGAAAAATAATCCTCCTCCAAAATAAATAAACAAGCTTAATCCACTTGTTCCATTTAAAATACTGCTTGGAGAATATCTGCTAAATATCAAACAAATTAGAAAAATAAAATAGCTAAAAATTAAGACTGCTTTTTCTTTTTTTCCTAACTTTTTTATCATGCTACCAAATAGCGCAATAGACCCAATAAAAAATAACCAGAAAAATAAAGGAATATTAAAAGCAATTGGCCCAAAACTTCCTGTCCAATCCCCTAAAAAATAAGGTTGCCTATTTTCTGCCACAGTTAAACCAAATCTTGTTGTCATAGGTGTGATTAGAGTTTGGATTGTACCAGATATTTGATTAAGAACAAATTTTGGACCTAAGAAGATTAAAATTAGAATAAACAAAATTAAAAAAGAAATTATTAATGCAAATACTTCATCAGGAAGTTTTGTTTTTTTCTTTATTTCATTTAATTTTTTATTCTTCATGATCAACAAACTAATCCCAATCATTACAAAAATTCCAATCCCCAATCCAGTTGATGTTGACGTAACTAAATTTGTTAAAGAATATCTTGTAGAAAAAGGAATCATAATAATAAACGAACTAATAAACCAACTACAATAAATATAGAGTTCTTTTTGTTTTACCTTTCCAAAAATAAATGCTAATAATACAGCAGTCGGAATTGTGAAAAAAATGAAAATCATTCCTCCCCATGTCAAAGCCATTAGTGCAGTTGCAATTCCTGCAAACACCCCAAATATTAAACCTTTTTTAAGTTTCTCAGAAGTGAATGCCTCTAAAAAAAGATAAAATGCCATAAACATAAAAAAGAAAGCAACAGACTCTTTTTCAGGAATTCCAGCAATTGTTCGAGGAAGTAAGGAAGGGATTAAAACAAAAAAAGAAGTAGCTATTAGTGCAATTATGTTTCTTACTTTCTTACTTTTTTTGTAAAATATTTTTCTGGCAAAAAGGAAAAAGGCGATTGCTGTTAAAGCAAACATTATTACTGGAAACCAAATTGCGGCGTAAGTAACTGTGCTTTCTTTAGAAAAAAAAGACAAGAAATGATGAAACCACGCAATCATATACGACAGAAGTTTCATTTCTGCTGCGGTATTAAATCCTAAAGGTACACATCGCATTGTATCCAAAATCATCAAGCTTCCATGTTCAACAATATATTTGGCCCACCTCAAAAATAAAAAAGGATCTAAATCTGGTCCCAAAGTCCAAGCCCCAGTAGTTATATCTTTTAGTTTGGGAATATTCCTGGTTCTAATGAAAGTTCCAATAAAAACAATAAACGCTAAAATTAAATAATACACCCAATCTTTTTTTTGTTTCAAGAAACTAATTATTTTTTGTTTTCTTTCTTCTAGTTCATTCTTCATAACTGGAATTTCCCCCACACCTTTTGCAATTTTTTCTTCTTTTTTTGATATTTCTCCTGTTACAACTTGCTTTGGTTCTAGAGAACTTTTTTCAATCTCCTTGCTAATATCTTCAACAATTTTAATTTCTTTATCTTCCATTTTAAATTTATGTTATTGCAATAAAAAAGATGATTCTTATAAAGATTTCTTTGCTACATCTTGATTATCTAAACAAAATTGGAGTAAAATATACCTCAATCGCAGCCGCTATTACTAATATTATTACTGCTATAAAAAGTAATATTGCTACATTTTCCACAACTCGCAAAAACTTTCTATTTCTTATACCATTCCTTATTATGCCTACTCCAAAAATTCCTCCTGCTAAAGCAGTAATAAAGTAAGCAGCAATTTCTGGGAAACCATGAATCATATATCTTGCGATTCCTAATGGGATTTCTTGTATTCTGTACTGAGTGAATACCCCAATTGCAGCGGCGATGACACTCGCATTCCATGCTAAGACAAAAATGGCCCCCGCCCCAAAAATTAGGGAAAAAATTAAAGTAAATATCATAACATAAATATTATTTTCTATAATTGACAAGAATCTCATGCCGTTTGTTGCGGCTCCTGTTGGTGTAGCACTTTGTATAAAAGAATATCTTGTTACACAATCTTCAATATTCCCTGGGCTGTTTATCATACAATATGTTTCTATCTGGGCATTGAATAAATTTGGATCTTGTAAAACCAAATGCCAAAAAGAAAACGCGACAACAAATCCCAAGAAAAGCCACATGAAAGCATAAATAGCGTCGCTGTGTGCTTTCCAAACATGAAAAAATCCCTCTATCTGTTCGTCTTCTTTTTCTTCTCGCCTAATTATGAAATACATAAATGGGATTGAAAACATAACACAAAAAGTAACCACAATCATACCAGAAAATTTAGATAAAACTGGATCGTTGGAAAAAAACCAGCGCACAAGCAAAAGCGAAAGTGACGCATAAAGTAGGCCGATAAAAAACATTTTCCAAGGACCTTTTGCATCTCTTTTTGGGTTAATAAGTGACTCTAACATCAATGTAATAAAAAAAAAGAATTTTTAAACTTATCTTGATTAATTAAATAAAAGAGAATGAATAAAAAAAAGAAGTTTGAGCAGATTGCAAGAGATATAAGGAAAATTAAAATTCAAGGAGCAAGAAATATCGCAAAAAATGCATTATATGCTTATTCGTTAATTCCTACACCCTCGTCGAAGAAAAAACTTTTATCTTTAAGACCGACCGAGCCAATGCTCTCAAATGTTTTAGACAGAATGGAAAAACAATCTTACAAAGAAATTTTAAAACATTTTGATTTGTCACAAGATAAAATAAATAAATCTGTTTTTAAGTTAATAAAAAATAATGATATAATTTTTACGCATTGCCATTCTACAAATGTTACCAATGCTTTAGTTTATGCAAAGAAAAAAGGAAAAAAGTTTGAAGTTTATAATACTGAAACACGGCCGTTATTCCAAGGAAGAAAAACTGCAAGGCAATTAAGAAAAGCAGGAATAAAAGTTACAATGTTTGCGGATTCTGCATTGGGAGTTGCTTTGTCTAAGGAGCAGGGAACAAAAAAAGCAGACAAAGTTTTTTTAGGGTCTGACGCTTTACTGCCAAAAGGTATTATTAATAAAATAGGAAGTGAAGTAATATGTCAAGTAGCAGAAAATAATAAAATTCCTGTTTATGTTGTTGCGGATTCTTGGAAATATTCTCCAAAAAAAATGAAGTTAGAACAAAGAAATCCCAAGGAAATTTGGGCAAACGCACCAAAAAACATTAAGATACAAAATCCTGCGTTTGAATTTGTGGATAAAAAATATATTGAGGCAATAATTAGTGAGTTGGGATATTTTAGATATGGGGATTTTTTGGGGAAAGTGAAGGGTTAATTTTTATTTTTTTTCTCTTCTTTTTTCAAAAATAACTATTGGATCTTCTTCAACCTCTTTTTCTGCTCCTTCTTCAATATCTTTTATGGCTTCTTTTTCATTTCTAAGAATAGTCTTAGAATCTTGTTCAATGTTCCGAGAATTTTTAGATATGCGTTCATAATGTTTATGTCTCTTTTCCCATATATTTTTGTGGGTGGTTACCTCTTTTTTTAACATTTCATTAAGTTGCCTCGTCCTATCAATAGTATCTTCAACGCAATTCTTGAATTTATCCCCTTTAATATATTCTAATAATTTTTTAGCACATTCAGTCATTTCTACTTCACTCAGTTTCATAGCATATAACTGGATAATCCAGTTTCTCAATACTTCAGCAATATAAACTGTTCCATAAGGATGCACAATTAAGATGCCATCTTTAACCCAAAAGCCAACCTTACCTTTTTCAGAAGCAGAAGTTACAAGAACTCCATAACTGGCATTTTGATTTGCAATATCATTTTTTATTTGATGAACATAGTCTTTTTTAAACGTTTGAGTTTTTTTACATTCATAAATAATGAATCCGATTTCTTTTTTCTTATAAGCAACATAATGGTAAATATCTCCTCCATGTCCATGTCGTTCAATACGATCTTCTGGAAATTGAGATTTCAATTCTTTAACTAATTCTTCTTCAAGATTGAGTCCTTCAACTTGAGGAGTTGTACCTTTTTTTAATTGCTCTTTTAATTCTTTAATTATTTTATCAGATTCTAAAACTCTTTTATTAGCTCCTTGCAATTTTACCATTTTTCCTTCAAGCATCTTAGAAAGTTTTTCCGTTCTCTTCTTTTCGTGAGTTTTGCCTTGTTCTAACGCTTCTTTTTTAGCTTTAATCAATTCTTTTTTATTTTTTGCATTCAATTCTAACTCCAGTTTATCCATATCTTTTTTAGCCAATTTTTTAGCTTCTTCTTGAGCCTTTTTTAAAAATTCTGTTTTTTGTTTTTCAAATTTCTTTTTTAATTCAACTTGTTCTTGGAGTAATTTTTCTTTTATTTCTTTTGCAATAATTAATTGTTTTTTAAGGTCTTGTTCAAACTTCTTTTTTTGTTCCCAAGCACCAATTATTTCATAATAACGACTTTCAGAAAGAATAGATTCACATAATGGGCACTCAAATTTCTTCTCTTCTACCATAGAATTAGTAATTCTCCTTAATATTTAACCCTTCCGATTTTTAATCTTTCCCACACTCACATCCTTCTTCACAAACATGTCCTTGAGCCTGCATTATCATTCCCTGAAACTCTGCGCCAATTTTTTCCAACTTTTCTTTTAAATCTTTTTGCACTTCTTCCAATTTTCCTATTTGGTCTTCAATAATCTTTTTTGTGTCTGGAATACTTTTCTTAATAAAAGTTTTTCCACCAACATCCACAGTTAATTTCTCAGACAAAAGTTTAGTTCTAATAAATATTCCTCTTCCAACTGGCGCAAGTATCTCTTTACCTTCAGAGCCAACTAATTCATCAAGTCCAACACTTAGAGAACTCATCTCAGCAATTCCTTGTTCAACTGCTTGTAGCTGTTGCTGAATCTCTTGCATTTGCTGTTCAAACATGCTTAGCTTAAACATTAATTCTTGCTGTTCTTTACTTTCCATGAAATTACAGAATTATACTACTTTAAAAATTTTCCTAAAGATGCTACTAAAAATTATAGAGAATAAAATATAAAATACAAACCAGCTCATACAGCCAAAAAACTTAGGATCTCCCAATGTTGTGAAAAAATCTCCGAACCATCTAAAGAATAATACAAAAGGAATACCTGTGAACATTATAGCTCTCATGCTTAATTTCATTGTTTTAGGAACAAATGCAAATTGTTTTTTCTGAAGTTCCATTAATTTTTCTGGATGCTCTTTATATTTCTTTATTTCTGCTTGAAGTATTTTTTGTTCTTTCTTCATTTCCTTCAGTGTCTTTTGGTCTGTTGCATATTTTTGAACTAATGTAGTAATTAAAGTGATTAGCAAAACAATCAGAATCATACCGAAGACAAGATTCCAATTTAATAGTGCTCCAGCACTTGGGTCTAAAACCGCATGCACAGAATCTTTTATCCAAGAAGTAGTCTCCCAAAAAAAGGCAATAGCTAATGAAGCAAGCATTACAAAAATAATTGGTTTAAAACTCCCTTCTTTATTCATCTTATTTAAAATTAAAAATAGTTTTTAAGCTTTTGCACATCTAATTTCCCATGAACTTTCTCATCATAGGATTCATATCTGTCATGTGCTGTTGTGCAATATTTTGATAGAACTGGAACATAATCATGATTACTAATAAAATAGCAGTTCCTGACACCAAAGCTCCAAACAAATCAGTGATAGACGCAAGGAACCCAATAGCAAGACCTCCCATGACTGTTAGAGGCATGATATATCGTTTAAGGATGCTTTCCAAAATTCTTTCGTCTTGCCTGAATCCTGCGACTTGTAATCCTGACGAAGAGATTTTATGTGCCTGAGCTTTTGCATCCATACCTGAAGTTTTAACCCAGAATACAGCAAATATAGTTGAAAAAAACATAAAGAAGCCCATATGAGTCAAACTTTGAATTAAATACTTTGGTAAAAATCCCCCTCTGATAATTAACTCCAGCAAATTTGTTGAACCCATCCAGAATGCTAATCCAGAGACAGCTTGCCCATTAACAAAGTGCCCCAAGAAACCAAAATAAGAAGCAAATTTCGCCAGTCCTGTGCATGCTTCTCCAGCCAAACATGGGGCAGCAGCATTTTCAAGAATCCCTCCAAAAAGTTGTGTGCTGGCAATTAAAGCAGCAGTTAAAATAACTGGAATAACAGAAGCATAAAAAAATGACAAAGGCCATTTAACAGTATATCCTCTAACTCTTCCGTATGACAAAGGAATCTCTACTTTTAATGATTGTACCCAAACAATTATCAGGAAAATTACTGCTGTGGCTACAATTGCCCCAAGTGCAGAAAAAAATTCTATTGGGTATTTATTGATTATAGACTGGATTAAAACAAAAACTTTTCCAGAGCAGGCTGTTCTGCCAAAATCAAATAAACAATTTTTCCCTTGTTGATTGATAAATTGAAATGCACTTGTTATAAGTCTCCAACTGATTCCTGCCCCAATGAATAAACTCACACCTTGACCAAATCCCCACTTTGTTACAACTTCGTCCATATAAAAAATTATAAGCCCCCCTAATATCAGCTGAAAAATAACTAAAGGAGCAAATCCTGGAACTGCTTGAAGCCCTTGCATTAGCACATAAACCATTGCTTCAAAAATTATAAAAAAGAACACCAAAAGTTTTTGTATACCCTGAAAGAATTTCTTCCCTTCAATAGTTGATGTATCAATATTCAATATACCTGAACCAGTAAGTAATTGTAAAATAATAGAAGCCATTACAATTGGACCAATACCAAGGGAGATTATGCTTCCGAAATCTGTTCCCATAATCATTGCCAGATATTCAAATCTCTCAAGAGCATTATTTGAAAGTCCAAAAAGAGAAATATTAGCTAAAACAAAAAATGAAATTAAGATTATAAGAGTCCATTTTAGTTTTACTTTAAAACTGAGTTTTTTTTCTTCTGGACTTTTAACTTCTGGAATAAAATTAAAGATTTTTCTGAAATCCATTTTATTTATTGGGCTTTCTTTTTAGGAAGAATAGTCCTGTCTTCTGCACTAGTTTGGTTTTTAGGCGAACTAATGGCGAGAAGTATTTCACCTCCGGCTTTTTTCACTTTTTCAATCGCTGATTTTGAAGCTTCTTTAGCATGAATAATCAACTTATTTTTTACTTCGCCTGTCCCAAGAATTTTATAATCTTTTAATTTTACTTCAAATTTTCCTCCAACTTTCTTTCCATATTTTGCTAAATTAGTTTCAATTGTGTGAAGATTTATTCTTTTTCTTATATCTCTTTTTGTTCCTCTGCTAGTTATTCCTTGCTTTCCGAAATATGTGTGTCCATAAAGTTTAGTTATCAAAGTCTTTTTCTGGTCTGCTCTTTTTCCACTACCAGACATTCCCTTACCTCCTCTATGCCCTGTTTTTTTGTGTTTTTTCCTAGCTCCCCAACCATGAGTTCCCATTCCTTTGCCATGCATTCTACTAGATTTTGTTCTTTTTTTGATTCTCATTTTATAACATCCTCTCTATTAAATCATTAATTTTCTTTTTATTATCTCCTAAAACTCCCTTTGGAAAATGTAATTTACTTTTAATTCCCTTTCGTGGAGGATGCAATCTGAAAAATGGTTTTAAATTTAGCTCTTTGTAATCCTTGCCTTTTTCCAACTCTTCAGCTAATTTTTTGGAGTCTCCAATCTTCTTTGATTTATCAATAAGTTGCCCTCGTGCTTTAATTAATTTTTCAAAATTTTCTTTTGTTATTTCTCCGAATGCAACAAAATCTCTAACTTTGAGTATCATTCCAAGTTGTTCTTTTGTAGGATTTAAAACAACACATGCATATTTTTGTCTAACTCTTAATCTGTAAAGAGTCTCTGCTACATCCTTGTTCAGTCCTATTTGTCCGTGAATTCTTATTACGCAAATCATTTTTTATTTGTTTTATTTAATGCATCGATACAAGCTTTAATTAAATTAAATGTTGTTCTTTTTTTACCGAAAGTTTGGCTGTACACATCTTTAATTCCTGTAAGTTTTAATACTTTTTTTAACTCATTTGCAACTACCAAGCCTGTTCCTTGTGGTGCTGGAATCAAGGTAACTTTAACACTCCCAGCTTTCCCAGTCACTTTAAATGGCACTGAATGTGGTTCTACACAAGAACAATCAAATGCAGCACAGGCTCTTTTAACTTTCATAATATTAAGTTTAGCTTTTCTTATCGCTTTATCTCTTGCTGGTAGGGTTTCCTTAGATTTTCCAGAACCGATTCCAACATGCCCGTTTTCATCACCAATAATAGCAAGTGTGGAAAAAGATGGAACATTACCTTCCTTTGTTTTTCTTTGAGTTTGTCTCCATGCTCTTCTTTTTCCTCCACCAAACTTTCCTTTGGCTTGTCCAATTGAGATTAAATCAGATTTAACATTTAGCAATGAATCAACAATTTCTGACTCAAGAATTTTTTGCCCGCTATTTAAAATATCATCAATATTTTTGATTTTACCTGTTTTTACCTCTTTTCCTAATTTTGTTTTAGGGTCCCATGCAGCAATTGCCATCCTTTCTTTTTCTTTTTCCCTGATTTTTCTTTCAGCTCTTCTATCTGCTACGCTTTTATTTCTTTGTTCAGCCATTTTACAATTTTTCTATTTTAGATTTAATTTCGTCAAATGATTTTGAAAAATCTTTTTTCAAGTGTGTTCCTTTTATTCTGTCTTCAATTGGAAAAGTTTCTTCTTTGTATTTTATGCCAACTCCAGCATCTACAACTCCTTTTGCAAAAGCATGAACTTTAGTTTTGTGAACTGTTCTAAGCATGCCCAAATCAATAATTGGAGTTTCTAATTTTTTATTAATCAGTTTTTTTCCAATTAAAAATCCAGTCAAATATGCTGCGGGAATTGATTTTAAACTTCCTTGGAATTCTTTTGGCCATCCAAATTTAATCAATTCTTTTGAGCTTATCCCCATTTGAACTTTGTCTTGAGCTTGCTCGTCAATAACATATTGTGCAAGAATATATTTATTTGTTTTTCTGAAAACTAATCTCGGAGTTCTACTTTTAAGTAACTTAAGCCTTTTCAAGTAGTCTGTTTTTCTTTCTCGTTTTCTTCGTTTTTGTATTTTCATTTTTTTAAATTACCAATATATTCTTTTAAATGTGCCTTACTTCTAAAAACCTTATTACGTATTTTATTTCGAATATCTTTAATTTCTTCAGGAGATAATTTTTTTTGTATTTTCATTTCAGCGACGTATCTTCTTAATTTTCTTGTCATTATAACATACAGCTGTTTCCTTGTATTTACTGTTTTTTTAATACTTCCAGGTCCTCTGTTCTTTTTTTTCTTTATGTTTTTTCTTTTTCCTTTAATTTCTTTTATTAATATTGCTCCTTCAGATTGCAAATCCTTGATATCTTGTTTAGTAATGGCTTCTTTAATTTCTTCTAATCTTGATTTGACAAAAAGAATTCTTTTCTTTCCTACTTTCAAAGTTCTTGCAGCTAAACTTTTTTTCTTTCCAAGATTCATTTTTTATTCTCCTTTGATTTATCAATTTTTTTCAAAAATGTTTTAGCATTCAAATTGTGAATTTCAATTTTCATTTCTTTTGCTTTTTTTGCTATTTCTATTTTTTTCTTTTTTCCAATATTTCCTACTATTGCAATCTCATTCTTTTTTAATGATTCAAGGTCTTTAACATTTTGAACCAATATTGGAGTTTTACCCTCAAGGCTTCCCCGTAATTTTTTATCTTGTTTATATCCAACACTAACTACTGCAGGGTATCCTTTTCTTTTCTCCCTCATCTTGTTGTCTCTTCCAGTTGGCTTTCTCCAAACTTGTTTCTTCTTTCTTCTTTTACCTAATTTAGAGTATCTGCCCCAAATTCTTCTTAAGAATTTTTTTGCCATTTACATTTGCCTCCCAGCTTTATCTGTGATAAAAATTCCATCTTGGAAAACTCTTCGGTCTTTCATTCTGATTCTTGTCGCTTTCTCTAAATTTGCTGCAGCTTGTCCAGCTAATTCTTTATCAGAGGAAATTATTGTGATTATATCTTTTTCTATTTTAACTTCTACTCCTTGTGGTATTTTTACATTTCTAGGAATCTTTTCGCCTAAGAAATTTTTTATTATCATCCCATTGTCTTTAGTTTCTACAGTCATTGGGAAATGGGTGAAACAAATTTTCAATTTATACTCAAATTTTTTTTGAACTCCTTTAATCATGTTTTCAATATGTGCACTGATTGTGTTCATTCTTTTTTTCTCTCTTTTTGTTGCCTTCTCATTTCCAATAATAATTTCATCTCCTTTTTTTTCAAAAACTAATTTTGGAATTTCAAATGTTCTTTTGTTTTCTCCTTCTGGTCCTTTTACAGTCAAGACTGCTCCTTCTAATTCTGCTTCAACTCCTTCTGGGATTTTGATTGTTTTGAATAATTTTTTTTTCATTTTAGTAAAAATATGCAATTAAGCATCCTCCAATTTTTTCTTCCAATGTTTCTTCATAAGTCATAAGACCATTATTTGTAGAAATAATTAAAGTTCCCATGTTTCTCGCAGGCAAATATCTTCTTCTGTATTTTTCGATTTGAGTTTTGTTCACGCTAAATCTTGGTTTTATAGCTCTACACTCTGATAAATCTCCAATTGTAATATCTATTGACTTTTCTTTGCTGTTAATTTTATATTTTTTGATTGCTTCTTTTTGCTTCATTATTTTTAGAATTTCAATTAACAAGTTTGAGATTCTGCTTATTTTTATGCTGTTTTTTCTTGCTTTTTTAGCATTTTTTATCATGTTTAAAGCATCAGCAACTATATCTTGTGACATTTTAGCTATATTTTTTGAAACCGATTTCTTCAGCAATTTCTCTGAAGCAGTGTCGGCATAAATTTA
>JAGLQB010000040.1 GCA_023137045.1 Candidatus Pacearchaeota archaeon
TTTGGAGATGTAATAGAGAACATAAATAAAAAAACAAAAAAAGAAACAATTATTCATTATAATAATTTAGAATTATTGCCAGAAAAAAAGATTAGATATTTGTTTAATAATTTAAGGGATTTCTTTCAAACAAAAGGTGTTCATTTTATCTTTATAGGAAATCTTACTGCTTATTCCTCTATGCAAAGTGTCCCAAGATTTTCTTCAATCTTAACAGATACAGCATTTCATCTTGAAACTTTAACTTATGAAGAAGTAAAAGAAATAATAAAAAAAAGATTTGATTTTTTGAAGATTAATAAAAAGTATAATATAATTATCCCTTATACTGAAGATTGTTTAAAAGTTGTTTATGATTTAATGGAAGGAAACATCAGAGATATATTAAACACTTTATCAACAGCAGTATTCCACGCAACTTCTGAAAGCCCTATATTAATTGATAAAAATAAATTAGCAAAAATTCTAAAAGAAATTTTAGAAAGAAGATTTTTAACTCCCCTAACTCAAAGAGCGAGAGATGTTTTGTTAGAGATAGTTAAACACAAGGAAATAACAAATAAAGCATTATCAGATAAATTGAAAATTCCCCGTTCTAATATCTCTACTTACATAACTCAATTAGAAAATGCTGGGTGTGTTTATCTTCGAAGGAAAAATGGAAAGGATAAATTTTGGAAAGCAGACCCAAGAATTAATTGGTCTTCTCTTAAATCAAGCCCACAACAAACATTGGCAATCTAATTCTTTTAAAAAAGACCACTTAAATTAACAATGTACCGGAGTGAATAATCTTAAAAACCCCTACATCTCTTTTTTCACATGTTTATCGTCAAAGTGCCTGGAATTAACGGGCTTGGGAAAACAAATGGTTGCGAGAAAGCTGGAAATGCTATTTTGAATTCTCTTAAAGAAATTTATACAAATGAGCAAGGGATTGTGATTGATTCTGCTCTCTTGGATTTAGAAGAAATTCACTTGGACAATTTTAATTTGGAGTTAACAAACAATTTAATTTATAAAAATTCCCTTGAAATATTTGAAACAAAATCAAAAACAATTTTTCTTGGTGGCGATCATTCTATTAGTTACTCGACAACAAAAGCTTTTCTGGATTATTGTCAGAATTCTAGGAAAAAACCTTGCTTGATTGTGTTTGATGCCCATGCTGATTGTATGCAACCAATGAAAGAACCAACACACGAGGAATGGCTTAGAGCACTTATTGAATCGGGGTTTCCTGCAGAAAATATTTTGCTTGTAGGTGTAAGAAATATTTGGAAAGAAGAATTGCGATTTTTGAAAGAAAAAAAGATTAGGATAATTACTATGAATCAACTTTTAGGAGATTTGCAAGATACATGCGATATTATAATGGAATTTTCAAGTGGAAAGGAATTGTATCTCTCATTGGATATTGATGTTGTTGACCCAAGTTTCGCACCTGCTACAGGTTATATTGAACCAGGAGGATTAACAAGCAGGCAAATTATTTATTTAATTCAGAGGATAAACAAAATTAAAAATCTTAAAGCAGTTGATATAGTTGAAGTTAATCCTGATAAAGATACTAATAATTTAACTGTGAAATTAGCAGCAAAAATTTTAAGTGAGTTGTTGTAAATAAAAAGATTAATATTTTTCTTCAATAATTTGTTTTACAATTTCAGATTTTTTTCCTAGAATTTCTTTTAGCTCATCTGATGAAGCGTTAATCACATTTTTTATTGTTTTAAATTTTGCTAAAAGTTTTTTTGCAGTTTTTGGGCCAATGCCTGGAAAACCTTCCAGGATAAATTGCAAACGCTCTTTTTTATCTAAAGATTTTTTTGACACATTTAATGGAAGTTCTTTTGATTTCTTTTTTGAAAGTATAAAAATAAATTTTGCAGTGTCTTCAGAGTTTTTAGTAAAAATTATTGGAATTTTATGTTTGAGCACTATTGAAAGTAAAAATCCCCGAATAGCATTTGGGTGCATCCCGATTCTTTCTTCTGAGTCTGTGTATAATTCTTGTTCATCAATTCCTTCAATAATCAGCAATTTATTTTCATATTGCTGAAGTTCTGCGAGTTGATTTAGAAGGTGGCGATTTATCATTGAAGTAATAAAATCTGAAACAGTTTTCCGTTCTATTGCAATGTCCCTTACAAGATAATCTGCAACTTTTAGTTCTCTGAATTCTACATTCAATCCAAGGTTAATAAGTTCTGAGGCAACAAAACAATTTTTCTCTCTGTAGTCTGCAATTATTGTATATTTTTCTGCTGGATCTTTTTTAATTTTAATTGGTTTTTGCTGAAAAATATCAAAGAATGGTTTTGGTTTCATGTTATTGAGAATTTAACTAAGATTTAAATAAGTGTTTTCTGCGAATCTAATTTAATTCCATAGGCTAATTCTTTTTTTATATCGCTTATTGCAGAGTGCATTTTTTTCTCCCTGACTTTTGAGATATAGAAATAAGTTTCGTCTCTTGTGTTTTTAGTTATAAGCATGATTAATTTTCCTTTCATAAGTCTCGCTGTTCTCCCTGTTCTTTGGATTGTTCTAATTGCCGATGGAATTGGTTCATAAAATACTACTGAATTTACTTCAGGAATATCAAGACCTTCTTCAGCAATACACGTAGCACAAAGCACATTAATTTCTCCATCGGAAAATTCTTGGATTATTTTTTTCTGTTCTTTTTGGCTTAAACCACTTATTCCTTTTTCTGAAGATTTTTTTGCCTGTCCAACAAAAACTTTTGCATTTATTCCTTTGATTTGATTAAGTTCATTTGAAACTATCATAGCTGTATTTCTAAACTGGGTGAAAATTATGGTTTTCATGCCATTTGCAATTTTTAGTTCTTGTTCAATAATTTCTTTAAGCTTGGCAACTTTAGGATGTTCAACATTTTTAGATAATAATTCATTTGATTGCATATAAACAAAATTAAATTCCGGTTTAGCTACTAGTCTTACAACTCCTTTGCTTTGTTTTTTTGCTGCCTGATTAAATAAATCTTTAAGATATTTATTGAAACTATTCAGTGTTTGAGTTTCTAAAAGTTCTAGTGAATGCTGGATTTTTATTGCCTGTGCACATGCACTTGCTCCAAGCATATAGTTATAATTTTTATTCCCTCTGGCTAAAGTTCCCATTATTTTTTTTTGGAGATTAATCAAACCAATTTTTGTTGAAGGACCAAAAAGGACACGCCTTTGTTTTAATTCTTCTACATATCTGTTGAATACTTTTAGTAGAACTTGTCTCATTTCTTCAAATTCTGGGGGGAAATCTATCATTATTTTTTCAAACTTTAATTCTTGGAGATATTGTTTGACGTCTTTACTCTCTCTTGTTCTTAGCTCAACTTCTTCTATAAAAAGATTTTTGCATATTTCCCTAATTTTTTTTATTTCACTTCCTGGAGACGCGGTCAGGCCAATAATTCTTTGGTCAAATGCTTGTTTTTTGTATTGTTGAGCCACATAATTATAATCATAATTTTTTATGCACCGATGAGATTCATCTTCTATGAGCAAACAGACTTCTTGTAAATTATAGAGATATTTTTTTAGGTCATTTGCAATGCATTGAGGAGTAGAAAAAATTATATCTGCTGTTTGCCAGATTTTTTTTCTTTGTTCTGATTTGACCTGCCCAGTAAATAATTGCATATCTGCAAATAATTCTGGAAGATTTTTTTGAAAAGAGTTTAGATGCTGTTCTGCTAATGGTTTTGTTGGAGCA
>JAGLQB010000041.1 GCA_023137045.1 Candidatus Pacearchaeota archaeon
GCTGAAATTCTTTCTGGTCCAAGAAGGAATATAGTGAATTTAAATCTTAAAAAAATAGACGAAGAATCAAAGACAGGTGAAACAATTATAGTTCCTGGAAAAGTTTTATCACAAGGAGAGATTACTAAAAAAATCAAGATTGCTGCATTAAGTTTCTCTGAAAAAGCTAAGGAAAAATTATTAAAATCAAAAAGTGATATATTAAACATACTTGAGGAAATTAAAAAAAATCCTGAAGCAAAAGGAATTAAAATATTACAGGCAGAATTAAAAAATCCTATCTTGTCAAAAAATAAGGAGATTTTTAACAAATGAAAATAATAGATGGAAAAAACGCAGTATTAGGTAGACTTGCCAGTTATGTTGCTAAAGAAGCTTTAAAGGGGGAACAAATAGCTGTGTTAAATTGCGAAGAGATAATAATCACAGGGAATAAAAAATTTATCAAAGAAAGTTTTGAAATTAAAAGAGGCAGATTTGGGAGTAGCCAAAAGGGTCCAAAACATTCCAAAACAAGTGAAAAGATAGTTAAAAGAGCCATAAGAGGCATGTTACCTGATCATAGAAAAGGACGGGGAAAAGAAGCTTTTAAAAGAATAAGGTGTTATAATGGAGTCCCAAAAGAATTCCAAGAAGCTAAGAAAATTACTTCTGGCAAAGAAAAAACATCTAAATTTGTTCGAATTAAAAACGTTTCAAAATAAAATGAAAAAAATAATTACATCTGGAAAAAGAAAAACAGCAATTGCACGGGCTGTTCTTATAGAAGGTTCTGGGAAAATTAGCATAAATAACAAAGATTACAAAACTTTGCAGATGTTTGATTTACTCAAAATTGAAGAACCACTAAAACTTGCTGAAAATATTTTAGGCAAAATAAATTTTGATGTTGCAATTAATGCAAAAGGTGGAGGGGAAAAAGGGCAGATAGAAGCTGCTAGACTTGCTTTAGCAAGAGCAATTATTGAATTTTCAAAATCCAAAGAATTAACAGATAGTTTTTTAGCATATGATAGAAATTTGCTTATTGCTGATGTTAGAAGAAAAGAAATGTATAAACCTGGAGATAGTAAGGCAAGAAAGAAGAGACAGAGTTCTAAGAGATAAACTTTATTCCTAATTTTTCTAATTTATTTTGCACGTGGTTAAACAATGTTGAAGACAGAAGAGGTTGGTGATTGCCTTGATGTATTTGTCCACTAAATTTTATTTTTCCCAAATAAGTCTGATTTGTAAGGATTTTTTTAAGACCATTAACAGAAAATCCATATTTTTTTGATAGTTGTGTTAAACTTATTTTATTATTTAAAAAATCTTGAAAAATTTCTTGAACTAAGTAAGATTTTTCAATAGGAATTAGTTTCTTATTTTCTAATTTGTAGCCATAAGGTGCTCGTGTTACAACATTTCCCGCCTGAGCGCGCTTATCCATCCCTTTTTTAGTTCTCTTTGAAATTGATTTTTGAGATTTTCTAAAAGTATCTAATATGTTTCCCTCTATTTTTTCAGATAAATAAATCTCAAATTCTTTTTCATCATCAGGAGCATAATAATGGCAAATAGAACACAAAGTGATTAAATTAATTTCTTCATCTTCTCCTCCATTAACTTTCATCTTTATGGGGTGTACTTCTAATTCCTCGGATTTTCCTTGATGACCACATTTTTGACATCTAAATTTATCTCTACTAAAAACTTCATATTTTGTTTTAAATGGAATTGCTTGTCTTTTTAACATTTTATATTTTGTTTGCTCTATTGAAAAGCTCTTCATTAATAATTGGCTTGTGTTTACCTTTATAGATTTCGCCCCGATATTTTATTTTTCCCAGATATGTCTGATTTTTTATTATTTGGTAAAGAGTCGAAACAGGTATTTTAAATTTGTTAGAAATTTCTTTATAATCTATATCTTGTGACCACATTTCAAAAATTTCTCTGATTTTTTCTGAATTTTCTGGGTCTAGGACTAATTTTTTATTTTGATAAACATATCCATAAGGTGCCCGAAATAAAGCTTCTCCAAATTTAATTTTTCTATCAAAAGCTAACTCAACCCTTTCTTTAACCATTCCTCTTTCTAATTGTGCAAAAACTCCAATTATCTGAAAAAACGCTTCCCCCATTGCAGATGTAGTATCAATTTGCTCTGTAACAGATGTAAAATTGATATTCTTTTCTTTTAGGTCTTCAAGAACCATAATCAAATCTTTTAATTTTCTTGAGAATCTATCTATTTTGTAAACTAAAATAATACTAAATTTTTTTTCTTGCGCATCTCTTAGTAAAAGTTCAAGAGCTGGTCGATTTAATGTTCCTGCAGAAAAACCAGCGTCTTTGTAAATTTTAAAAACCTTCCAATCTCTTGCATGGCAAAAAGCCTGGCATTTGTCAATTTGTGCATCAATACTCAAACCTTCTTTTGCCTGCTCTTCTGTTGAAACCCGGACATAAATTGCAACCTTTAATGTATTTTCATTTGTTTTCATTTATTTTCATGCACTTAGGCTATTTTGTTCTAAGAAGGGAACCCTTCCTGAGACAATATTATAGCCTTGTTGGAATAAGTATATAAATTTTGCCATAAAAGTGCTATTTTTGTCTGTTTTTAGGACAAAATGATTAATTCTGGCAAAGTTTTGATAAATTTTTTGCTTTTACAGGAGTTATGCACTTAGGTAAGCTTAGTATATGATTTACTTAAGTTATTTCAAAAAGTCTGCCTTTTTTTATACAAAAAAATTTCGAGATTTTTTCTTTGTTGTTGTTGTTGTTGTTGTCATTAGAAGTATGTTCTAAAAAATAATCTGCTTCCAAAGAAGTAATAAATCTTTTACATTTTCTGTACAATTGGTAAAAACAATTGCCATTCATTATCTTATACAAAATTTTCATATTCTTTAGTAATATTCAATATGGCTTAAATAAATAAATTGAGATTTAAGTGTTTTCGATCGTTTTGATGTTTTTATTTTTCACGTAAATTTTTTTATTAATTTTTGTTTTTGACGGGGTTTGTGCACTAAGGTTATGTTTGTGCACAATATTTTTTTATATCTGCTGGAAACTATTTGGAATATTTATTATGTTAACTGTTTAAGGCTGTTCAAACAAGCTGTTTGATAATATTTTTTTAGCAAAAATTGCTTTTTTTGATGATTTTTGCGAAAATTTCCTGCAAAAAAACAGGCTGAAATAAGGGATTCTTACCGACGGAGACAAAACATTTTTAAATACTGTTTTGTAAAAAATAGTATGTTTAATTGGTTTTTTAGAAAAA
>JAGLQB010000042.1 GCA_023137045.1 Candidatus Pacearchaeota archaeon
GAATAGCCGGAATAAGGGTTATCGATATTAAAAATGCGGCCAGAACGCCGAAAGCGGTAAATACTCCGGTCTCTCTTATCGGGTTCAGAGGAGAGAAAAAGTTGGCTGCAAATCCGATCATAGTAGTAATCGCGGCAAGCATAATTGCCAGGGCAACGATTTCCATAGTCTTCATCACCATGTTCTCTGAAGATTCTTTTTTATTGTTCTTGTCGTGTTCATCTGAATAATATGACAAAATATGAATAGCGTATGCCGTACCGACACCGATAAGAACAATCGGTATGATATTACTTACATTGGAAAGGGGAACCTTTAAGAAACCCATAAGCCCCAGTGTCCAGATTGTACTGATTCCCGCTACCGATAGAGGCAGCAGGACACCGCGAAGATTTCTGAAGCTCAGAAAAAGAACAAGAATTACCACCAGAACGACAAATGGAATAAGCAGTTTCATGTCCTCTCTAACAGCCGTCCCCACATACTTTTCCATTACAGGCAGCCCAATCTGATGAATTGTCCCATCATAATCACTTTTCGCAAGGACTTCATCAAGTTCCTGAAGAGCTTCTTTACCGTTGCTGTCCGGCTGCATCTGAATAACAATTACGGCAACCCTGCCGTCTTCCGAAACGGTAACACCAACGGCATTTTTATTAGAAAGAATCCTGTTTTTCAATTTTTTCAGTTCTTCAACATCATCCGGGATCTCATCGATAAGTTCTAGAACTTCAAGCCCGTATTCAACCCCTTTAATTTCGCCTGTATTTGTGATGCTTCTAACACTGCTTACCCACTCGAGTTCACCGATTTCCCGGGTAAGATTATCTACCGATTTTAATGTCTGATATGTAAAAATATCCTCAGTTTCAAGCGCAAGCATAATAAAATCAGCGCCCCCGAATTTTTTATCAACTTCTTCAAAAGTCATTACCCTTTTATCGTCGGCAGGAAGCATATCTTTTACATCCGCAGACACTTCGACCTTTGTAAGTCCATAAAAGAAAAAACAAGTTAGCAATAATGTCAGAACTATCGTTATTATGGGATATCTGATAACAATTTCAGTCAGTTTCTTTAACATATTATCCTCCATTCATGATTGTTTGATTAGAAAGCGATATATCTTCCCTGACACTCCGGGCACCCATAATGAATAAAATTACCTTTCCCCGCATATTTTCGAGCTTATGGATTTTCCTGTTTGTGTCCTCTATGGCAAAATCAGGCATAGGGTAACCGATTCTTATTGTAGCCTGGTCCGCAAAAAGGTGTCCTATAGAAATCAGGAATATAATTACTACTT
Source organism: Candidatus Pacearchaeota archaeon (assembly GCA_023137045.1). Taxonomy (GTDB): domain Archaea; phylum Nanobdellota; class Nanobdellia; order Pacearchaeales; family GW2011-AR1; genus JAGLQB01. Next base: position 1,307 of record JAGLQB010000042.1, read on the forward strand.
TTTTTTCAGCTGTCATCAACAGGTACTCCTTTTTTACCATGTAAGTAAGTCCTTACTTACCAAACTAAGCGTTTCCATCGGAGCTGTCAAGTAAATACTTACTTTGTTTACTGTTTGTGTTATACTATATCTGTCTTAAAATCCTGAAAAAAAGGTAAACGAAAATGGAACAGAAGAAAAGAATGTCGGGTCAGGAAAGGAAAGAACAGATAATAGACGCAGCTATAAAGGTATTTTCTGAAAATGGGATTAAGGGAACTAAAACCAGGGAAATAGCAGAAGCATGCGAAGTTAGCGAAGCTACAATTTTTAAACATTTTAGAAATAAAGAAGATCTCTACAGATCCATTATTAAAAAAATAAGAAAGGTTCATTCGCATGAACTGAATGTTTTTCTGACCCGCCCTAAAAGCGCATGGGATGTGTTAAAAATAACTGTTCTTGAAATACTGAGGGAATTTGAGGAAGACCCCTCTTTTTTACGGCTTATACTTTACAGTGCGCTTGAAGATAAAAAATTCGCATTTAATTTTATAGAAGAAAATATGTTTGGGAAAATGGAAATTTTTAAGAAAATAATAAAAATGGGAATCAAAAAAGGAGAACTCCGGAATGTGGATCCCGATCTGGCTGCACAGATGTTCAGCGATATGATTGGCGGATACTGTGTTTCGCAATATATACTGAAGCAGACAAAACCTCTTGACAACAAGGATATTGCTGAAACCTATGTTGATATCTTCTTAAACGGGATAAGAAAATGAAATTGTGAATCATCTCCGTGCTGAGTATGGGTTGCTTGAGCAGTTTTTCATACTTCAATTTCTGCATCAATTAATTTTGCAGCTTCAATACACAACTTCATGTCATTTAAACCAATTTTCCCTTTATACAATTTCATTTCATCATTTTTTGATATTACTTTATTATATAAATCTTCATAGTCTGCTTTTGATACTTTCTCTACTGTATCAAAACCTGCAGCAAATAGCACATGGGCAAAGGTTAAATTAACCCATTGGATTCTCATCTTTTAATATTTGACGACTTGGAATAAAACTCTTTTTTTGAATGTCCTTTTTGTATTGTTCCAGAGTGATTTTACTAAAGTCGATTGAATAACTCATTTCTTATTACCGATGTATGCTATTCCATCTATTTGAACATGCAATCCATTGGGGCCACCAATATGAGCGGAATCGGTTGATATTGTTTTTCGTGCTGGATAACCTTTTTTAAATCTTTGTTTGATCACTTTTTCAAGTAATGGAATATTCCATATATCACGAAACATTACGTCAATTTTTACAGCATCCTCTAGAGTTAATCCAGCTTCTGATAATTGTTGTTCCATATTATCGAAAGCCCCATGGATTTGCTCTTCTACACTTTTTCCTACATTCCCTACACAATAGCCGAGGAAAACATAATCACCTGTAATTACATATCCAAAATGAGCCCAATCCTCATTAATATTACCTCGTATAATTTCTTCCATTTTTCTATCCTTTCCATCTACCCCTTTTACGGCAATCTACAGGGTTCCCATATTTTGTCACCTATACTTTTACAAATAACTTAGGTTCATTATAATATTGTCTAACATAATAACTAATTCAGCAAGGAAGTCGTTGTTCAATCGATTGTTATGTAGGATTTGATTTGTATTTTTAGTCATCGGCTAAAGCCATTTTTGATATTCTCAAAATTTTCAGGCAACAACAATAAACTACTTTTTCAGGGCAATATGCGAATATCTCCGGAAGTCCTCGGGTTTACATCGAGAGAAATAATTATTTTGTGTTTCAAAGGGATC
>JAGLQB010000043.1 GCA_023137045.1 Candidatus Pacearchaeota archaeon
GAAATCCCTTTTATCGGAGGTATTGTAATTAATGACAAATGCAACTTAAACTGCCTGTACTGTTCTGTTTCAAATCGTAATATTCCGGATTTATCCTATAATGAAATTAGTAAAGGCTTAAACGATTTGTATGATAAAGGCATGAAATATCTTTATATTGAAGGAGGAGAACCTTTTTTATGGAAAGATAATTCGAAAAACCTTGAAGATATAATTCACACGGCAAGAGATATTGGCTTCAGGTTCATTACACTATATACAAACGGCACATTCCCGATTGAAACAAAAGCTGACACTGTTTTTGTCAGTTTAGACGGTTGGGGACAAATAAATGATGCAATTCGCGGGAAAAGTTTCGACAAGATCATTACAAATATTAAAAACTCAAGCCACAAAAAAATAATTATCAACTGTACCTTAACAAGCAAAAATAAAGATGAAATTGAAAATTTCTGTAAAGCATTAAGCAAAATTAAGAATATCAAGGGAGTCTTTTTTTATTTCTATACACCTTACAACAGTAAAGACAGTTTGTATTTAGGAACTGAAGAAAGAAAGACGATTATTAAGACAATATTAAAGCTGAAACAAAAAGATTATAAGATTTTAAATTCAAAAGCAGCTTTAAAAAGTGTGTATAACAACAGTTGGAAAAGACCAAACGGATTGAGTTGGTTATTTGCTGAAAACAAACTTTACAAGTGCTGCAGAATGATTGGCAATGATGCGGTATGTAAAGATTGTGGTTATTTAGGCTTTGCTGAAATATATCATATAACAAGATTAAATCTTAATGCAGTTTTTACCGCTTTTAAATATATGTAAAGTATGTTGAGATTAATAAGAAATATTCTGTCAGATAAATCAGATGATTTTACATATCACAGGTTTAACAGGATAAACAATATTGGTTTAAAACCGGGATCAGGATTGTATATCCACATACCTTTTTGTAAGAATTCATGCCCTTATTGTCCTTACATTAAAACTTTTTATAATAAAGATTTAGCCCGGGAATATAAAAATGCTTTACTAAAAGAGATCAGCTTATATTATGATTATTTTGGAAAGAAAAATTTCACATCCTTATATTTTGGAGGAGGAACGCCGACTTTGATGATAAATGAAATGAGTGAAATTTTAGAGCATCTGCATAAATATTTTAATATTGAAGGCGATATTGCCCTTGAAACATCACCGGATGAAATTAACAAAGAGGTTTTAACAAAACTAAAACACCTTGGATTCAACTTGATCAGCATAGGAATTCAAAGTTTTAACAACAGTTGCTTAAAAAAAATCGGTAGGAATTACGATATGAATACAGCTGTTAAAGCATTAGGTGAAGTAAACAGTGTCGGTTTTGATTCAGTGAATATTGATTTAATCTTTGCAATTGAAAATCAAACAATTGAGGATATTAGAAATGATCTTTCTGTGGCAATTTCTCATAACATCAACCAAATTACTTGTTACCCTTTGTTTACATTTCCGTTTTCGGAGATCGGCAAGATCAAGCAATTGAAAAAAATAAAACTTCCCAATCATTTGCAAAGGAGAAAGATGTATTATTTCATTAATAAATTCTTATACGAAAACGGCTATTCAAGAACGAATGTTTGGTCGTTTATTAAAAATCATAAAAACAACTACTCATCAGTAACTCGTGATTATTATCTTGGGCTGGGTGCAAGTTCCGGCTCATACAACGGTGAAATATTTTATTTTAACACTTTCTATGTCTCGGAATATATCAAATCTGTAAATTCAAGGCTTCCCGTTTCAATTGCAATGAATGTCAGCAAAAAACTCGAAAAGAATTTTTGGCTGTATTGGCAACTTTATATTACAATAATCAACAAAAAAAGTTACAAGGAGATGTTCCGGTCCGATATAAAAAAGGATTTTGGGTTTATCTTGAAACTTATCAAAATAATGGGTTTTATAGAATATGAAGATGAAAATATAATAAAATTAAATACTAAAGGATCGCACTGGATACATCTGATTCAGAATTATTATGCTTTGGAATATGTGAATAAAATATGGTCTGTTTCAAAAAATAACCCGTGGCCCGACCGAATAAAATTATAAATCAGATCAAATCTGCCGAAACCATGAAAAAAAGAATCACTAAATTATTTATTGTGCTTTGTTTGCTTGTTTTTGTGAACGTTTACAGAATAAATGCTAAGGATAATTTTCTTTTTTTTGAAAAACAAATTCTGTCGGCTTTGGTATCTGATACAGGGTCAATCAATGGGATAACATACACGTTTTTTCAAAAAGACACTTTCTGTTCGTTTCGTGCAAGTTTTGTGATAAAAGCCCAAATTGAATGTATAACAGATGTTTCATTTAATATTGATCATAAAAAACAATACACACATAATGTAAAATCAATTCAATTACTGAAAGAGGGACGAGAATGGTATATAGCAAGCTATACGATTGAAAAACCCTTTTTTACAAAAAATATGTCTGTTTGGATTATTATTTCTCATTCTGATAAAAATAAGATCAGCTTTAAAATGATATCGAATCACTGTAATGTAAAAATCTGTGATATTGTACAAAGATCATCAGGTTATTATCTGTTTGAAGCTGTAAAGAAAGGGATTAAAATAAGCTATTATCAAGAGAGTTTTTTAAAACCGGGGGGCTTTGTTAAACTGTATATATCTGCTGTGAAGAACGATGCTGTAAAATTTCTTACAGATTACAAAGAATACTTGGAAAACACATGTTTGGCTGACTGATAAATATATAATGATTAAAGGGAGATTATCTGCGATTTGTTGCAAAATCAATACTGATAATTTGAATATTAAAACATTGTATATTGGAGTGGTGGTGTCCCAATCAAAAAAAAGCTGTATCTTTTTTGATACAGCTTTTTCAATTTTAATAACGAATACTACAATCATCTCATTAATACAACCTTGGTTGTTTGTGTATTATCT
>JAGLQB010000044.1 GCA_023137045.1 Candidatus Pacearchaeota archaeon
TGAACAGATAAAAGAAGACACAAAACTTGGTTTTGAATCTGTAAAAAAAGATATAACTTCTGTAAGTGGGTGGATTAAACACCTTGATTCAGAGAAAAATTTACAACAAAAAGAGATTGTGGACTTAAAAGAAGATTTGTCGTCGGTAAAAAAAGAACTTGAAGGATTGAAAAATGTGTTTACAATTATGAATGAATTAAAACCAAACAGGGTGTTTAAGCTGTCCAAACAGCTGTCCAAACACCAAAATTAGACCAATTTTCAATAAGTGAAAGAGCAATTCTTTGGATTTTATTAAATTCAGATATGAAACTAAGTTATGATGACCTATCAGCTATTCTTGGAAAGGAGAGATCCACAATAAGAGGCCAAATAAACGTAATAAAACAGAAAAGTGAGAGTTTAATAGAAGAATTAATTGAACAAAATGGTAAAAAAAGGATATATATACCTGAAGAAATCAAAGAAAAGATGCTTAAAAAGTCAAAAGTAAGAGTTAATGGACCAAAAAGAAGTAAAAAAGAAGAAAAAGAGTGAGTATAATCAAAAAAACGAGAAAGTTTATTGCAAAAAAAGAGAGTTATTTTAAGAAGAAAGTTATTCGTTTAACAGAATAAATAAATTTAAGCTTGATTAAAGGTCTCTAAGTTGTAAAATAGTTGAAAGTGTGGCAATTTTCTTAAGATTTTGTGATATACATAAATTAATAGTTTTATTGTTTATTTTATTTTTCTCGACGGGAATTCCTTTTTTAATGAGTCTTCCGATATAATCCCTAATAGAACTTTCACTTAATTTAAGCTTGTTAGAGAGAGTTTTATAATCAGAGTGACCAAATTCTTCATCTAATTGATATAGCTGAGAAAACACTAAAAGCTCTTGTTCTGTTAATCTTTTAAATTTAAGTCTTATCTCTTTTTTGATAGCGTCCAGAGAATTAAGAACAACTATAGCGTTGTCAATAGAATTTTCATCTTTTGAAATGAATTGATTAACTTGTTTATCAGTAAATGTGTCTGTTTGTCTGTTTGTCTGTTGGAACCCCTTGATTTCCAATGGAAATAGGCATATTTTGGGGTTTTAAAGGTTCTAAAGGTAAATTATGTGTCGAAGGATGTGTCGAAAGTGTCTGAATTATGTGTCTGTTTGTCGAAAAATTCTCTTTTAATGCAGAAGGTTGTTCTTTATGGAATATTCCTTTTTTTTCGTTTATTTGCTTAATAATCTCGGAAATTTCATTTATTTTTTCTTTGTTTTCAACTAAATCTAATCTTAGAGAATTAATATCATGAATTATGCTACTTATGTCGTCTTTTACTTTTTGGAAAGCTTCTTTTATGTGATCCATAACATGTAAAAAAATAAGAAGTATAAAAGCTTTATTCAAGAAGATTGATATTGTTTATAAGTATTATATATAGCACTTGTTAAGCTCCATCTTGATCTCCTTATGTAAGGAACACCTTGAGGATTTTTCTTAATTTCTATTACTAATTTTTTATCTTTTAATCTTAATAAAATATTTTTAGTGAATTCTTCATCTCTTGCTATTTCTTTAGCTATGTAAGATGTAAATAAAGATTTTGGACTTATAAAATAAAGCGTAGCAAGAATTTGTTCTGAGATTTTTTCAATCTTTTGTTCAGAAATTTTCATAAAATCTAAAGTAAAATAATTTTTTTAAAGGTTTGCAAATAGAAAACAATTAATTAATTTTGCTTATCTTCTTCCTTTTCTTGACTTTTTACAGTTGGTAAAGGAATATGAAGAGGTAAATTAAGTTCATCCTCTAATTCTAGAGCTTTCAAATTAGACTTTCTCAAAATAATATTAAATAATTTGATTTTAAAATCTTCTGACATTTGCTTATTTTCCCATTGACTTAAAATATTTTTTGCCATCTTTGATTCAACAGCAAAAATAACAGTACCTATAAACTCTATTTTAGCAAAATCAGGGTTATAATTTACAGCATAGTTAAATTTGATTCCTATAATTTCTTCTTTAGTTTTAAAAAAAGAAGATTTAATAGTATTTATTTCAGAAACATCTATTTTTGTATCAATTTTCAAATTTTCAATTTTATCTAAAAACTTTTCTACGCTTATTTTACTAAAATTAAAACCAATAAATCTCATGGTGTTATAATTAAAAAACTATTTTTAAATGTTTATATACTAAATTTGATATATAAAAATCAAATAATGAAGTAGTAGTGATAATAATATAGTATAGTATAATTACAATAAGATAAGATAAGATAATATTATTATTATAATATTAATAATAAACAAGAATTTATTAAATTAAATCTTCTTCTGAAACAATAACAAAGTCTCCTATAGCAATAATAGCACTATAAGGTATTAAAATTTCATTTGAATTTGTTATTTCTAAATTAAGATTTTTTATATAAGGTGTTGAATCTTTTACAATTAAACTAATAAGTTCTCCAGATTTAGTTTCAAATGTTATATCTCTAACAAATCCTAATCTTTTACCCTCTTTAGTTACGATCATTTTTCCAACAATTGCTTTGAAAGGATTTTTATCGTTTTGCATAAATGTGATAAACTCAAATAACTTATAAACTTTTCTATGAAATTAAATAGATTTAGAAGTATATGGTTTGGGTGTCACCCTTTGGTTTCCTATAGAGAATATTTAAAAAGGATTTTTGTTTTTGATTTTTTAATTTTTTGATTATAAATATTTATATTATATAGTATATAGTATATAGTAGTAGTAGTAGTAGTAAAGTAAAATTAGAAGTAGGAAAAGTAGTGGTGTATGAGAAAAAGAAGAAGTGTAGAATTATTATTATTATTATTATT
>JAGLQB010000045.1 GCA_023137045.1 Candidatus Pacearchaeota archaeon
ACCACACGTTCTACCATTAAACTACGGCCACCATATTTAAGTAAAGATAAATTAGATTTATAAGGTTTTTCAGAATTTGCAGAGATGGAAAGCCAGCTAAAGAAGTCGTTTCTAACAATGAAGATAACTCCAAATCTTAGCTGTCATAAATTTGATAGTAAAAACCTATTTTTAAAATTTTCTATAAAGGTTTATATATCAATTTTTATTTTCTTTTTTATGATAGAATATTTTATAAAATCCGAGAATCAAGATAAAATTGAAAAAGTTCCAGATTTTGTTCGCGGTTGTTGGGTTAATGTTTCGAATCCTGATACCAAAGAAATAGATTTCTTAGTAGAGAAATTTAAGCTAAATAAAGCGAATTTGCTTGATGGGTTGGACATTCACGAAAATCCAAGATTTGAAATAGAAAATAAAGAAACTTATATTTATTTAACAACTCCAACATCCAAAATAGAACAAGAATACGATTCTTCATTCTTAGTTATTTGTTCGGAAAAAATTTTTGTAACTGTCTCAAAATACTCTTTAGAAATTTTTGAAAAAATACTTGATGTTAAAAGAAAATTTAAAAATTTTACACATTCAAGAAATCTTCTAAAAATTTTATTTTTTATATCTGGTTCATTTGAAAAATCAACACATAGGATTATAAAAAAAATAAAAGCAAATCGGACTAATCTAAGCAAACTAAAAAATCAAGATATTGAAAGGTTAATTGGTGATGAAGATAAGTTAAATTATTATATTTCTTCTTTTGGAGCGACAATCCAAAATTATACCAAAATTTTGAGGGATAAATCTTTAAAATTTATGAAGAAAGACCAAGAAGTAATTGAAGATTTAATTATTGACTTGAATGAAACTTTAAAACTTTGTCAGCAAACTTTAAAGGCAATTTCTAATATGAGAAATTATTACTCTACAAAGCTTTCTAATGATTTGAATAAAACAGTAACAGTTCTTACAATTTTTACTATTTTTCTTTCAATACCAACATTAATAGCAAGTATTTATGGAATGAATATAAATCTTCCTTTTCAAACAAATTTGAGTTTACTTCCATTTTTGGGAATATTAGTTGTTGGAATTTGGATATTGATGTTTTCTATATTAAAACGTTACAAGATGATTTAAATGATTTCTAAGAAAAAAAAATACGAACTTTTGGCACCAGCAGGAAATTTTGCAATGCTTATTACAGCTGTAAATGCTGGGGCAAATGCAGTTTATTTTGGATTAAAAGAATTTTCAATGCGTGCAACTGCAAAAAATTTTAGTATTAAAGATTTAGATAAAATTGAAAAAATTTGCAAGCCAAAAAATGTGAAAAGATATCTGACTTTAAACACAATAATTTATAACAATGAACTCAAAAAAATGGAGGATGTTATTAAAAAAGTTAAAAACAAAATTGACGCAATTATCTGTTGGGACTTAGCCGTTATCCAACTTTGTAGAAAACATAAAATTCCTTTTTTTATTTCAACTCAGGCTTCTGTTTCAAATATTGAAACTGCTAAATTTTACAAAAAACTTGGGGCAAAAAGAATAATCCTAGCAAGAGAATTAAATCTAAAACAAATAAAAGAAATCTCAAAGATTATTGATATTGAATGTTTTGCACACGGAGCAATGTGCGTAGCTATTTCAGGCAGGTGTTTTACTTCTCAATTTCTTTTTGATAAATCAGCAAATCGTGGAGCATGCTTGCATCCTTGTAGAAGAAGTTATTTTGTTAAAGACGAAGAAGGAAATGAATTAAAAATCCAACACAATAAAATCTTTTCAGCTAAAGATTTATGCACATTACCTTTTATTGAAAAAATGAAAAAATTTGGAATTACTTCCTTTAAAATAGAAGGAAGAAACAGAGAGCCAAGATATGTTGATACAGTTGTAAGGATATACAAGAAAGCTTTAGAAAAAAAATTAACAAAAAAAGAAATTCAAAAAGAAATGGAAGAATTAAAAAAAGTTTATAATCGGGGATTTTCATCTGGATTTTATCTAGGACTTCCAAATCCAAATGATTTTGCCAAAATTGAACATAGTGCAGCAAAAGAAAAAAAACATTATGTTGGGGAAGTTACACATTATTTTCCAAAAATTGGGGTTGCAACAATTCAGTTAGTTTCTGAATTAAAAATCAATGATAAGATTGTTATTATTGGGGATGAAACTGGTCTACAAAAATCGCAAATAAAACACATAGAAATAAATAAAAAATCTGTTAAAAAAGGAAAAAAAGGAAAAGAAATCGGATTGTTAATTCCAAAAGTAAGGAAAAATGATAAAGTTTATGTTATCCGATAATTAAACTAAAGTAAAAACATTGGGTGTGCAAATGTGGTCTTCGCCAGATGTAGTTTTAAAGTAAACTGCAACTTCTACACTTGTTGGAGTTGTTAATCCACTAATAATGCCTGTTTTTGTTTTTGTATCTAATGGGTTCAACGCTTCTTCAATAGTTTCTGTATGACTTTCAGTTCCATCACTTATAACTAATTTTATACCAGCAATATCCTCTCCTCCAGCTTTTCTAGTATAAGTGACATCGCAAACTCCAGCTGTACAATTCATCGCTGTTGCTTCCACATTAATTTCTAAACATTTTGATCCCAACTCAAGTTGTTCTGTTCCTTCTTCAAGAATACCTCTTGTTGCAAACCAAAAAATTCCAATAGCTACAAAAATCAATAACACAACCATCAACAAACTTACAATAAGCGATAGTCCTTTACGATTTTTTTGAATTTTCATGTTACCTCTTTAA
>JAGLQB010000046.1 GCA_023137045.1 Candidatus Pacearchaeota archaeon
GAGATTTTTATAAAAAGATTGCTTGAAGGCACCAAAAAAGTTTTAGATATTTAAAATGAAAATTAAAAAAATTACACTAAATAATATAAGAAGTTACAAACAACAAGAGATAGAATTTCCTGAGGGTTCAATTCTTTTATCGGGAGATATTGGTTCTGGAAAAACATCAATTCTTTTGGGAATAGAATTTTCATTATTTGGATTACAACCTGGGCAAAGAGGTTCTTCGTTATTAAGAAATGGAGAAGATACTGGAGGAGTAAAAATAGAGATTGAAGTTGAAGGACAGGAAATTATAATTGAAAGAACTTTAAAAAGAGGCAAAACAGTTTCACAAGATTATTGTGCTATAACAATTGATGGAGAAAAAAAAGAAATCTCAGTTACTGAATTAAAAAATATGGTGCTTAGACTTTTGAATTATCCTAAAGAATTCACAAAGAAACAAAATATATTATACAAATTCACAGTTTATACTCCCCAAGAAGAGATGAAACAGATTATTCTTCAAGAGCCAGAAACAAGAATAAACACTTTGAGACATGTTTTTGGGATAGATAAATACAAAAAAATTCTCGAGAATATTTCAATTTTAACTTTGAAACTAAGAGAAGAGAAAAGAATAAAGCAGGGGATTACTATTAATTTAGAACAAGATAAACTCAGTATAGTTTCCAAAGAAAATGATCTTGAATCAAAACATTATAATCTTGTTTCAATTGAAAAAGAACTTTTTGCAAAAGCAGAAGAAAGAAAAAAAATCCAAGAAGAAAGAGGAGAAATTCTGAAAAAGATAGAAGAGAAAAATAAATTTCAGCAAGAAGTAGAAAAAACTAATATTATTATTGCGCATAAAAAAGAATCTTTTTCTGGAAATTTTAGAATAATAGAACAAATCAAAAATCAAATAAAAGAATTAGAAGAATTAGAATTTAATGAGTCTCAGATTTTTCAACTTGAAAGAGAGACGATGTCAGATAAAGAAGAAAAAGCAAATCTTGTTCAGAAAAGTATGGAACTTAATTCACAAACAGCGACGTTCAATTCTAAGAATGAAGAAAATATAAAACTCGAAAAAAAGATATCTAATCTGGAAATTTGTCCAACTTGCTTGCAGAATGTTGAAGCAATTTATCGGGCAAATATTTTGCATAAAGCACGTTCAGAGATAACAGTAAATAACAAAAAATTAGAAATATTGGAACAAGAAAAAAATCAAATTTTTGAAAAAATGAAGATTCTTGATTCTGAAATTTTTTCAAAAGAAAGGAAAATAACTGATTTAAAGATACTAAAAATGAAATTCCAAGAAATTAAAGAAAAACAAATACGTCTGCAAGAAATAAATCAAACAAATAATTTTCTTGAAAAAGATATTGAACTTTTGAATAACCATGTTGAGACTTTGAAAAATTCTGTTTTTGAATTAGGTAAATTTGCGAATATTTTCGAATTAAAAGAAAAAGAACTTACAAATTCTTTGAGTCAGGAAAGAATAGCAGAAATAAAAGTGGCAGAATTAAAAAAAGAAATAGAAGTTTTTTCCATGCAAATACAAGAATTAAAAGAGAAAATAAAAAAAACCGAACAGGTTAAAATGCAATTGAATTATCTCACTAATTTGGAAGAATGGATTTCAAAAAAATTTATGTCTATTATTTCTGTAATTGAAAAAAATGTAATGATAAAACTTAAAGCTGAATTTTCCCAATTGTTCGAGCAATGGTTTGACATGTTAGTTCCAGATTCATTTAATGTTGAGCTTAATGATGATTTTACCCCAATTCTGGAATACCAAGATTATGTAATTGATTATGCTTATCTTTCAGGTGGAGAAAGAACTGCCGTTGCTTTGGCATATAGGCTTTCTTTAAACCAAGTTATTAATTCTCTTTTGAGTGAAATTAAAACAAAAGATTTGGTTATTCTGGATGAGCCAACAGACGGATTTTCTGAACAACAATTAGACAAAATGAGAGACATTTTACAACAAATTAACATAGGTCAATTAATCATTGTAAGCCATGAACAAAAAATAGAAAACTTCGTGGAAAATGTAATTAAGTTCAAAAAAGAAAATGGAGTTTCAAGAAAAGAATAGAAAAATTTAAATAATACATTTTCTCATCTTTTTTGTAAATTCTAAGGATATTTAAGATTTTTATAAAATGGAATTAAGTAATGAACTAAAGAACTCAATTTTGAAAACAGGAACCACTATTCTGGGAATTGTTTGCAAAGATGGAGTTGTGATGGCTGCAGATAGACAATCAACTGCAGGAAACATAGTAATGAATAAAAATTCTAAAAAAATTAAAGTTCTAAATGATTATGTGGCTGTGGCTTCAACAGGAGTTGTATCAGATATTCAGAGGACATTCAAAGTATTATCAGCAGAGTTAAGATTGAAAAGACTAAAATCAAGATCAAGACCAACAATAAAACAAGCAGCAAATTTATTATCAACAATAACATATTCACAGATAAGACAACCTTCAATGGTTCCAAGTATGGTTGGAACTTTGCTTGGAGGATTTGACGAAGATGGTGAATTCGCACTTTATACAATTGAACCAGCTGGAAGTGTTATCAAAGTAGAAGATTATGATGCAA
>JAGLQB010000047.1 GCA_023137045.1 Candidatus Pacearchaeota archaeon
TAGCAAAAGCCGTCGCCAACGAATCCGAAGCACATTTCATATTACTGAACGGTCCAGAAATTATGTCCAAATTTTATGGAGAATCCGAAGCACGATTACGTGATATTTTCAAAGAGGCGGAAGACAATGCACCCAGTATTATTTTTATTGATGAAATTGATGCTATCGCTCCCAAAAGAGAAGATGTGACGGGAGAAGTTGAAAGAAGGGTTGTTGCACAACTATTGGCTATAATGGATGGTTTGAAATCAAGAGGAAAAGTTGTTGTTATCGCAGCAACAAATGTTCCAAACATTCTAGATCCTGCTTTAAGACGTCCTGGAAGATTTGACAGAGAAATAGAAATTAATGTTCCTGGAAAAAAAGGAAGACTAGCGATTTTGAAAATTCATACAAGGGGGATGCCTCTTGCAAAAAATGTCAATCTAACTGAATTAGCTTCTTTAACTCATGGTTTTGTTGGAGCAGATTTAGAATTATTAAGCAAGGAAGCTGCTATGAATGTTTTGAGAAAATATCTTCCACAGATTAAATTAGAAAAAGACGAAGAAATTCCAAAAGAGATTTTAGAGAAATTAATTATTAAGCATGATGATTTTACAGATGCCTTGAGAACTGTTCGGCCTTCAGCAATGAGGGAAGTTTTAGTTGAAACTCCAAATGTAACTTGGGAATCTATTGGCGGTTTAGAAAATATTAAGCAAGATTTGCAGGAAGCAGTAGAATGGCCAATAAAACATCCTGGTAGTTTTGAAAGAATGGGAATTAGACCATCAAGAGGAATCTTACTTTATGGTCCTCCTGGAACAGGTAAAACCCTTTTAGCTAAAGCTGTCGCAAAAGAATCAGAAGCAAATTTTATTCAAGTTAAAGGACCTTCATTGCTAAGTATGTGGGTTGGTAAATCTGAGGAAGGAATGAGAAAGATTTTTGAGAGAGCGAGACAAGTTGCTCCATGTATAATCTTTTTTGATGAAATAGATTCTTTAGCAGGTAAAAGGGGGATGGATAGCGGAACAAAAGTAACTGAAAGAGTTTTAAACCAATTACTAGCAGAAATGGATGGTCTTGAAGATTTAAATGATGTTTTAGTAATTGCTGCAACAAACAGGCCAGACATGCTGGACACAGCTTTATTAAGACCTGGGAGATTTGACAAAATACTTTTAATTAATGCACCAGAAGAAAAAGGTCGGTTAAATATTTTGAAGATTCATACAAAAAATATGCCTATTGGAGATGGAAAAAAACTTTTCAAAGACAAAGAAAAAGAAAATCTCTTACAAGAAATTGCCAAAAAAACTATAGGATATACTGGAGCAGATTTAGAATCATTTGTGAGAGAAGCAGCAATGTTATCTTTACGGGAGTCTATCATGTCTAAGCAAGTAATACCAAAACATTTTGAAGAGGCATTAACAAAAGTAAAACCAAGTGTAAATAAATCCTCTATTGAAGTTTACAAAAAAATTGAAGAAAATTATCTAAAATCTGCAAAGGCAGCAATTCCTTTAGCAGGTAGTTATTTAGGATAATAATTTTCATAACTTAAACATCTTAATCATACTCATGCAAGTAGAAAAATTTAGAAAGGAAATTTATAGATATTGCCAAGATAATGTCGGTGAAGAAATTCTTTTTACAGGTTTTGAATATATGTGGCCTCAGCAAAATTCAGATATTAGTCCGAGAAATCTCGCAATGTTAACTAGCAAAATTCTTAATGATTTGATTAAAGAAAAAATTATAATTGAAGTTCCAAAAGAAACTGAGAGTGTTTATGCAATGTATAAAATTTTACCTCATGAAAAATAAGGGAAGATTATTCTGTCGTCACAATTTTGTCATCTTCAATTAAAATTGTGTGTTCTGTTTGTGCAACTTTGTTGTGTGATGTTTCTACAAGTTGAGCAAAATGATGCAGGTTTCCATTTGATTCTAATTGACCTAAATAAAATAAAGCTGTTGCCCCAAATTTTTTGACAATCCATCTCGAGCAAAATGGAAGAGTCTGATACTCTTCTTCTATAAATTCTAAAATTTTTCTTGCACCAGAACTTCTAATATTCCTATTATCAATTAACATATAAATTCCAGAAGGTTTTCCATCATGAACTTTTCCATTGCCAGCAGTTACAAATGGTTCTATTGCATAAAGTCCTTTTTTCATGAGGACATTTTTTTTATCATCAATATTTGGCACGCTTATCCCTGCATGCAAATCATATTGTTTCATTTCATGCCCAGATAAATTAATTATTGGAGAGAATCCTTCAGATTCAATTGTTTCTTGGATTATTCTTCCCACCTCATTTAATTGAATTTTTGTTTTTGCTATTTTGATTGCATTTTGTAATGCTTTTTCAGACGTTGTTATTAATTTTTTATTTTCTTCGCTATTTTCTAAATCTAAGGAAAAAGCTGTGTCTGCTATCCACCCATCAACATGCACACCCAAGTCTACTTTCAAAAGTCCGCTGGCAAGAGTTGAATCATTATAACTTGGCGTATAATGAGCAGCGATTTCATCTATGCTCAAATTTGTTGGGAATGCAAGTTCTCCTCCGAGTTCTTTTATTTTATTCTCAATTTTTTCAGCTATTTCAAGCA
>JAGLQB010000048.1 GCA_023137045.1 Candidatus Pacearchaeota archaeon
AAATACTCCAATCCCACTCCAAACCCTTAACCCAATTATCATATCTTTTTTTCATAAATTCTGGATACCATTTTATTTTCTTTCCTTGTTCAATAAATTTTTTCTTTTTATCTAAAATTTTTACAAACCATTGTTCTGTCTCAATAAATTCTATCGGTGTCCCGCATTTATCATGAACATTAACAACATGTTGAATTTCTTTTTGTTCCTCAATTAAATTTTCTTTTTTCAAGTCCTCTAAAATCTTTTTTCTGGCATCTTTAATTTTCAAACCAATATAATCTCCACTAATAATTTTTCCTTGCTTGTCTAAAATCAGTTTTGATTTTAATTTGTGCCTGTTAATCGCATCAACATCAAATTTATCCCCATATGAACAAATCATTAAAACACCTGTCCCTTTTTCAGGTTCTGCTGATTTGTCTGCAATAATTGGAACTTCAAAATCAAATAAAGGAACTTTTGCTTTTTTTCCAACTAATTTTTTGTATCTTTTATCATCTGGATGAACAAAAATAGCAACACAGGCTCCAAGCAATTCAGGACGAGTAGTTGCAATTAACAACTTTTTTCCCTCACATGAAAAATGCAGAGTAGAAAACAAACTCGTTTCTTCTTTATCCTCAAGTTCAGCTTGAGCAATTGGAGTTTGACATTCAGGGCACCAGATAGTTGGAAATTTCTTTTTGTAAATTTCTTTTTTATTAAATAATGTGATAAAAGATTTTTGGGAAATCTTTCTGGCATTATCATCAATAGTTGAATATGAAACTTCAAAATCGCAGGACATTCCCAAATCTTTCCAATCTTGAATTGCTTTGGGAGTAAAATCTTTTAAGAATTTTAAAACTGTTTGAATAAATTCCTTTCTTCCAAGTTCTTTACTTTTAATTTTTAAGGACCTTTCCACGAGTCTTTCTGTGGGTAATCCATTATCATCTGTGCCAAAAGGATAAAAAACATTTCCCTCAAACATCCTTCTAAACCTCGCTATAAAATCCTGTTGAGAATAAGAAAATGCATGCCCAATGTGCATCTGACCAGACATAGTTGGTGGTGGCGTATCAATGGAATAAATTTTTTTCTTTAAATTTGGGTTAAACTTGTAAATCTTTTCCTTTTCCCAAAATTTTCTCCATTTTTCCTCTATTCCCTTAAAATCAAATTGATTCTTAGCCATTAGTTAAAAACAACTGAGAAACTTTTAAATCTTTTTAATTAACAAAACTTTTTATACTCCTACTTCATAAAAAAAAGATGGCAGATAATAAAATAAATCTCCCTTCAGGATTTGGAGGTCTAACAAGATTTAAAGAAGAATATGCAAGTAAATTTAATTTAAAACCAACTCATATAATAGCGTTTGTGATTCTAATAGTAGTGTTTAGAATTTTTCTGGGAATCTTTTTTTAAATAAAATGATGAACATAAATCCAAAAAAAATGCAGGCAATGATGAAACAGATGGGGATGTCCCAAGAAGAAATTGCTTCTTCAAAAGTAATAATTGAAAAAGAGGATAATAGTAGAATAATAATCATGAACCCATCTGTAACAAAAATAACAATGCAAGGTCAAGAAACTTTTCAGGTTGTGGGAGATATTCAAGAAGAAAATCAAGCTCCTGAAGTTTCAGAGGATGATGTAAAAACAGTGATGGAAAAAACCAACTGTACAGAAGAACAAGCAAAAAGAGTTCTTGAAAGCACAGGAGATTTGGCAGAAGCGATTCTTGAACTAAGTGAATAAAATTAAATCTAATGTAAATTCTTAAAAAAGAGTTTTTCTTTATATATACATGAAAAGGATAGAAAATATAATCCAAACTTCTTCAAACCAAATTAAAAAAATTTTATTGGAAGAAGCAAAAAAATTTAATGATTTTCCCAAAACTATGATGGGTATAAAAGATTCAAAATATGTTGAAAATAAATCTTATATTGCAAAAGGAATTGATACTCGTTCAAGAGGTATAGCAATACCTAAACCCGGGATTGTCATTTACAATGATAATAAATTTTGGACAGAAAATTATTTTGTTCTGATGCTTCCTGATGGTCTTTATCAATTTAGAGAATCTATATTTATAACTTCTCAAGATGGAAAACCTACAGATAATTTAGAGCAGTATCCAAATTGGGAATCTAAAAATAAAGGACATTTAGATTATTTAATTCATGGAAAAAAAGCTTTAGAGGAAATGAGAAAGTTGTTAAAAAGAGAACAAGTTTCTGCTCATAATTCATGAAAAAAATCACCAAAAACAATATCAAGTTCAAATACTTTTATTTTCAATGGAAAAATTCATAGAATATCTTAATGAGGCAAGAAAAACTATCCAGATTATTGACCACATGGTTTATATCACTTTTCCTTTAATTAATGATAAAAGACTTCTGTTAAAAATCCTTTTAGACCTTAAGATTACCCTTTCCAAATGCATTAATTCAATACTCCAATATGAATATCTTTACAAAAAAATAAATTTAAGCAAGAATCCAGAAACAAATTTTAGGATTTTCAAAGAACAATGTGCTGGAAGATGCAATATAACAAAAGAAGAATTACTCCTAATAAAAGAGTTATTTAATCTTG
>JAGLQB010000049.1 GCA_023137045.1 Candidatus Pacearchaeota archaeon
ATTATCAAGGAATCAGAAAAAGTTGCTAAATTAGTCAAACATGTTCACTTGTCAGATAATTTTGGATTTGAACATACAGAATTACCAATGGGAATGGGAAATGTTCCTCTTAAAGAAATCATGGAAAAACTTGGTGAACAAGGATTTAAAGCCAAAAAAATTATTGAAGCGGCAAATTGGTGGCAACATTTTAAAACAGCTCCTGTTCAAGAAACATTGCAATCAGTTGGTTCTTCGTTTTATTCTTCAAACATGGCTCCATATTGGAATCAAGAACAAGGATTACAGCAAAGTTATTCTGGAGGTTTTGGACAAATGCTTCCCCAGTTAAATTATGAAACTTTTGGGGCAGGATTCTCTCAACTTCCAACAGAACTTGGTGGACAAAAACAAGGAGCAGGTGGAAGCAGAATGAGCGGAAGAGGAATGGAATAATTAAAAAAAAGAAGTTTTAAAAATACTTAAAACTTAATAATATAAAGATGGTGAAGAAAAAAAATAAATCTACAAAGAAGGAAGTTTCAAAACGAACTAAATCAAAAAAAATTTCTAAAAATCAAATTGATAAAACGAAAGTTCCTACTTTAAATCTTAAATCAGAATCAGCTATTGCAATGGATTTTGCAACAAAAGTTTATAAAAAATTTAATAAGATTATTAAATCAGTTGTTCTTTTTGGTTCAACAACAAAACAAACTTCTGTAGCTGGATCTGATATTGATATCATCATCATCATTGACGACGCTTCAATAAAATGGGACCAGGAATTAATTGCATGGTATAGAGAGGAGTTGGACAGAATTTTAAGAAGAAACCCCTACAAAAAAAGTCTGCACATTAATACAATTAAATTAACGACATGGTGGGTAGATTTGATAAGAGGAGACCCGATTGTTATAAATATTTTGAGATATGGGGAAGCAATGATAGACCTTGCAGGATTTTTTGAACCTTTGAAATTTTTGTTGGTTCAGGGTAAAATAAAATCAAGTCCTGAAGCAATTTATAATTGTCTTCAAAGAGCTCCGACTCATATTCTTAGGAGCAAGGCTGCTGAATTAAATGCTATTGAAGGTTTATACTGGGCAATGGTTGATTCTGCTCACGCAGCTCTTATTGCTGCAGATGTCCTCCCTCCATCACCAGAACATATATCTGTCAATCTAAAAGAAACTTTTGTTAATAGTGGAAAATTAAAAACCAAATATGTTGTTTGGTTTAGGGATTTGCTTATTCTACACAAAAAAATATCTCATGGTCACATTAAAGATTTAAAGGGCGTTGAAATAGACGCATGGCAAGCAAGAACTGAAGAGTTTTTGAGAGTTATGGCTAAATTAGTTGAAGAAATTGTTAGTTAAATTACCTTACAAGATTTTCTAGTATTCTTTTGTTTGTTCTTTCAATTGCTTTTGGTAATAGATTTTTGTATTGTTCATCTTGAATTATTTGCATAATTCCTGCAATACTTTGATATTTTTCCATTGTTTTTTCAGCATCAGTTCTTTCTTTTTCATCAGGGCTTTTCAAATTATGTTGTGCGTAAGATATTACTGATTGAACCTCTTCCATGCTTGTGTTGTCTTCACTATATTTTGAGGCTAATATTTCTTTTTCCTTGTCTCCAAGATAGCTTTCTAAAACTTCCTTATGAATATTATAAAATTGGCTAACTGTGAGTTTACTTTGAGCCTCTTGATATTTTTGAGCATAAGTCATTATTGCTACTTCTATTCCTTTTTCAGAACTCATTGCAGCATTAATAAATCCCTCTGCAGATTTGTCAACTCCTAAATCAGAAGCTAATTGTTCCAAAGCACCAATTGCATAATGCTTTTTTTCTCCTAACAATCTTGAAGCTAA
>JAGLQB010000005.1 GCA_023137045.1 Candidatus Pacearchaeota archaeon
CATCTTGAACAGGCATTCTCATTGGCAAGTTTGTTGGCAATTCAGGAGCAGGGAACGCATCAAATTGTTCTACTATTGTTGGTCCTTTATACCAAGCCATTTTATCTGATTTTTTAACAACATTATCTCCTTTTAATCCAGAACACGCAATAAAAGCAGTTGTCTCAGGGTTGATTCCAACACCTTGCAATAACTTTCCTACATCTTCTTTAACTTTCTTGAATTTTTCCTCGCTGTATTCAACTGAGTCCATTTTATTAACTGCAATAGCCAAATTTTTAACTCCCATTGTTCTAAGTAACCACAAGTGTTCTGTTGTCTGTGGTTGAACTCCAGCAGGTGCAGCAATAACCAAAAATGCTGAATCAGCTTGTGATGCTCCAGTAATCATGTTCTTTACAAAATCTCTGTGTCCAGGTGCATCAATGATTGTGATTTGAAATTTTTGAGACATTAATTTTTTATAAGAAAGGTCAATTGTAACTCCTCGTTCTCTTTCCTCTTTAATACTATCCATAATATAAGCAAATTCAAAACCAGCTTTACCGTGTTTTTCTGCTTCTTCTCTAAGCTTTTTCATTGTTTGTTCGCCAACAACACCAGAATCAAACATTGTTCTACCAACTATGGTTGACTTTCCAGCATCAACATGCCCGACAAACACTACATTCATATTTGGTTTTTCTTTAGCCATTTTTGGTTTAAAATTTTCAGAGAAAATTTAATATTAACTTAACAAGAAATATCATTTAAAAATGTTTTGGTGTGTGTGATGTTTTAATTTAAGATAATTATAAAAATGGAATTAAATTAACGAAAAGTGTCCGAAAGGTAAGGGGCTAATTAGACTATTTATATTCATCCCGTATAGTCCCAAAAGTAAAATAATTCATTGTTAAAATACCCAAATTTACTAAACTAATTTTTCTTTCTGATAGTGTATAATAACAATTCTGTAGAAGTTGAAAAAAGAAATCAGATAATGGGGAATTTGTATCTATTGCGATAGGGATGTATTGCCTATCTTTTTTAAAACCAGGCTCCCAATGCAGGTAATAACCTGTCCTTAATTCCTTTTCATTTTCTTTTTTTCTCATTACTGTAACGTCTATATGGGGGTTATTTTGTTTCGAAGATTCAAAATAATGTTTGCATACCGTATTAAATGAAAGAGAAGCAGTATGACAAAATCCAAGCAACATACAATCCTCCCAACTATTCGGTTTAAAGATTTGATTTGTTAATTCCCTAATTTTTTTTGCAGATTCCACTATCTCGATTAATTCTTTTTTATCTGTATTAGATTTTATTGAGATACAACAGATTACAGAATCTCCTGGAATCAAAGCAGAACCATCTTCATTTTCATTAATTATTGGAAATCTATTATCCATAATAATTATGTCAATTTGTGGAGAAAGAATACCTTCTTTAGTAATAAAATGTCCTGTTTCAACCCTAAACATAGGAGGTAAATGTTTTTTTAGATAATTTCTTAATGGAATTTCTCCATTTTGTCCATAAATGGCAGGATTTGAAGAACTTAAGTGAGCTTTTCTTAAAGCAGAAAGTATTTCATTTTCTTCTTCAAGAGTTAAAAAATTAGTTTCTCCAGGTAAATGTTTTTTATACGCTTTCATTTTATTCTACTATAATTTTTCCCGAATTTTCAGATTTAATTCCTTCCAAATCTTTAATAGTTTTGTCTACGAATATAGATGTCGAAAAGACACTATCTATGAGATGCTTAATTGCCATTGCTTGCTCAATTGTTGGTTCATTATTATTTACATGAGCTCCATCATTTCCAAAATCTCTAACTTCTAAAAGTGCTTTTTGCAATTTTTCGTTAATATGTCCTTTTTCATTAAGTTTTTTTATCATCTCATGCAATCCGCGATTATCATTTTTTTGGGAGAGTTCATAGTGGATTGTTAATTGATGAATTAATTTTCTAAATAAAGTCATCGCTCCATTTGGACAATTATGAGATATACATCTAAGTGCCTCTTGGTAATATTTATCTAATTCTTCTGGCAATTCTTCTAATCCTTTAAGTTCAATTTCAGGATATATCTTTTTTTGAGATATTGAATATATTTGTATTGCTTGGCACCCCTCACAACAAATAGCTATTGCTCTTCCTAATTTTGAGCTATTTTTTTCAAAACCAATTTGTCTGAAGGTAACAGCATTATTACAAAAGGAACAAATTCCGCTTAAAACTACATCTCCATTATGGTTGGAATTTCCAATATGAATATTTAAAATTTCCATACAATCTTTAATTTTCTAATCTTTTTAAGAATTATTGTTATTGATTCTCTGACAATCCCTTCGTGCAAATCACTGCATGGATTTTTGCTCACAGAGAAGTTAAAACCAACTTATTACAAAAGGAATTAAAGCAAGAGTTCCTAGAATATCTAAAACAATTCCTATCCAAAAAAAACTTTGTCTAACAATTCCAAAATCCTTTCTTTGTGGGTTTGAAAAAATTCCAAAAATTATTCCAAAAAGCCATAAAAAAATTGCTATAATTAATGTATCCATTACTCAACTTAGTATTCCAAGTTATAAAAAGGTATATGAGATTTTACCAAATTAATTTTATAGGCAAATTTTTAAATTGAGTAATATTTAAATTGCTTGAATTCTAATTTACATTATGAATATTATCAGGAAATTGATAGAAAGAAAACATATGAAAGATTTGGCTAAAGTATTAGGTACTTCTGAAATGACAAGATTTTTAGAAGAAAAGAGAAAGGAAACTGAAAAGAAAATTCCCAAAGAAATTAGAGAAAAAAAGAAGAAAGATTTTTTATTATCTTTAAGCCAATTGGATTATAAGAAATTTGGTTCTTTAAAAGAGATTTTTAAAAAAGATAGCAGAGATTTTAATTTAAGATAATTATAAAAATGGAATTAAATTATCTAAATGGATGGTTCCAAAAGAATTATACGAAGAAATAAAAAAAGGAGATTGCGTGTTGTTCGCAGGGGCAGGAATTTCTACAGAAGGAGGAACTGACGGACAACCATCTTTTTATGAAAATATATTATCCAAATGCAAATCTGTAAAAAAAGATAATTTATCTTTCCCAGATTTAATGCAGAAATATTGCGATGAACATGATGGGGGGAGAAAAAATAGATTAATTAGAGAAATTATTGAAAGAATAGAACTTTTTTCAGAACAGGGAAAA
Organism: Candidatus Pacearchaeota archaeon; assembly: GCA_023137045.1. Classification (GTDB taxonomy): domain Archaea; phylum Nanobdellota; class Nanobdellia; order Pacearchaeales; family GW2011-AR1; genus JAGLQB01. Next base: position 3,210 of record JAGLQB010000005.1, read on the forward strand.
ATTTATGATTCTGCAACAATATTTCATGATTACATTGCTAAAATTCCTCAATTCAAAATAATTGTGACTACTAACTGGGATACTTTTTTTGAAAAAAAATTAAATGTGCTCGTCCCCCTGGTGGATGATCTTGATCTCCCTTTTTGGGATGATAAGAAAAGACAAATTTTGAAAATTCATGGGAGTGTAACGTCTCCTCATACAATAGTTTCAACACAAAATGATTATAAAAAATTAATAAGAAATCTTTCTAAAAAACCAATTTTTAATAAATTAAAAGATTTAATGGCTACCAAAACTTTCTTGTTTGTAGGATATAGCATGAGTGATAAAAATATACAAGCAATTTATGATTCTCTTTTGAAAAAATTGGGAAATTTTGTAAGAACATCTTATGCCATAGACCCTAATTCTGAGAAAAAAGTAATGGATGCTTGGGGAAAAAGGGGAGTAAAAATAATCAATGGAAGTCCTATTTCTTTTATGAAAGAATTAACAACAAAACTAATTGATGATAAAATAATCCAACAATAGTTTAGCTAAAAAATAATTCTCGTTAATTATTTAATTTTTTTATGGATGTTTTTTAGAGTGCAGAGGTTGTGGAAACAATTATCTTTTAGTTTTAATTGTAAGATTTTCTAATTCTAATATCTCACTTATCTTTGGGGAATAAAATATTTTATCTACAATTCTCTTTGGCGTGTAGTCTGTTAATATTTTATTTTTGATTAATATGTTTAGATTATTTTTTGCAGTGGGATGGCGGCAGTTTAGAATTTTTTCTATTTCAGTAATCTTAATGAAAGGATTTTCAAATAAAGAATCTAAAACTAACAAAGCATTAGTACTACTTGAATTTTTTTCTAAAGTTTGTCTCGCTTCTTCATAATAATTATCTAATTGAATAGTTCTTTCTAATGCCTCATCTGATTGTATTTTAATTGCTTTAAAAAAAAATTTTAACCAATTTTCTATTTTTCCTTGACTACTAACTTCAAACAATCTTTGATTATACTCTCTTTGGTGTTTTTTAAAATAAGCACTAAGATAAAGTAATGGTTGTGATAAGGTTTTGGTTTTGCATAAAAAAAGACTAATTAAAAGTCTACCTATTCTACCATTGCCATCTCTAAATGGGTGAATAGTTTCAAATTGATAATGTAATATTCCTGCTTTAATCAAATTAGTACTTCTTTTTGAGTTATTGATATATTCTATTAAATTCTCCATTAAATTGGGTGTTGTTTCTGGACTTGCTGGAACAAATTTTGCTCCAAAAATATCTAAAGAACCCCCGATGTGGTTTTGGTGTGTTTTGTATTTTCCTGGTTCTTTATTTTCTCCCCTTACAGATTTCATTAAAATATAATGTAATCTTTTTATCAATTTTTCGTTAATAATTTTTTTATCCATCTCTTTAAGTCCCAATCCTAAAGCTTGAATATAATTATTGACTTCCTTTAAATCCTCGTCCCGAGATTTTTTTACGGCTTTTTCTTCAAGCAAAATTTCAGATAAAGAAGTTCTCGTCCCTTCTATTTCCGAACTAAGAACTGCTTCTTTTTTTAGATAAGGCATTATTAAAAGATGAGGATTTCTTAATCTTCTTCCCATCCCAGAAAGATTACTTATACTTGCTATAGCTTCTGCTAAAATTCTTATGAGTTCTTCATCATAATTTATTTTAAGTGGAAGAAGATTTGGTTCAAAAGTGGAATATGCTTTCTTGTTTGCTTGAATCAATTTACCTAACTTCCCATTAAATTCTTCAGGTTCCATGTAAGTATACTTTTTTGGATATTTATATACTTTTCTATAAGCATACTTTCTTGAATAAAACTATACTCACTTAAATATTAACTACTACTACCTATACTACTACTTACACTAAGTATATGTTTGTAGATAAAACTATATTAAACTTATTGATTCTCACTCAACCCTTTCCGACTCCTTATCTTCTTGATAACATCTGTCTTTAAACTTGCTGGCACTTTTTCAAAAAGCTGGTCTAATAAAGAAGAAACTCCTCTACCTTCTGTCGCTGAACGCAAATCATTACTCCAACCAATCATTTCTGCCACAGGAATTTTTGCAGTCATCTTAGAATTATTACCTTCTTGTTTAACATCAATCATCTGCCCTCTTTTTCCTCCAACTAATTTAGTCATCGTACCCAAAAACTTGTTAGGCATTTCAATAACATGAATCTGTAAGGGTTCAAATAATGAAGCATTTCCTTTTTTCATTGCTTCAACAACTCCCTCTCTAATAGCAGGATAAACTTGTGCAGGACCTCTGTGAATAGCGTCCTCGTGAACTTTCATATCAACAAGTGAAACTTTTACTTTCATGCATGGTTCACGAGCCAATGGCCCATTATTCATTACCATCTCAAAAGAATCCAGTATCATTCCAATAACTTCTCCTATATGCACTTCTCCTCGTGTTTCATCAAGGAACATATTTCCCTTGTAAATATGTCTAACATTTCTAATTTCATCTCCAGCCCATCCTAATTTAGAAAGTGCATCTGTAACATCTTGGCTTTTCTTTTTGACCCGACCTTCTCGTAAGTCCCCACTTTTTATTGCTTCAGAAACATCATCTTCTAATGGTTCAACTTTTATGAAAAAACTATTATGCCTGTTTGGACTCCTTCCCTCAACTATTGAAGATTCCTTTGCAACTGTTTCTCTATAAACAATAATTGGTGCAGAAGTTCGCACGTCTAATCCCTTTTCTGTCTTAATTCTGTTCTCCATAATTTCCAAATGCAATTCACCCATACCAGACATCAAACTTTCACCTGTCTGCTCGTTAATTTCTATTTTTATTGAAGGGTCTTCTTTTGCAACTTGCTTTAAAATTTCAACCAACTTCGGCAAGTCCACTGCCCTTTTTGCTTCAATAGATTTTGTAACAACTGGGTCAAATAAATGTTTGATTGATTCAAAAGGTTCTATTGGATTTTTACTAACAGTCTCTCCAACAAATACATCTTTTAATCCAACAACTCCTATAATGTTTCCAGCGCTAACTTTACTGACAATAATTCTTTGTGCTCCCTTATATACTGAAACCTGTTGCACCCGCACATTTCTCTTCGCAGAATTCATATAAACTTCATCACCTTGTTTTATAGTTCCAGAGAATAACCTTCCTGCTGCCACTTCTCCAGCATGTTTATCAACGACAATTTTAATTGGGGCAAAGACTTGTTCGCCTTTTGGGTCGCAGTTTATCAATGACTTTCCAACATCAGAATCCATTTCACCATGCCAAATTTTTGGAATCCGATATTTCTGAGCATCTATTGGATTAGGGTGATGTTTAATAGACATTTCCAGCACAACTTTATGGAGTGGAGCTTTTTTCGCTAACTCCTGATGGTTATCATCTTCATAAGCATCAATAACATCTTTGAAAGTTAATCCATGTTCTTTCATGTATGGGAAACTCAAAGCCCAGTTATGGAAAGCACTACCAAATGCAACACTTCCTTCTCCGACGCCAACTTTCCATTTTTCTTTATAACCTGCTGGTGCAATATCTTCAATTAATTGATTAACATGTTCAATAATAGAAAGAAATTTTTTCTCCATTTCTTGAGGCGTTAATTTAACTTCTTTGATAAGTCTGTCAACTTTATTTATGAACAAAACTGGTTTTACTAATTCTTTTAGAGCTTGTCTCACAACAGTTTCTGTTTGTGGCATAACTCCCTCAACAGCACAGCATAAAATAACACAACCATCAACAGCCCTCATTGCTCTGGTAACATCTCCGCTAAAATCTACATGCCCAGGGGTATCAATTAAATTGATTAAATATTTTTCTCCTTGGATTTCATGAATCATAGAAACTGACGCAGAATCTATAGTAATTCCTCTTGTACTTTCATCCTCATGAAAATCTAATGCCCTTTGTTTTCCAGCAGTTTCTTCTGACATCATCCCAGCTCCAGCAAGGAGGTTGTCGCTAAAAGTCGTTTTACCGTGGTCAATATGCGCAGCAATAGCTATATTTCTTATATGTTCTTGTTGAGTCATTAAATTTTCAATATCTTTTTCTGCCATTTTGAAATAGAATAATTAATTTTCGAGAAAATAGTTTATAAAGATTTGTAATTAAAGCCCAAGAAATTTGTCTTCCAAGCCATTATTTTTGTTTGTTGGCGAATCTAAATCAGCATCATCATCTTTCAAGGATAATCTAAATTTTATTGGGAAACTCCCTTTAACCTCAAAGTACCGTTTGATGACTCTTTTAGTTTCTTCGTAAGACAAATCAGTATATACAGCCATTTTAAATCAATATAAACACTATTTATAAGAATTATTGTGGTGAATTATTATCGTGCTGAGTCAGCTTGCTTTACCTTGACCACGCTTGGGAGAAATAATGAAAGTCTACAAATTTACCTAGCAGAGTCGGCTTGCTTTTCAGCTTCGTTTTTCTTTCTGTATGCAAAGCTGTCTCCATTTTGTTCAGAAGCTAAAATTATTTCGTCTGCTAATCCTTGGGCAATTGTTTTTTTCTTGTTAAATGCTTTATCTGATGCTCCTTGAGTAATCCATCTTAAAACAAGACTAACTCTTCTAAGAGGAGAAACATCAACTGCCTGAGGATATCTTGCTCCACCATATTCAATCACAGTTATTTCATCTCTTGGAGAAGAATTTTCAATTGCTTTAATCAAAACTTCAACAGGGTTTTTTTGAGTCCTTTTTTCTATCAACCTAAATGCTTCAAGAACAATTTTCATATTTTTTGAATACTTACCTGTGGCTGTCCCTTTGATAATTTTATGCTTTTTTCCTCGATGACCTGAAACTCCAACTCTATTCATCAGTCTTTCAACAATATTAACTTTTGCTTGCCCAAACTTCTGAACATTTCTTCCCTGACTTTTTAATATAAGTTTTGGCTGAAGATTTATCACAGCTTTCAATCCTGGATCTTCAACTTTTATCTCGCTTATATCATACAAATCAAATATTTTGAAATTAGGTAATTCTTTTTGTTCTTTCATTATCTTCTACCTTTCTCAATCTTACCTTTAGCAAGTCTTGGTAAAGGCTGATCATTTACTTGAATAACTTTGAATCTAACTCCTGGAATATCTCCCTTACTTCTTCCTTGTTTTCCACCGATTCTTTCAATCATAACTTCGTCGTGTTCATCAATAAATCTTTGTGCAAGGTTTCCAGGGATAAATGCAGTAACTTGTTTGTTGTTTTTTGTAAGTTGGACTTTGCAACATTTTCTCATTGCAGAGTTTGGCTGTTTAGCTTCTTTTTGAATTTTTTGTAAAACAATTCCCTTTGCTTGATTAGCCCCTTCCAATGGGTCAGACTTCGCATAAAGACCAAGAGTTTTTACTTTATACTTCCTACTCTTCCATCTAAATTTAGCATGATTCTTAATTAATTTTTTAGCACTTTTCAATCCCATGGAATATCCTAATACAACTGATTTATAAAAGTTCTGTTCAAATGATTTTTCCAAATATTTATATAAATAGATTTTTTATTTACTTCATGAAGATTTTCACAGAAAAAGAGGCTGAGGAATTTCTTGAAAAAGAGGATTTTAAGATTATCCAAAGAAAGTATATCACGCATAAATCTGAGATTAAAAAAATTGTAAATAAAATTGGTTTCCCAATCGTCCTTAAAGTTTCAGGAAAAAAGATTGTGCATAAGAATAAACTGGGCGGTGTGAAAACAAATATCCAAAATTATGAGCAAGCTTTAAAGGCGTTTAATGAAATTAAAAAAATCAAAAATTTTGAACAAGCCATAATTCAGAAACAAATTGAAGGCGAAGAATTTTTACTTGGAATTAAAAAAACTCCTGAGTTTGGGCATGCTTGTGCATTTGGTGCTGGAGGAGTTCATACAGAAAAACTCAAAGACATAAGTTTTAGGATTTGTTCATTTAATAAAAATGAAGCAAAGAAAATGATTCAAGAAGTAAAGATGGCACAAAATTTGAATAAGAAAAATACAAATATAATTATAAAAAATTTGCTCAAACTTTGTAAATTAGTAAAAAAATATCCAAAGATAAAAGAGCTTGATATTAATCCACTAATTGTCACAACAAAGAGTGCTATAATTGTGGACGCAAGAATTGTTTGGGAATAGAGTTAAATAAAGCTCAAAATTAAAGCTAACAAAATAAAAAATAACACAAACAAAATAGCTTTTTTCTTTGATATGTGAAGAGTTCTTTTAGAGATAAATTTGGTTATGTTAAACAATAAATCTGTGTTAAAAAGCCAGAACAAACCAATAAGACTAAAAGATACATAAGTGAATATGGCTGGAAGTGCTGTCTTACCTATGACTAATCCTCCAATAACAGCGTCGACAATCCCTCCAAGATTGGTTCCAATAATATACGGAATGACTTTTTTCAAATTAATAAGTCTAGAAACAATTAATGGAATAAGTAAAATTAATGTTATGCTAGTAGAGGCTAAAAAAACCGCGATTACAAAACCAATTAAAAAAGAAAAATATTTCTTTTTCATATACTTGTTTATTTTTTGTTTAAGATATTCTTCTTTCCAAAGGCGAAGCATAAACTCTGGAATTTTTTTAAGACTGAAAATTAAAAGAAAAATTCCTAAAAGAGAAAGCAAATAATTCGGGATAAATCCCAGCAAATTAATTAATGGCAAAGTAATCGCATCAATAAAACTAAGATTAAATGGAACCCCCATATCAACAAAATAATTTCCTGCTCGTGAAAAGAAAGAAAAGAAATATTCTAAGCAAAACATAATTATAACGATTGGGATAGCATAAACCAAGTTAGCCAACCCTATTTCAAATCCATGTCTAAAATCTCTTCTTTTTTTAGAGAACATAAACAATGCTACTAAAAGTGCTGTGATTGTTGTTCCAATTCTCGTCCCAAGAACCATATAAATTAGAACTATCGGACCTATAACCTCTGCAAAATTTAAAGCAACCAAAGTAGAAGTCGCAGCCCCGCTTGATTGCATGATTAATGTTAAAAGCCAGCCCATTCCCACAGCATTTAATTCACTAATGTTATTCTGTGTTATCTGACTAACGACTTCTCCAATTCCCTGAAATGAATGTTTAATTAATACTACAGAAAATAAAAACAAGTAAAGAAATAATAAAAAACCCAAAAAATTCAGCACCTTCTTTTTTCCGTTTAACCCTCTCATAAGAATCTTATATTTTGAAAGTATAAAAAACTATTTGGAGATGTTTTGAAGTTAAATACATAATTATTTAATAACTCAAGACCATATGATTTTATGAAATTAGAAATTTTATCTTTAAACGAGGCTTTGAATTATCTTCCCACTGAAAAAACTTATGTAATCAGAATTTTTGATTCCTTACAACAAATGCCTATTACTAATCTGATTGAAAATGATAATTGGGGAGAAATTAAAGAGTATTTTTTTGATGATTTTTGGCCAAAAGATTGGAAAGAGTATAGTTGGATAGATACTGATGATCCTTATTTTAGTGGGGCTTTGTCTATAACTTGGGAGGAGATGCATAAAACATATCCAAAAATGACAAAGGAAAGTTTAATGGGTTATTTTGAATCCATTGGTTGGCCAGAAGGAAGATATACTTTATTTGATGAGAACAATGCTAAAAAAATTTTAAATGATTATGAACAGTTTGGAAAGGGAGTTGATAATATTATTGTTCATTGTAGGAAAGGAGAGAATCGTTCCCCTGCTGTTGGAATTGCTATGAATGAAATTTATGATTGGGGAATTAAAGGTTTGAAAGAAAAATTTCCTAATCATAGAAGATTTGTTTATAAAAAGATGAAGGATGTCGCTGAAATCAAATAATTTCTACATTCATCTTATCAAGTTCTTGCTTTAATGAACTAATTAATTCCTCTTTATTTGCCTTAAGCTTTTCATCTCTTTTTTCTTCTTTCATCTTTTTAATTTTTAGGTCACCAACTTCTGCAACTGTTTCTTTTATTTTGGGATATAATTTTAGAGTTTCATCTTCCTCAATACCTTTTTGATAATTTGAGGTTTCTTCTATTTTGGTTCTGATTAAATTTACTTTTTCCAAAATCGCACTATTACTTAATTTAGCTTCGTCTATTAAATCCATTATCATTCTGCCATCGTCTTTTTCAAAATTTGCATGAAAATTTTCTTTATGGTTTTTTAATATTCCCATTTGTTCCTCGTTTATATGGAAAAAATTAGCCAAGGCCTTAAAATCAATAATCTGTTTTAAGGCAAATATATTACTCTTAGATTCTTCTTTAAGCACGCTTATTTTTTCTTTTTTCTCCAACATATTTTTATAATTCTCACTTTGTTTAATTTTTTCAATTTCATCCAAAAGTATCTTATTCTCTTTTTCTTTCTGATTAATTTTTTCATTAAGAGATGTAAGCATGTCTTTAATTCCAATCATGTCTCCATCAATCGGATTCAATAAGCTTAGTTTTAATTTGATAAATTCAATCTTCTGAAATAACTCTGAAATTTCTTTATTGTTGTTAAAAATTTCAAGTAAATCTTTAGAAAAAGTTTTGAATACTTCTTTCATATTTGCCATTTCTTTCCCAATTAAAATAGTAGTTCTCTCATAATTCTTGGACGATGCTTTACCAAAGTCAAAAAAAATCTTATCTATTTTTTTACTAAAATCAGAAAATTTTGTTTCTTTAAGATTTTCTAACTTGGCCATAAGGTCGTTAACTTCTGCTATGTATAGTAATCTGCTATTGATGACAACTTCTTTAATTTTATTCTCAACTTTTCTTGATTCAACATCAAACTCATTAAGAATGATTATTTTGGTTCTTAAATCAGCATTAAAATTCTCAATTTTATCTTTAACAACAACTAAGATGTCTTTTTCCTTGATTTTATTTTCTTCTTCCTTCTTTTCTAACCAGCTTTCAATTTCAGAAAGAGCCAGCTTTTCTGCAACAATCTCTTCAATTTCTTTCTTTTTTCCTAGCTTTTTAAGAAAACTAAATATTCCCATGACATTCCCTATAAATAGAATTATATAAAATTATACGTCCTTTTTAAGAAGTATTATCATAACACCTGCTCTTTTTTGTACTGTCAATTATTTTTTCACACGAGCTACTGTCTTTATTTGATATCGCATAAGTACCATAACAATCATCTTTCCCATCGCTGTCAGTTATTTCCTCGCATAAGTCTGCATTATTTGTAACAACAGCGTGGCATATGTTTTTTGGTATGCTTTCAATTATGAGTTCACACAAACTATCATCTTTATCTCCTAATGCAAATATAAAGTAACATTCGTCACTTGCAACACCATTGAATTTTTCACAATCGCTAGCTACTCCAGCAGGTAGAATTACTTTGAAGTTTACAGATTCAGCAAGCTTATCGCCAAGATAAATATCAACTCTATAATCTCCTAAAGGCCAACCATCTTCTGTTGTGGGGCAGGTTAATGCAAAACTTCCCCAACCAGCCATATCCTCCAGCACCACTGAAACTTCTGTTATTATTAAATTGCTAGGTTCATAAATCCAAACAGCCTTCGCCTCTGTGCCTTTCATAGTATGTGCCCATGAAAACCAAATAAAGATTTCAGGTGAGTTTGGTACAAATGTTGAGGTTATCCCAGTTGGGTTCTTGTCTTCATCAACAGCTCTACATGACTTAGCATCTTTTATTGTGGCTGATGAAAAACTAAATCCAAAACTTCCCCCTCCTTTTACAAGTGCATATATAATAACTCCAATAATTAATACTGCAACTAAAATTATAATCATCACCCACTTCTTCATAAAAAAGAAAAAGAAAAGCACTTTAAATAATTATCTTAAGAACGCCTACGAGCATATACTCAAAACAAAGCATTTAAATAATATTATGCATGTATATTCATAACTAAAAATGGAGAAAAATTAAAATGCCGAACAAAGACAAAACAGGACCTGAAGGAAAAGGACCTAAAACAGGAAAGCAAATGGGAGATTGTAAAGATGCAAAACCAATTGCTGGAAAAGGATTAGAATTTTGTAGAAGAGGACTTAGAAAATTTAGATGTTTTAGAAGACAAAACAAAACAGATAACTAAAATGTCCAGACCATGTAAAAGAAGGAGAGTTAGAGGTAGACCTAGTTCTTCTTACTTTAAACCAGCAGGTATGAGAAGAACAGAGACAAAAGAATCTGTCTTGGCAATGTCAGAATTTGAAGCAATTCGTTTAGTTGATTTAAATGAAATTCCTCAAGAAGAAGCAGGAAATAAAATGAATGTTTCGCAATCAACATTATCAAGAATTTTAAAATCAGGAAGAAAAAAGATAGCTGATGCAATTGTAAATGCAAAAGCTATTAAAATTGAAAAGTAATTAAATCTAATAAACATAAAATAAAAATGGCACAAAAATATTACGCTCAACATAAAAATACACCCTTGACTGAAGAAGAGATTAAAAAAAAGTATAAAGAAGCTCAAGAAGAATTGCAAGAAGTTTTAAAGTGGAAAAAAGAAGAAGAGGCGAAACTTAAAGACTCCAAAGCATCTCCTCAGAAAAAAGGAGCAGCCAAGAGGGCTTTGAAAAAAGTTGCATGGAGAACAGATACTGTTCAAGGTCAAATAATTTATTGGAAACTTAGAATAAAAGGCGAAAGCCATTTCAAGGCAAATCTAGAGAAGAATGAATATTGGGCAAAGTGTCGGGAAAAAAAGGAAAAAGAACAGAGAAAAATGGATGAAGAAGATTTGCCGAAGATGTTGAAGAAGAAATTGTAATTATTTAATCACCAGATGTAATTTTCTAAATTATCTCACCCAAACATACCTGCACAAGATTCATGCTCACCAGGATTTTGATATTCCCTGTGCCTGTATTGAACTGTGTTATCCCTTATAATTAAATAATCACTTCCGTCAATGCAATCTCCAAATGTAAATAATACCTCACCTGCTTCACTAAGGAGCTTGATTTTATAATAGTCTGCATCCCCAAATTTATCATCATCAAAAAGAATTATTGTTTCAAAACCATTTTCTTCTGTTGGATATTGAGTAATACTAACTTCCCCTCTCCCTTCAATAAAGTCTAATTTTATGTCACCTTTGATTTGTTTTCCTGAAAATTTGAATTCATCAGACAGCCCATTTCCATCAAACTTTGAATACCATTCTTGATACTGCACTATTGCTGGACCATATCTTTTTCCATAATCTGGCTCTACATCAGGAACTTCATCCAAATCAATATCTAAATCAGAAGGATATTTTTTAAGATAAGCCTTTGCTACTTCTTCAGCTATTTGAGTACCACTTCTAGGGTCTCCTCCAGATGCAACCAGATATGTGTCATGTGTCCAAATTATAACTTCATTCATGTTTCCTAATACTTTGTGTCCATCTAATTCTGTTTCACCAACCATCCCTTCTTTAGCCAAAATCCATTTGAGAGAATTTCTTAAATCTTCTCTGTTACCATATGGGCAAACAATTGTCGCTTTTCTTTCTTCCTTTTTCGTTACATCTTTATCTTCGTGAATATATTCTACTGCACAACATTTTATTACATCTAAGTATTCCCCGTCTTCTGAGAATAAAGGAGCTTGCGTATGTTCGCTTACACCATATTCAGATTGAACATATTCATAATCTTTGATATCTTTTTCAATAAGTAGTTTAGAGCACATTTTTAGTCCTGGCTCTTCATCCTCATCTCCACCAAACAATTTTCTAAACCAAGCAAGTATTCTTTTTATTAAACCCTCTCCAACACATTCTCCAGAAACACAAACATTGCTTTGGCACTCAAAACTATTGTCACAAGTCCCCACTCTTGATTGTTTTATGAACTCATTATTATCTGAACAATATTGTCCATTTTTCCTGTATCCCATTGGATAGCATTTACCTTCTAATTCACAACCATTACAAGCATAAAATATTTGGTCTTCTGGAACTGCTTTTACTTCGTCTATTTCTTCTTCTGGAATGCAAGTTCCAATTCCACAAGGCACAGGTTCTGATATTCCTCTTTGTCTAATCTCAATCATTACAAAATTTTCAACAGAATTACAATTAGAATATTCAGAAGTATATACTTTAAATTTAATTTCACCTAATTTTGACTGTTCTTTTTCTACTGTTGGCTGAGCCTTAAAATATCCATTATTATCTGTCTTTTCCAAGCCAGGGGTATGCCATCTATCGTCATACATTTGATTATAAAAAGGATAATTAGGAATATGATTTCCCTGCGAATCAAAAACCTCTATCATAATTTCGGCAGTATCTCCGATATAATAAATATTTTTATCAAAATTTACTGTTATTCTGGCTGCACATGTTGTGGGTGCAGTTGGCTCAGGCTCTTCGGTTGTTACTTCTTCTACGGCTGTTTCTGTTGTTTCTTTAGATATAACTTCAATTTCTGCAGTATCTTCAACTTTGGGACAAGAAGCTGTTTCTTCTGTATAAACTTTATATAAAAATTTTCCTGATTCTATAATCATAAGTGCTTCAGCACTATGCTCGTAATAACCTTGTTCATTTGTATATTCTGGAGTTGAAGATTCCTCCCATATGTCCAAAGGATATGAATAAATACTGATATAAAAAGGATAATTTGGAAGAGGATTTCCCTGTGAATCCAAAACTTCTATTGTTACTTTAAAAAAATCTCCTTCATAATAAACATCTTCATTAAAATTTACACTTATGCTTGTTGCACATATATCAGCTTCTGTTTCATTAACTTCAGCAAATATAAAACTAACAGAACTAATTAATAATATAGACACGATTAACAATCCTAAGACTGCACAACTCTTTTTCATGATGGGAATAAGAAAATGAGCTTTTTATAATTATCTTAAGGGGATGGGGAAGGGGAAGGAATAATAAAAAATCAATTAAGACAGAGTTAAAGGACTGGTCGATATAAGATAATTAAAATTATACTAATTTATTATGGATATTTTATTAAAGAGTATGCCCCTTTATTAAAAATGGATTTTATCAATTTTTCTTTAAAGGACTATTATTTATGGACATCTGCACAGACATCTGTTCCATGGAAACGCCAACATCTGAATCAAGAATTTTTAAATTACGAACAAAAAAGAATTAATGATTTAGTAGAATGGAGAACAGGTTTTTTGAAAGCAGTAGAAGGTCAATCTCTGAAAGAAGTTTATTTTTATACAATTCCTGTTGAGCTTCATACTTTCTGGAAGGGAGCAATAGCTGAAAAAGGAAATTATAATTATGTTGGTCTTTCCGGATTACAAAATTCTCCTCAAGTATTAGCAGTAGCTTTAATCCCCCAAGATTTAAAACAACCCTTAGATTATAGGTTAATCAGAATAGTTAGGTCAAAAAAGTCATATATAACTAACACAAGATTTAATTTAATACAGCCAGTTATTATAATCGAGGAATGGGAATCTCTTAATTCTGATAAGATATATTTGGATGTACCTCATGAAAAAAGTCATGTACAAAAGTTAATAAAAGAGAATCTTATTGGAGATGAAAATACTTCTCTTTCATTCCAATCTCCTCTTATGAGCTCCCCTCATGTTTCAGGATCTATTGGAGGAATTTCTTTATCTTCGATGTCTGCGAATGGTTTATTTTCTCAAGAACTGATAAAGACGATACTCAGAATGACTCCTCCAGAATACAGGGGAATGAAACCTCCTAAAAGAGCTTATACCGGAGGCAGGCTTAAAGACATCCAAGGGATAAAATTTCATTTTGCTGAAAGACCTTATTTTGATGATAAATATGTTAGTAGTTTTTTTGATACTTCTAAAAATAAATTAAAAAACGAAATAAACAAAAGAAATAAATTTCATGGGGAATATTCTATTTTTTCAACGATAACACCTATTTATTCAAATTCTACTTCTATATGGAATGAATTATTAAAAAGTTTTACTGACACAGAAATCACTCTTCCAGAGAATTTAGAGGACTTACGTGAGTCAGATGTTGATTTGACTAGAATGAATAAAGCGATAACTGAAGATTTATGGATACAGATTGTTTCCTCAAGACAATTAAATCCCCCTATAGATAGAGAAGCTTCTTTATGGTTAAACCAAACTTCAGGAAGATTAAGAAAAGATTTTGATGCTTTGCTCTCGGATGCACATAAAGAAGACATACAAAAAGATTTTATTATTAGATCTATGTCACATCCCACAAAGTATAATATAAAAAGGCTAGCACAATCTTTTGCAAGAGCAGAAAATAGGGACAGATTAAGTGAATTTGATTTTTCTAAGGCAAGAAATTTAATCGTCGATAATTTTTATGGATTTATATCTCATCCTAATTTTGAAGGGATGCAATCTTATATTAAAAAGAAAAAAAGTGATGCAAGATTTTCTGTTGTAGAAACAGATTTGATAAATAATCCAAAATCCACTATTCAAGAGATATACGATTCTATAAAATCTACAGGTCTATTCAAGGATCTAACAGATTTACAGGGATTGCTGGATTGGGCTTATAAAAAAGGATTCATTTGGTTAGACCATGAAAAAAGATGTAGTTGGGTATAACGAAAATTATTTATAATCCAAAGAATTATAAAAAAGATGGTAAAAGAATGGAGAAAAGAAGAGGCTAAAAGTACTTCCGGAAACATTTTAGAAGCAGGAATTGGAGGAATGTTAGAATCTCCTGGTGGAGAAGGATATCCAGATGAATTGACTTTTGGAGAGATGAAGAATCAACCAGCTTCAAAATATGTAACAACAAAACAGAGATGGTGTAAAGATAGATTTGTTGCAGAATCTTATGGTAAAAATAAAAAAATAGAAGAAGGTGCTAATAAAATGCCTTTCAAGATAATCCAAAAAGCAATAGAAGAGCATAATCCCAAATCTTTTAGTGTTAATGATATAATAAAGTGGACTGATGCAACAAATAAAACAGATAAAGGATTACAACATAAGGTACTAAGCCTTATGATTTGTTTGGGATTAATAAAAAATAAACACATAAAATTTAAGGATAAAAAAGGGAAGGAAAAATTTAGGAAAATATTTATTGTGGTTAAGGAGCAGATAAAATGTCCTAATCTTATAAATGGTAAATGTAGTTTTGATTGGAAAACTGGAGCAGTGACAGATTATTTCCCAGAGGAATATAAAGAAACTACTGATTTAATTTAATATCTAAAAATTCTTTCTAAAAGATTATTTCAAGCTAAATAATCTCTCAACTCTTTTAGTTTCTTCACCTCTTCTTTCTTTAACTAATTTTATCCTTTTATAGAATTCCAAAATGACTCAAAATTTGTTCTTAAGGAAGTATTTGAGGTATTTTTTAAATCTGAAATATACATTTCAAAATCTTCTTGAATTTTATCAAAAAATAAATGAGGGTTAATTATCATCGATTCTCCTTCCGACTTAAAAATTTCTGGTTGACTTGCAGTAATAAATAAATTTTTTTTAGTTATTCCATCATGAAATAAACCATTTCTAACTTTATTTACAAACTTATCAATATCTTTTCTAGGAAGATTATCGAAAATTCTTTGTAATGCTTTCCGAATTCTTTCATTTGAACCATCAATTAACCCATCTCTATATTTTTGATTTGATTCTAAATAAGATGTTGCAATCATCAAAACAACAAATCCTGCTTCATTATCTCTTTTAAGTTTCTCAGCAATATCAAAAAACCAAGTTTTTTGTCTATCTTCATAAATTAATATTTTAGAATCAATATTGTAATTTGACTTTTGATGATTTCTTTTATCAATAACTTCATTATTTTCAGAGTCTACAAAAAAATTCTTACTTGCATTAAATTTTGGCATATTTCCATATAATTTCTGAATTTAAATACCTTGGGAAAATTTCATTTTCTCCTCAACCTCATTTCCCCCTTCTTTGTTTCTTCTTCAATTATTTGATACAAGACATAATTTAGCCTCTTTGTTTTCTTGTGGTGCTGTCTGCCATACTTTTATATTGCTACAAATATGTTTTTTTAAATCTTGAATTATTTTCTGTGCAATAGCTTCTGCAAGTTTAACTGGAACTGCATTCCCAACCATCTTGTATCCGTCAGCAATATCATTGTAATAAAAAACAAAATCATCTGGAAAAGTTTGAATTCTTGCGCATTCACGCACAGACAATCTTCTATAAAGATGTTCTTTACTTTTTACAAATGCCCTTTTATTTTGGTCAATAAATTTCATTTTTGGTGCTTGGGGGTGGATTGGTGCATGCCGTCCTCCTGCCTGAATTGTAAAAGATTGTTCATCCCATGACCTTACTCTATTCCTTGACATGTAAATTGTTGAAAATCCTCCATTCATATATTCATGATTTGGTATTTCTAATTTCCCGTTTGTTTTGTTTCTCTCACTAGCTCTTTTTGGTTTTGGCAAATTCCCTATAGTTTCTCTTAAAGAGATTAATCTTAAATTTACTTTTGGAAATTCAAATTTTTGGTTTAAGCTTTTATGGTATCCAACAATAATAACTCTTTTTCTTTCTTGTGGCACATTATAAAATTTAGAATCTAGAAGTTTGTAAGAAACATTATACCCAATTTCTTTAAATGCCTGAATAATTTTCATAAATTCATTAAAATGTTTTGGGGAAAGAATTCCTGCAACATTTTCAGCTAAAAAAAATAATGGCTTTTTTTCATTAATTAAATTTATATAATTATAGAAAAGTTTTCCTCGTGAGTCTTTTATGCCTTTCATTCTTCCAGCTAGACTCCAACTTTGACAAGGAGGACCTCCAATAAACCCAGCTACTTTTGGGATTTCATCAGGAGATAAATCTACAATAGATTTTTTGTTTATCGCAATCCCGTGGTTTTTTTCAAAAGTTTTCCAGCACCCTTTCCAATTATCATTCGCAAAAACTAGATCAAACCCACAATTAGTAAATCCTAAATCTAACCCTCCTGCTCCTGAAAAAAAAGATGCTATTTTCATTTTATCATTAAGCTTATTAATTTTGCTTCTATTGATTTAGCAGGATTATCTGGATTTTTAATTTTTATATCTTGAACAGAAATATTTTTATTTGATTCAATTTTGCTTCTATCCTTTTTATCATAGGAGAGGTATTTATCTTTCTTTAATATTGCAAATAAAGAAAATGTATTTTGAGAATCTAGTTTACAATATTGAGAAAAAACTTTTAGTGGATTTTGAATATGCCACATCCCCCTTATCCTCAAATCTGTAATTCCTAACGGGTCAGTCTTTTTTACTCTTCCAAGTTCATTTGTTTTTCCGTTTTCCAAGCCCTTTTCTTTAATTAGATTATCAATTTCTTCTTTTAAAGGTTCATGAATTCTGTTGTAAACTTCTTTGTCAGCACAATAACAAGTTCCTTGAACAAAGAAAAGGTAATTAATAATCTTCTTCTGCACATTTCCCACCACATAAAATAAATCTTTTTTATCCCATGGCTTTGATTCACAAGAACGGCAAAAAGAAGTTATTCTATTATCATTAGAATATAAAATGTTTTTTGGTGGAGAGCTATTTAATGCAATTGTTGAACTTTTGTTTTCAATTTTCTTAATCTCAAAAGCATCAGATTTTTTAATCATAATGTCTGGGGGATTATTCTGGTTTCCAAGATAAGAAAATGTTTTTTGGTGTTCCTTTTCTTTTTCCTCTTCATTTTTCTTGCCAAATGCTCCAGAAATAGCATCTTTTATGAAGAATTCTAACTGGTCTCCAACAGCATTAATCCTTATATGAGACTTTGTAGCATAATCTTTCAAATCAAAGATCCCAAAGTTTGCAATATTAATAATCGCTGAAAGAATATTATCACCCATAAAATAAAATAATAAAATCAAACTTAAAAATCTATCGTCCCCAGCCTCTCAACAATTCTCACTTCAGCCAAAGTATCCAACCCACAATATTTCTCTAAAGCATCTCTAACTTTCTTCCTATCCTTTTCATCAACATCCCCATAGGTCACCCTTTCATATTCATAACTTGCAAATGCTCCATTCTTAATATCCATTTTGCTGTATGACAAATCACTCATCACTGGCAGAACATATTTTATTGACGCCGAACCTTTTTGCTTAGAATCATAATACCAGAAATTTCTAAAAACATCCCATAAATCTTTTACTCTTGGCAGAATGTTTCCTTCATACCATTCTTTAAATTCTGGGAAAGCCATTTGCCCTTCATTCATAACTCCTTTTTCAAAGGCCTGATTATAAACTAAAATATCTCCTTTGTCTCCCAGATTATCTTTCAATGTTTGCATAAATTTTGGTCTCGGGTCAGTTGTCCCTTCTGCTAAAAAAGAAATATGCTCCAACTTAGAACCCTTGCTTTTCTGAACATGCAACGAAAATTGAAACGGAATCCTTTGATAAGGTTTCATTCCATCAAATTTAGGAATAGCAGGATTAATTGTTTCAAAGTCTAAATAATAAAGAGGATATTTCAAATTCTTCAAAAAGAAATCAATTTGCTCCTTATCTTTATGAACTCCTCCATTTTCTGCGAGAAGCCTCTGAATTTTCTGTTTGTCATTTAATTTAACATTATCTGGAACTTCATTCAACAGCTTAATTCCGTTATCATATAATTCAAACTTTTTTTTCGTAAACATCCGATAAAAATCCATTACACTATTTTCAGGAACTTCTTTCCAGCAATTATCTTTTAGAGAACAATCATAAGGGTTAGAACAATGAACTCCAATAGCACATTTTGGCTCTTCAGTGGATTTAATAATATTTAACATGTTATCTGCTCTTTCTTTAATTCCTTCAGAATAATTTGGAATTTTATCAGTTACATCTGTTTGAACAAAAAATTCTTTTGGCTCAAGTTCTCCATCTCTGGAATATTCATTATTAATATGCATCAAAAAACATTTTCTTATTTTAAGTCCTGCTTTTTCATAAACATATTTCTGAAACGCCACATCATGCAAATTAATATCTTTAACTTTTGTAGCACTTTTAACTTCAATAATATCCCATTTATTCCCAACAGGACAAAGAACATCTGCTCTTGAAAAAAGATTATCCACTAAAAATCCTGCTTCAAACAAAGGAACTTTTTTACCCAACTTCTTTTTCGTATTCTCAATATTTTCCTTAAATCCCAAATCTGCTAAATCAATCCCTCCTTCAAAAACCTTTTTCGCATATTCTCCAATAATTGTTCCAACATCAAATTTTTGCTGAGCAAGAACATCTGGTTTAGGAATCCTTTCTTTCTCATTCTTAGAAATCCAGAGCAAATTAGGACATTGCAATCCCAAAAGATAATTTGATTTTGTTAACATGAAGATAGTTATTGAAATAGGATTTTAAATTTATCCAATTAAAACACGCAAAAAGCAGTAGGAGAGTTTGATTAATCAATTGATTGAAAATATTGCATTGAAATAATTCCATTGAGATCCGTATCTCTTACAATATCGCTTTTCCTTAATTTACACATCCAATATCTCTCTGTTCCCCATCTCACATCAATAACTCCCCAAACATGCCCAAAACAATACACATTCGTAACTATAACTCCTGGGAAATTATTGGCTATCTCTGTAGCTTTCTTACAGTTTATCCCTCCTTCTGCATTAAACATGTAATATGAAGGAATACGATGGGGCTCCCTTGTAAAACCATTTTGATTGAGATATTCTAAAAAACCATCTTCATCTCCAGTAAAGTCTATCCTATACTCATTTTTTGCAGGATATCTAATTTCATTTGAAGCAAGTCCGTAAGAAGACAGCAATGAATCAACTTCTTCTTTTGTTGTATCTTGAACAAAATCAATTATTACCTCCCCCGAAACATACTTACTAAAGCTATCTTCAAAGATACATGAAAGAGACTTAAACTCAATTAAGCTATAAAGCACAAAAATGTTGATTGTCAATAAGAAAATCAAGACTATTACAATAGTTCTTTGTTTCTTTTTCATAAAACCATCCAAGAATTAATCCTCTTTAAACTTTTCTCCACACCCAAAATTCTTTTCACTTCTTTTTAGAAAAACTTTTCGTAACAGAAACCATCCATTTCCAATTCAAAACTAAATGAAATAAAACAAGCATGCTCATAATAAGACCACTCCAATCATGAAATAATGAAATATTGTTAAAACGTAAAATATTATATGCAGAAGTGCCAATTATTTTTATTATTCCAGGCCATTTAATCAAACCAGTAATAAAACAAATAGTAAAAGATATCATCAATCCAATATTTATCCAATAATTTAATTTTAAATTACTCATTTTGTAAACCTTCTTGTTTCATTTCTTCAGCCAGGTCTTTTATTAATGCTGGTGAAAACGCATACTCCTCTCGCATAACTTCTAAAACAGTATTTACATCATAACTTCCTTCCAAATTAAATTCAGTGATTATTCCAGACAAAAGTATTTCAGCGTCAATTTCCCACAAGTCTGCTACTTCTTGCACTGTCAAAGATTTTAATTCATTTCCCTCAATTTCAACTGAATGTTCCTCTCCATCTTCATGTTCTTTAAATTCAGAATAAGATAAGTATACCATAAACCCCACAAAAATAATTGCAATCACCATTAAACTAAATATTATCTGGGGTTTCATCTAGGATTATGTGAAAAGTATTCTTTTTAAATTTTGTTGAAGAAATTTTTGCTGAACGCCCACGCCCAGGATGACTGGGGAGTTTGATTTTACTTTTTAACATTAACTGCTTTCATGCCCTTGTCGCCTTTCTCTGCATCAAAGGTAACTGAATCGTCTTTATCGATAGTTACGCCTGCTTCAAGGCCTGTTTTATGCACAAAATATTCTTTTCCATCTTCTCCAACTATGAATCCAAATTCCTTGTCGCTATTAAAAAATTTTACTGTTCCTTTCATTATTTTTTCCTCCTATAAAAAAGATTAATCTTGGAAGTTTAAAAAGTCTCTTATACCCCAACGCCAGAATTTGAACCTGAAAACAACCTCGCGGTTTTTTTCTATTTTCCCTCTCGCTTAAACTTTTTTGTCCAACATACCGACAAAGTATTCTCTATCTTCGTGTATAAATAACAAGAATACTTACAACGCCCACGCCGGGAGTTGAACCCGGATTACCACCGCGACAGGGTAGTGTCATAACCGCTAGACCACGTAGGCTTATACTCTAATTCTTGTCTGATTAGTTTATAAATTTTCTTACTTCTTCTTAACTAACTTAATCAAACTATAAATAAGGCAAACGATAAAATAAATCGGAATTATCAAAACAGCCAAAGTAAAAAATACTGGCTCTTCAAATTCTATATTGAAAACTCCAAGAAAGAAAGCATAAACCAGATTATGAATAACTACTGCACCAACCCAGATCATCAGAGTAATTCCTGTTTTTTTCCAAGTCAGCAAAAAGAAATTTGTTTTCTTTGTTTTCTTAAGTTTAATTTTTCTAATTACAGCAGTATAAAAAAGTGAACACAATAAATATGCTGGGATTCCAATTGAAATTAAATAGAACACAATATTAAACATTCCCAATGGTTCAAAAATAGGTCTGATTGTTATGTGTCTAAAAAAGAAAACTAGGATAAAAATCAATATAGATATCACAAATTTCTTCCAGGTTAATAAAAACCATTTATCCAAATCTTTTTTATTTTTCATTTTTAGCTATAACTTTCTTTCCCATATATTTCCACAAAACTTTAGGTATCTTAATACTCCCATCTTTTTGCTGATTGTTTTCTATTAAGGCAACCAAAGCTCTGGAAGTAGCAATCACAGTATTGTTTAGGGTATGAGCAAAATATCTATTTCCTTTGTCCACAATTTTTATATTTAATCTTCTTGCTTGTGCTTCTTCCATATTTGTCAATGAACCAACTTCAAAATATTTTTTTTGTCTTGGACTCCACGCTTCTAAATCACATGACTTTGCTTTTAAGTCAGCCAAATCTCCAGAACAACATTCTAAAACCCTGATAGGAATTTCTAATGCCTTAAAAATATTAATTGAATGTTTTAGCATCTTGTCATACCACTTATATGATTCTGATGGTTCGCAAATGACAATCATTTCTTGCTTGTTGAATTGGTGAGTTCGATAAATTCCTTTTTCGTCAATTCCATGGCTTCCAATTTCTTTTCTAAAGCACATACTATATGCAGTTTGTTTAACTGGAAGTTCTTTCTTTTTTAATGTTTGATTTATGAACTGCCCGATTAAAGGATGCTCTGAAGTAGCAATTAAATACAAATCTTCATCTTCAATTTTATAAGCCATCGCTCCAATTTCTTTATGAGAATAAACTCCGCTAAGAATTTCTTTTTTTATCATTAATGGAGGTTCAACATATTCAAAATCTTGCTTAATCATGTAATCTCTTGCAAAATTTATCAATGCCATGTTCAATAAAGCTAAATCTCCTTTAAGATAATAAAATCCTTT
>JAGLQB010000050.1 GCA_023137045.1 Candidatus Pacearchaeota archaeon
TCATTTTCATTTCAATATCATCAACTGTAACAGACAAATTCATTAACGGCCAAACTCGATATTTCTTTTTTTGTCGGGGGTGGGGGGTAAGATTTATTCTTGCCAAAGGAAAATCCCGCATTGCAGGATTTTTATGTTTCATGTCTGATTTAAATCTCAAAACTGCATCTCCAGATTTGTAACCTTTTTTGTCTAACATCTTTTTCCATCTTTCTAAATTTTCTTTTACATTTAATTTCCTGCAAGGACAATTAATTTGTTTTTTTGCGAATTCTCTAAAATCATCACCAGAACAAGTGCAAACATAAGCAGAATTTTTCTTAAGTAATTTTTCTGCATATTTATAATAAAGATTCATTCTATCTGACTGGATTATAATTTTTGCTATCTTATCAAATAACCATTCTGAATCCTTTTTCAATAATTTATATGCTGATTCATAAATATTTTCTGGATTTGTATCCTCAATTCTAACATAAAATTTTCCGCCATATTTTTTAACATAAAGAAATGATATACAAGCAGTCATTGCGTGTCCAATATGCATTGCACCTGAAGGAGATGGGGCAAATCTCATTACTACTCCAGACTTTGACACATCTGGCAATTCTGCTAATCCTTCTCTTATTTCCCTCGTAGAAATTATTTCTTTTAATTTCTCAAATTCTTTTTTTTGTTCTTTTAAAGAAAGAGAATTAACCTCTTTGATTATTTCAGAGATTTTTTTTGCATGTTTTTTTACGTCATCTCTCTTTAAACCTTCATTAAATAAAGAAGAAATTACAGAACCTTGCTGAGCTTTGCCGTCATACATTACAGCATTTTTCAATGCATAAGCTCTTGCTTTTTTCTCTAACTCTTTTTTATCCATAATTAAAAATAGAAATAATCATTAATAAATTTATTCAAATTTATTGGCCACTCTTTTTTTCCAAAACTTCAATTCTTTGTTGCAAATGATAAATCTGATTTGATAAATCCTCTATTTTTGAAGTCATATCTATAAGTCTTTTTGTAAGTCTTTTTCTTTTACTATCTAAATCATCATTTGCAGAATAATCAGATTTTGTTTCATTAGAATTTGATGTATTCCCAAACAAACTAAAAGTTCCTCCAAGTGGAGATTCTAAAGAATTTGTTTCTGGAGCTTCCTTAGTTTCTTCTTTTGTTGTGGAAATTTTTTCCTGCTGTTTTTTATATCTTTCAGACAAATCAAGAATATTCTTGTTTTTACCAAATTTAAATTTCATAATTTACAAAAACTTTGCGTTTATTTAAATTTAACTATGATTAAAGATAAAAGAAAAAAGTAACTATTCAGAATCTTCTGTAGAGGTGTATCCTTCTTCCATGTTTTCCAATACATTCCTGTACTCATTATTAATAGTTCCTAATTGAATTAAAAGTTCATCTTTTACAGATAAATAAGGATTCTTAATCATTATACCTAAACTCTCTGTAAAAGGTAAATCATTAACATGCTCCATAAATTCATTGAAGTATTGTGGAGCTTCTTGTTCTATAAATTTGTATGCATAGCCATCCTTTATCTTTCTTACTTCATCCATATCTTCTTCCTGGCTTTTATCATATTTTTCTAAGCCTCCATTACCACTTAATATGTTCTCCAATGCATAATCCCACAATTTCATTTCTTTTTCTTGTGTATTAAGAAGGTATTCCTCAAAAAAAGGTATTAATTCTTTTTTACGTATGTTTTCTACTTCCATCAAATCATTGTTCATTGCATACT
>JAGLQB010000051.1 GCA_023137045.1 Candidatus Pacearchaeota archaeon
TCAAGGAATGCTATTAATAAAGGCAGAAACAGGCCCAGATAAGTTAAAAAATATAGTCGATAAACTCGATAGTATTAAAGGAGTGTATCAGACATTGGTGGTTATGGGTGAGTATGATGTATGCCTAATAGTCGAGGGAGTAGATTCTGATGACATGGCGGGAAAAATTTTTAAGATTAGAAAAATTGAAGGTGTTGCCAGTACAACAACACTTACTGACATCAGGGAATCTTTTGATAGAGTGGTGAAATAAAATGATGAAAGAAACGTACGTTTTAATAAAAATTAAACCTAAATATGCAGAACAATTTTGTATTATGATGGTGACTTACAGGGAAATGTGCAATAGAATTCAAAACTCAGAAAATTTTGCCAAAGTTGGTGAAGTTTTTTCTGTTCTGGGACCCTTTGACTTTTTATTGGAACTTAGTGGAGAGGGAGAAGATGAGACGAAAATTGATGAAAAAATAAATAAAACAATATTTAGAATTCGAAAAACATTAGGTGGCTACATTCAGGAGACGTGCACGCTTACAAAATTTGAATTATTAGACTGTTTAAAAGATAACACCATCTTACAACAGTGTTTTAATAAAGCTAAATTTCTCGAAACAAAAGAAAAAATAGATGGTGATCTGAATGTATTCAGTGATTTTTTTAAAAACGAAGGGGGTTTTGGTAAATTAAAGGATTTGCATAAAGAACTAAATTATGACAAAGCCGAAATAGAAAATCGATGGAAAAAAAATAAGTGTTTGTTTAGTTTAAGGGATAAATGTAAGGAATATCTAACAGGAGGTAGTATTGATGTTTATTTGAAAAGAGAATTTGATGCCAAAAGACCTGGAAAAATTTTATCAGACAAAGCAGAATTATTCCACCTATATGGGCAAAATTGGAAATTAGTAGATGATTTGAAGCAATATGGAATATACGATGCGGAAACAGAGCTAAAGATATACAAAATAAATACGAAAGATTCACACATTCTGATAAAAGTTAAACCAGCGTATTCGCAAGAATTTTTTGTGGCTATGAGAGTATTTGAAAGTTTGTGCAATAGAGCTGCATCATCACAAAATTTAGCAATAATAGATGGGGTTTTTCCTCTGCTTGGAACATTTGATTTTTTGTTAGAGCTTAGTGTAGTGGGGGACAATCAAGAAGAAAAAGATGAAAAAATAAATAGAACAATATTAAAAATTAGAGATACCTTGGGTAGCTATATCAGTGAAACGGTCACAATTAAAAAATTTAAAATACCAATAACAAAAAAAGAACTGGAAAAACTTTTTGAAAAAAATATGGGCCATAAACATCTTGCTAAATTGCCTGGTAGAAATGGAGAAAAAATACCTGACAAAAGTAACGATGAAAAGTGTGACTTAATAGATATATGTAATGCAGAAACAACTTCGTTAAAAAAATTATTGGTGAGCGCTAAGACCTCTGGAATAGATGATTTAAATGAACAAATAGTCAATCTGAAAAATCGTGTTAAAGAATTGGAGCAAGGCACCAAGAGGAACAACTTGTCAATACAAAGGTGAGAAAATTAGAAACTGCGCCTCATTTGAAAAAGATATTTCAGGAAAACCGATGGCATTATACACCCTGAACATTCACCGATGCCCGCAATTCTAT
>JAGLQB010000052.1 GCA_023137045.1 Candidatus Pacearchaeota archaeon
ATATATGATTTACTTAAAAATAAAGGCAAACTATATATTTCAAGCATAATCAGAAGAAAATATGCCAGGTGGATTTATAAGTATAGAGGGGAATACAGATTGTATTCTGGTCATGTAAGAGAATATCAGTCGGAACAACAATTTAGAGAGCTTCTTGCAGGAAATGGGTTTAAAGTGACTTCTCTAAAAAAACAAAGATTTTTCTTCCATTTGTTTTATTGGATAGAGATTTTTTTAATTAATTTTGGACTAATCGGTTCAAAGAAGCTAAGGCAATATTACGAAAAGTTTTCTATATTAGAATTTTTGAGGAAAAAAGCAGGCTTCTTTATCCCTGGTTTTTATGTAGTTGAAGCCTGGGCTGAAAAGGATTAAATTCGGATTTTTAAAAAGAGAGTATCTTATTATGAAAGAGAATCAGCAGAGAGTAATTTTAATAGGTATTGACGGCGCTGCATGGGATTTAATTGATAAATTTGTTGAACAAGGACATTTGCCTGCATTTGCTCAGTTAAAGGCTGAAGGTAGTTGGGGAACATTGAAAAGCACAATTCCCTGTTATTCTCCTCTGGCATGGAACTCCATTTTTACAGGGGTGGATCCTGGAAAGCACGGAATTGTTGGTTTTGTGAAGCATGAATACAATTCAGCAGATCTCAAACCTTTGAATTCTATGGATAGAAAGTTCCCCGCTTTGTGGAATTATGCTAATTATCATGAAATCAATTCTGTATTTGTTAACATTCCTTTTGCTTATCCCTTAGAAACAGCAGATGGCGTTTTTGTTTGTGGCCTTGGTGTGCCTTTCGAGAATTGCGAATATACTTATCCATCTGATTTAAAAGAATACATTAAACAGAATTTCCCCGACTATAAAATTGATTATGACGAGAAACTGGTTTCTAATAGAAAAAACAAAGAATCTTTTGCAAGAGAATGTCTTCGCATTCTTGATAGTAAATTGAGTTTTGCTTCTGAATTGTTTGCTAAAGAGTCTTGTCAGCTTTTTACTACTGTTATTAGAGCAACAGATACATTTCAGCATTTTTGCTGGCATGATGAAGAATTAATAAGAGAAGTATACAAAAAGATTGATAAATTTTTATCATTTGTAAAAGGGAATATGAAAGGATCGGATACCTTAATGATTGTCTCGGATCATGGATTCTCAGAGCTTAAGCAGATGATTTATCTGGTTAATTTTCTTCTTCAGGAAGGTTATATGGTTTCCAAAAAAGATAAAAAATTAAGAGAAGGCATTAGCCTTGATTTTATTAATAAGATTATACTAAGTTTAGGAGGAACAAGACTTCTCAGTACTCTGAAAAGAAACTCATGGATCAGAAAGATTTTTTTCAGGTTTTTCCCTGTAGGAAAGTTTTCCTATTTGAATTCTGTTGACTGGGATTCTTCTCTGGTAAGTTATGCTGAAGGAAGCGGAGGGATTTTGCATATCAATCCTCGCCTCAAATCCGATGAGAAAAATTTATCTTCATTTCTCGCTGAATTAAAAAAGAAAGCACTTAAGTTGCGGGATAA
>JAGLQB010000053.1 GCA_023137045.1 Candidatus Pacearchaeota archaeon
AAATTTACAATTAACTGACGAAGCTAAAAAGGTAATATTACCCCAAACTGTCTATGGGAGAGCCATTGAAGGCCATGGAATTTTCAAAGGACAAAATATTTCTGACATACACCTTTCAGATATTGTTTCTTCTATTAGGGGAATTAATTTAGAAGAGGTATTAGCAACAAGGCAAAAAATGGTTAATGATTTTGTTTGGTCTATTGAAAATTTAATGGATGGCAAAATAAATAGATTAGTAAATAAAAAAGGCAAACCAATTTATGGAGTCACTTTCTTACCTGATTTGCCAATTGAAAACGATAAAGAAACATTCAAGGGAGCAGTTCTTGTGGGAAGAATGGATTCTGCTGAATGGCGGGAAAAGACAACTCAAAAATTCAAAACTACTCTTGAAGGAAAAGCTCTTAAAATTGGGTATGGAAAAGAATATTTAATTGATTTAGAAAAATTAAACTCATTAAAATTAAACACCACCATTTTGTCAAAAAAGCCACATTCAGAAACAACAATAGATGATTATAGAAAAAAAGGATTAATTGTTAAGAAAAAAGGAAAAGGCGTGGGGAGCATTTTTATTAGACACAAAGAAGGAAATGGAATTTGTGACGACATGGCAATAACTTCTGTTGGATTTCTTCATGGAGAATCTGCCATGACTTTAGGATGGTGTATTGATGCAACAGATACTTATAGTAAATTCATAAAACATCCTGTTGAAGGAGGGGTTGACGAATGGATCGGGGAATATACTAGAAAAAGATGGTATAAAAAATATCATGAAGAGTTAGTTACTCCAGAAGAATGCATGGAGATAATCTATCTAGGAGCAAAAAATAATGTTCCAATACATTTTTCAAGTTCTCATAGAAGATTTACTGAAACAGAAGTTGGTGCAAATAAAGCGACATTTCTTGAGCATCTGGATTTTGTCAAAACAGGAAAATTTAATCCCCACTATCATTTAGGATTTGAGAGGATTCCCAGCAAAAAGTTTTATCACAGTTTACAAAGACGTTTTGAAATGTATGGCAAAGCTGATTTAATCCCAAAAAATAGTAAATAAAGATAAAAAATTTTTTCTAAAACATTTGATTAACTCAACCAACATAATATTTATAAGTCAGATTGAAAATATTTTAACATGGAACATGGCATATGGACAGAAAAATATAGACCATCTAATTTTACTGAAATTTTTGGTCAAGATGCAATTTTAAAAAGAGTTCAATCATTGACAAATTCTTTGAATATCCCCCACCTTTTATTTGCAGGTCCAGCAGGAACAGGGAAATCTACTTTAGCATTAGTAGTAGTAAAAGAACTTTTCAAGGAATCATGGAAAGAAAATTATCTTGAATTAAATGCCTCTGATGAAAGAGGAATTAATGTTGTAAGAGAAAAAGTAAAAAATTTCGCAAGAACAAAATCCTTAGGAAATGTTCCTTTTAAAGTAATATTTTTAGATGAAGCAGATGCTCTAACAAAAGAAGCACAACAAGCATTAAGAAGAACAATGG
>JAGLQB010000054.1 GCA_023137045.1 Candidatus Pacearchaeota archaeon
GTTAGCAATCACATCAGGAATATTTTCAATAAATTTAATATTTCTGATTTTCAGCAAAGTAAAACTTACACACAAAGTGCAGGAAATGTTTTTCATCTTCAAACTGATTTTGAATTTGATTCAGAAAAAACAGAAAACAAACTTGGAAAATTTATTCAGGAACTGCATCCAACACCGGCTGTTTGCGGTACTCCAAGAGAATCATCTCTCAAATATATTTTAAATACCGAAAATCATAACAGAGAATATTATTCAGGATTTTTGGGTCCTTTAAATTTGAATAAAACAACTTCTTTTTTTGTAAATTTAAGATGCCTGAAAGTCCTTCCCGAGAAGTTGGCATTATTTGTTGGTGGAGGCATCACACAAGATTCTATCCCCGAAAGGGAATGGGAAGAAACTTGCCATAAAGCAAAAACCTTATTGTCGGTTATTGAAAATTTACCGACCTTCGCACAATGATTTCAGAAAAAGCAGGTATTCAAAATTTAGTAGAGATTTGTGTCCAAAAAGGAATTGAGGAAATCGTTATTTCACCGGGTTCAAGAAATGCACCTTTGATACTTGCCTTCTCAAAACATTCCGGCATTAAGTGTTTAAGTATTGTTGACGAGAGAAGTGCTGCCTTTTTTGCTCTGGGAATGGCACAACAAAGTCAAAAAACTGTTGCTATTGCGTGCACTTCTGGAACTGCTGCCTTAAATTTTGCACCGGCAATTGCAGAAGCATTTTATCAGAAAATCCCTTTATTGATTTTAACGGCAGATCGTCCTGTTGAATGGATAGATCAGGCAGACAGCCAAACGATCAGACAAAAAAATCTTTTCTCAAACTATATAAAAAAATCTTTTCAGCTTCCGCAGAAAATTACTTCGGATGATGATCTTTGGTATAACGACAGAATAATTTCCGAAGCCATTAATACATGTCAATATCCCGACAAGGGACCGGTTCATATTAACATTCCTTTTACAGAGCCTTTGTACAAAGGATTTGATGAAAAAATCATAAAGCCTAAAATAATTGATACAGCCATCACGGAAACCAAACTTACGGAAAAGCAAATTGAAATCCTTGCCGGAAAATGGAATAAATACGATAAAAAATTAATTCTTACAGGACTGCTTGAACCTTCGCCAAAACTAAATCAACTTTTGTCTAATATCTCGCATGATGAAACTGTTGCCATTTTAACTGAAACAACATCAAATCTTAATTATAATAATTTTTTTCCCTGTATCG
>JAGLQB010000055.1 GCA_023137045.1 Candidatus Pacearchaeota archaeon
GAGTAACTTATCTGAGCTATTTTCTGTTTTCCTATTGGTGGGTCTGTTATTCCAGTGATTAGAGTATTCTTAAAGAATCTTTCTTCCCTTATTGGCCATGGTTGGTTATCCAAATCTATTCTTTCTCTCAATTGATTCGATATAACCTCACTACCATTAAAATAGGAGAGCCCTTTTATATTACTAACTTCTTCATTGTTTTCTTTATGTTTTCAGACAGAGCCTAGTGTGTTTTCACCTTCTCCGATAACAGTGAAATCAATGCTGTCATATTGAACAATCCCCGGAATAGAAGACGCGTGATAACCACCAAAGACAGTATAAACATCAGGATTCTTTTGTTTTATTCTTCCTGCTATTTCTAATCCATCTGGAAAAGCATAAGTCATAGCAGAAAACCCAACTAAATCAGGCTCAAAATCCAAGATTTTGTTAGTCAGTTCTTCATTAGATTCTGTTCTCTGTTGAAATAGTCTAACATTATGACCTTTAGATTTAACAGCTGAACCTACGTATTCTATTGCAATTGGCTCAAGGGCACTATGCCTGGCATATTTACCAGGATTCCATAATCCTAATTCAACCAAAGCTATTTTCATAATCCCGAATAAGCTATAACCAATACAAGAAATTAGGGTGTCACAAGTGTGACTACTTCATCGAAAGGTTTATAAACTTCAAATCCTTAATAATATCACTACTATGGAGTTATAAAATGATACCAAACAACACTTATCAATCAAAATTTGATCGAAGTCCAACATACATGACTGGAAGATCTTATCAGAATCAATTTTACCAAAGACAATCTTATCAGAATCAACCTTCTTATTCAAATCAATCAGCAATTGCTGGAGCTTATCATATAGGTAATCCTCAAATAAATTATATAGCATGTGGTGCAGCATTTGCAGTACTTCCTGCTGATTTAGGAGGAAACACGCCTGGAAACCGAAGTAGATTTTCAGGAGTTCCAAATTGGTAAATTCCTAAATAAAATGGCATGTACTAAGAAGTTACAAAATGATGCCTAACAAAACCTACGAATTAAGGAATTTATATTTCCAACAGAGTCAGTACTCTGCCGAACAAGCAAAACCTGATTATCCGTTATTTCTTCAATGGCCTGAAAAAGGCTATTTTGAAAAATTTAAATTAGACGCTGAGCTATTGCAAAAAGCAATTTCTCCTTTAACAAAATCTACTACAGGTAGTATTGCTGACCAGGTATTTGG
>JAGLQB010000056.1 GCA_023137045.1 Candidatus Pacearchaeota archaeon
CTTATTCGTCAAAGAAGAATTATAATAGACCTCAAAGTCATTTGGAAAACTATACTTACTTCCTTCAACACCCATAATTGTTTTCACTTCATTTGAAATTAAAGGTGCATGTCCAGGACAAGGAATATCAACACTAATTTTTAGCATAGACAATTCATCAATATTACTATTTGTAACTTGTCCTGTTATATTCGCCATATAAGGAAAAACCAACAAAAATAAAATAAGATTAATCCCAATCGTGGAACCATACATTATCGTCAGATAACCTTTTTTTCTCTTTATTCCTTCAGGAGATAAACAATTATGTTTTTTCAAATAAAAAAATGACGATAATGTTGCAAATCCAATTGCAATAAGCATAAGATAGTAGAAAAAATATCTATTCATAAGCAAAGGTCTGAAATACTGCATTAATATTGTAACTCCGAAAACAGAACCAACAATAAACATAATGCATCCTATATGTGGGATAAGCCCATAAGCAACCCCTTGCCATAAACCTCTCCCTCCTATTCCACTTTTCTTTTTCTTACAACAAATCATATAAAATTAATAAAAACATTCTATTTAATCGCTTTGGTGAAACTAGTTTCATTCAAATAAATATATTTATTTTGATAAATGAAAATCTATTATTTACTTTCAATCTTTAAGGATTACAATATTATTCATTCCTCTTCTTTTTCTTTCAATAAATTGCTTTGATTCAAGTTTATCCAATAAACGTGTCATGCCAACTTTTCCAATTTCAAGTTTCTCAATTAATTCTGATTGAAACATCACATTATTTTCTTTCTGCAATAACTCAATAGCTCTTTTCTCTTTTTTATCTAAGCCACTCAAATCAAGTTTCTTTTTCCTCTCTTTAATTTTTTTTACAATAATTTTTTCTTTGGGTTTTGTTAATATCAAAAATATTCCTATAATAATTATCAGAGTAGCGATGCATAAACTAATCCATGTTTGAACACTTACAGTATCGCTCATTGAACAAGAACCCCCGCAACCGCAACAGGTAGTAGCAAGCTCTTTAAGAGTTGAATTAAAAATAAGAACCATAATTACAATTACAATTCCTATTCCAATAATCAACCATCCGACATTTTTATTTTCCATTACATCTACGGCGAGGGTACCCGAACTTTTAAGTTTGGTGAGGAATCGCCGTTCTCCATTAAATTTAATTCTGTTGAATAATTAATATGAGAAGCCGAGATACTCGGCTCCTGA
>JAGLQB010000006.1 GCA_023137045.1 Candidatus Pacearchaeota archaeon
GAACTCCCAAAAAAGCAGATTATATTCTCTATTATAAAAATAATATTCCTATTGCAGTTGTTGAGGCTAAAGACAATAAACATTCAATAGGAGACGGATTACAACAAGCAGTAGATTATGCAGAAATTTTAGATATTCCATTCGCATTAAGTTCAAATGGAGATGGATTTATCTTACAAGATTTGAATTCAGGAGAGAATAAGGAATTACATTTAGAAGAATTTCCCTCTCCAAAAGATTTATGGGAAAAATATAAAATTTATAATAATATTAAAGAAAATATTGAAGATTTAATCACAACAGATTATTATTTTGAAGCAGACTGGAAAGAACCTAGATATTATCAAAGAATAGCAGTAAATAGAACAATCCAGTCAATTGCAAAAGGAAAAAAGAAAATACTTTTAGTAATGGCAACTGGAACAGGAAAAACTTATACAGCCTTCCAAATAATTTGGAGATTAAGAAATCAATGGAAACCTAAAGGGCATAATCCAAGAGTTCTATATCTTGCAGATAGAAATATTCTGGTTGATGATCCTATGAATAAAGATTTGAAACCTTTGAAAAAAATTATGACAAAAGTTAAGCATAGAAAAGCAGACAAATCCTATGAAGTTTATATGTCTCTTTATCAAGGAATGACTGGAAATGGGGAAGAGAAGAATATTTACAAACAATTTTCAAAAGATTTCTTTGATTTAATTGTTGTTGATGAATGCCATAGGGGAAGTGCAAAAGCAGATTCTGCTTGGAGAGAAATTTTAGAATATTTTTCAAGTGCTGTTCAGATAGGAATGACTGCAACCCCTAAAGAAACAAAGAAAGTTTCAAATATTGATTATTTCGGAAACCCCCTTTATACATACTCCTTAAAACAAGGAATAGATGATGGATTTTTAGCCCCGTATAAAGTAATTAGGATTGCAATAAATAAAGATGTTCAGGGTTATAGACCAAAGAAAGGAGAAAAAGATAAATATGGGAATGAAATTCCAGATTATGTTTATACAAATAGAGAATTTGATAGAACTTTGGTCATTGATGAAAGAACTAAAATTGTTGCAAAGAAAATAACTGAATATTTGAAAAATACAAGTGAGATGGATAAAACTATTGTTTTCTGTGTTGATATTGAACATGCAGAAAGAATGACTCGTGCATTAATTAATGAAAATAAAGAATTATATACTAAAAATAAAAAATATGTTATGAGAATAACTGGGGACAATAAAATTGGAAAGGCACAATTAGATAATTTTATTGATCCTGCATCTAAATATCCGGTTATTGTTACAACTTCGAAACTTATGACAACTGGAGTAGATGCTCAAACTTGTAAATTAATTGTCCTTGATGCCCCAATTAATTCTCCAACAGAATTTAAACAAATTATTGGAAGGGGAACAAGAATAAACGAAGATTATGGAAAAACCCATTTTACTATTATGGATTTTAGGAATGTTACAAACTTATTTGCAGACCCAGATTTTGATGGAGACCCAGTTAAAATAATTGAAATTGGAGCATCAAAAGAAATCACTAAAGAAGATTTAAAAGTTTTACAAGATAAACCAAACATAAATATTTACGAAGAAGAAGGAAAAGTAAGAAAGTTCTATGTTAAGGAAACAGAAGTATCTGTATTAAATCAATCAGAACAATATCTTGACCCTTCAGGAAGATTGATAACAGAAAAATTAATTGATTACACAAAAAAAGAAATAAATGACGAATATAAAACACTAAATGATTTTTTGAGTAAATGGAATATTCTTGACCAAAAAAGGACTTTAATTGAAGAACTTTCTCAAAAAGGAATTATTTTTGATGCTTTAAGAGAACAAATTCCTAATGGAAAACAATACGACCCTTTTGATTTAATTCTTCATGTTGCTTATGGGAAAAAACCTTTAACAAGAAGTGAGAGAGCAAAAAAAGTCCAAAAGGATTCTTACTTTGATAAATACGGACAAAAAGCAAGAGAAGTTATTGAAACCTTACTAAAGAAATATAGCGACGAAGGAATAGAAAATTTAGAAGATGCCGAGGTTTTGAGAGTTGATCCTTTGAATAAGTTTGGAAGACCTTTGGAGATTATGAAGTTGTTTGGTGGAAAGGTAGGTTATAGGAAAATGGTGAAAGAGATTGAAGAAAGATTGTATTTGGTTAATGGGGTTGGGAAGTGAAATGAAAAATTTTTCTATTTCTTGGAATAATTATACTGAAGAAGAAATTCATCTAATTATATGTAGCCTATTCAATTCTTTGGATTATCATATAAAAAATCATCATAAATCAGATAGGGCAAATGAAGATGGGGCAGATATTATTGTTAATAAAGATAAGGAAGATATAGCAATAGCAGTTAAAATAAAACCGAAAGAGAAAGATAGGGCTCAATTAATAGAACTTTCAGAAAGAAAAGAAAAAAGAAAAATTTATGTTTATGTAGAAACGCCTACGGATAAATTTGCTAAATTTACTAAATCTGCCACGATGAAAAATGTAGAATTTTGGGATACAAAAAAATTAAATGACTTTTTTAGAGAAACTAATCCTTATTTAATGGCAAATATAATTTTTGAATCATCTGAACTTCATAAGATTTTGGAAACATTAAAAATTTATTTAATGGATATTTGGAGAAAAAATAATGAAAACAAAAAGAAAAAAAGAAAAACACCTCCTCTTAATAAGGAATCTTTTAAAAAATTATGGAGACTAAAAGATGTTGCTGTAACTTTAAATAAATCTACTTCAACTATTGAACCTTTACTTAATCAGCCTCTTAAATTTAAGGATAAAAACTTAGATATTCATTTTGTTAATGTTTTCGAAAATTATTTAGAACTCTTAGCTAGAGATACAGGATTATTCCTGAAACATTTTATAGCCTTTGAAAAAGACAATCCTATTTTAGTCAGAAATGGGATTCTTACAGGATTAACTACAAGTCATTGGTTTTGGATTTTTGGATTTAAAACTTATGGGACAACTTGGGGGATGGGAGAAATATTAGAAAAATCTATAGAGAATAAAGAATTAATGGACAAATTAAAAAAAGAATATATTGATAAAAACAGGGAAAAAGAACTCGAAAAGTTGCTTGAAAAAACTTCTAAAGGTAATAGTATCTGGGAAGCAATGGCTTATCAAGTGGGAAAAATAAATTTATTTGGAAGAGCTCTTGAAATAATTATAGATGATATTGTATCCGAATATATTGGAGAAGATACCCATTTATTTAGATTAGATTAAAGTTCAACCCACTCTTTTGACTGAAGACCTATTTAATTTTGATACTTCTGGAACTTCCTTAATTCTTTTATGTGCTGTAAGAAATTCATTTTCCTTAGATAAAATAAATCTATTGGAATAATCAACCTGCAAACATCTTTGAAAATCTACATTCTCTTCTTTTGATTCAATTTCGGAAGGAAAATATTTACATTTTTCTGGGTCACAGATTAGCAAACAATATTCTGGAGATAAGGGAAAATATAGTTCACTTTCTGGAGATTTCAACCCCAATCCTCCAAATTTATTTGGACTATATAATGTGATTGGATTATCTGAAGTCCAATAGGGTTTTTTCGTTTTATTTCTAACCAAAATCCATTTTCGTTCTAAAATTATTTCTGCAAAAAGTTCAAAATTTTCTAGGATAAATTTTTTATTTGTTTTTCTTATGGTTTCTGGGTTTAGAGCATCTTCAATTTGTTTCTTGAATAAGGGGGCAATATTTTTTTCAGTTTCAAGTAAAATGTTGGGTATTTCTGACCAAGAACTTTTATTTGATTCAGTTCTTAGGAATTGTAGAGAAGTGAATTTTGCAATTATTTCTTTATCTTTTTGGTCAAGAAAATTTATTCCTTTTATAATTTTATTAAAAATTTCATTATACTCTTTTTCAAAACTTGAAAATACTTCTTCTAATATTTGCTCTTCTTCAACACTTTCATAAAATTCTTTTAGTTTGCATATTTTCTCTGGTTGTATGCAAATAACTTGTTTAGTTTGTTTATTAAATGCGTAAACAACCTTTTTATTCTCCCCTAAAAAACAAAATTTTCTTAAGTAAGTTGCTGGAACTATATGTTGTCTTTTTACTTTATTCTCCATTTCAAAAAACCTCGCTCAAAATATCTTCCCCTTCTTTAAACAACCTCAAATAAAACTCTAAAAAAAATTGTAGGGGAATACCAATTTTTAATATATTATCCTTAATATCGCCTAATGCCAATTCGCCAAGTTTTATATCCCTATTATAATAAATT
The DNA here is from genome assembly GCA_023137045.1 of Candidatus Pacearchaeota archaeon. Classification (GTDB taxonomy): domain Archaea; phylum Nanobdellota; class Nanobdellia; order Pacearchaeales; family GW2011-AR1; genus JAGLQB01. Next base: position 4,281 of record JAGLQB010000006.1, read on the forward strand.
ATTTTTTTATCAGTTATTTCATAATCTGAATGATTTATACTATTTCTAAATTTTTTATTAAACAAATTTTCTAAAATCTTATCTTGTTTTTCAAAAGAATTTAAAACATGTAAAAAATCATCAAGATAAACATTCTTATTATAGGAAATCTTTTGTTTTTTCAAAACCTCGACCAATACACCTTTTTCTATTGTATTCTTAAAGGATTCCATCATGTTGCAGTAAATATTCGCATAAACTTCCAACTTATCTTTATCAGATAAATTTGACTTGAATATCTTGTTTGCTAATATTGATTGGTTTAATGCATTTATTTTTTGATGTTTTCTGGAAGTTATTTTAATCTTATTTGAGCAATTTTTCTTTATCCAAACTAAAAATTCTAAACATCTAAAAACCACTTTTCTTATTTGGACGTCTTTTTTTGTATCATTCAAAAATTGCTTAAGAATATTTTTCCATTCATTTTCTTCTACTTGGTCTGCATAAGAATATATCCCTTTAATCCCATTTTCAGAAAGATATTGTTCAACAAATGATTCATTTAAATTTAATAATTCTTCGTCCGTTTTCATCTCCCAAAAACCTCCCCCAAAACAGCCCCCATCAAAACCTCACTATCTTTTTTATTCGCCTCAATCTTCAACTCCAACTCATCACAAAATTCCATAAGAGCATCAACTTTTTCAACAATCCTTTTTTGTTCGGCGAGAGGTGGAAATCCAATGATTTGATTCTCTAAATCTTTTTTTGTTATTGCAGTAAATGTAGAACCAAAACCTTTTTTTGAAAATTCTGGTTCAATTGCTTTAAAGAATATTAATAAATAATTATAACTAAATAAGATAGGTCTCAATGCGGATAAACCTCTCCCGATACATGATTCTTCTTGACATAAATTTGTGGGTCCAACGGGTGCCCTAACACAAATTAAGATATCATTTTTTATTGCAATTTTTTTAGGTTCATTGCACCAAACTCTTGGAGTTGGAGAAACTTTTCCAAAATCTGATTTTCCTTGATAGAATGGAATTCCAATATGATTTTTATTATAACTACTTGATGGCGGAGATTGTCCCATTATTAATTCCAAAATATCCCCCAACCTACACCACTCCCAGCCCCTCGGCAATTCATAAGGAATGTCCTCGTCGGAAATTGGAGGCAACTCCTTCCCCTTCCTAATCTTCCCTTCTTTAATCAACTTCTCTTTTTCTTTCTTAATCTTCTTCAACAATTCAAACGCGGACTCCTCCTTCGGATTTTGAGGAACGAGTTTCCCTTGAACTGCTTCTTGGAGAATTGATTGTTTAAGATTTTTTAATAATTTTTCATCGTGGGAAATAGTTTGTTCTAATTCTTTGATTTCATTTTTTATAGAATTTATTTTCGTGAGGATTTGTTTTTGTGATTTTAAATCTGGCAAATCTATTTCTAAAGGTAAGAATTTCTTTGATTTTAATTCTGTCTTTATCCCCCCTCGTGTTTGACTCTGGACAATTTTTCTAAATGAATCACTTTTCAAAAACCATTTAAAATAATTAATATCAATTTTGCTTTCATCAAACTCATAAGAAGAATAATGTATTGTTGCCAAAATATCTTCCTCGCCTTGGTAAACCGCAACGGCTCCCTTCTCTACATTAATTCCTGAAATAACCAAATCTCCAGATTTAACTAAAATCATATTTGTATTTGTTGGCTTTTCTACTAAATGAATTTTGCCAGAAAAATCTATTTTATTTAATCTCATCAAACCTAATTTGTTGGCTTCATTTGGCTTAAATCTATCTTCTCTTTCTTTTAGAAAAGAGGAAATTCTATTTTTCATCTTCTCATTCCTCCCACACCAAAAAGTTTAAATATTTCATTTTTCTTAATATATCATAAATAGATGGAGGGATTCTGACGAAGACGACCTCGTGTCGCCAGTAGGTTAGACGAATCCTCAATTCTATTTTACCTTTGTTTTCTCCTCTCAATATTTAATAAATTATCAATCACCAAACTTACTTGATACTCAGGAGTTCCTTTTTTCAGTTGACTTTCTTTTCTAATATCAATATTTTTTCCATTAATCAAAAAAAGTAATTTTCTCAATTTCTTAAATTGATAATCATCAACAGACAAAAAAATAATACAATTTTCATGTTTTTTAATAAATTCTAATACTTCAGTAAATAATTCTATATTTTTTCTCGACTCCTCGATTTTAGTTTTTTCAAAGTATGATTTTATCTTTTCCCGTTTAATTGTGTAGTTTATATGTTTCAAATATATCTTTCTATTTCGTCGACCTTTATAATGTTCAAACCTTAAAATCTTAGGTAATAATTCACCAATCTTTTTCTGTTCAATAATATTATACCCAATCAAATCTTCAGAATAATCTAGAAATATATAATAATCATAATCTTTTCTAGTTTTCATCTAAATCTCTCCCTTAATTTTTTCAATTAATTCTTTACTCTTCTCAAAACTTTTCTCTAATTTTTCTAAAATCTCTTTAGAACTAAGATTCTCTTCCTCTTTTTTTAAAGTTGGATTATTAACATCTAAATTATAATTTCTTTTTTGAATTTCATCTATTGAAACTTTCCAACAATTTTTTTCAAACTTTTTATTTTCCCTATCTTCCCACCATTCTTTTTCTAAATTAAATTCTTTAAGTTGAATTGGTTTTCCCTTATTATAAGTTTTATATCCTTCAGGTAGAAAATGTTCAAAATACCAAATATTTTTTGTCGGTTTTCCTTTTTCAAAAAACAACAAATTTGTTCTAATTCCAGTGTATGGGCTAAAAACTCCATTAGGCAAACGAACAATTGTATGTAAATTAAATTCAGATAATAATTTTTCTTTTATTCTCGTTTTAACACCTTCTCCAAACAAAAAACCATCGGGTAAAACCAAACCACATCTTCCTTCCTCTCTTAATAATTTCATAATTAAAACTAAAAATAAATCAGCTGTCTCCCTTGTTTGAAGTTCTGAAGGGAAATTTTTTTCAATTCCATCTTCTTCGGCTCCACCAAAAGGAGGATTGGTTACAACACAATCAACCATATCTTTAGAAGAATATTCTCTTAATGGTTTAGATAAAGAATTATCGTGTCTTATGTTTGGTTCTTCAATATCATGTAAAATCAAATTGGTTATGCAAAGTAAATGAGGTAAAGGTTTCTTCTCAATACCTCTAATATTTTTTCCTAATGTTTGTAACTCTTCAACATTATCCACTTCTTTTTTCATATTTTCTAAAGATGATATCAAAAAACCTCCAGTTCCACAAGCAGGGTCTAAAACAATTTCTCCTAATTTAGGATTAACCATATCTACAATAAATTGGGTAACAGCTCTTGGAGTATAAAACTCTCCCGCACTTCCAGCATTTTGCAATTCCTTTAAAATTGTTTCGTAGATATCATTAAACAAATGCCTATCCTTAGAAGAAGTGAAATCTATTTTATTTATTTCATTAATAACTTGTCTAACCAAAACTCCGTTCTTCATATAATTATAAGTGTCTTCAAAAACTTGGCGAACAATCATTGCTTTTCTACTTATTTCAACATCAAGATTCTTTATTTTTTCAAAAACTTCTTCATTAATAAAATCTAAAAGTTCATCTCCAGTTATTCCTTCTTCATTTGATGCCCAATTTCTCCATCTAATCTCCTCCGACAAAGGAGATTTATATTTTGAATTCTCTGCTTCTTTTTCTTCTTCCATCGCATCAAAAACTTTTAAAAAAATCATCCAAGTCATTTGAGAAATTCTTTGAGCATCTCCATCTACACCAGGATCTTTTCTCATTATGTTTCTTATTGAATGAATTATATTTGATACAGCCATATTCCCTTAATCATCTCCTCCAATCTTAGGTTTATCTACAACTTAAACATTTCCATTTCATTTTCTTTTCTTCTTTTTCTTCAGAATTCTTCTAACTATAAAATAAGCTAAAGGCAAACCACCAATTACTAAAAATAAAATAGCATTAACATAATTTAAGTTATAAACAGAATAAATTGCTAATCCGAAAGCTATTATTATAATAAAATCCAACAGATTAAAAAATGTTCTTCTTCTCTTTCTATCTTCAGACCTTTCTTTCTGTTTCATGATCATTATTTCTGCTTTTGCCATCTCTTTTGGTCTTCCCTTAAGTTTAAGTTTCCCATGAATTTTTGTACCTTTAATTCCCATAAATTATTTGGGGGAAATAGCATTTTTAAATTCTCCCTCATTTTAAATTATTTAGAATTTTCTATACAAATTTCTTAAATCAAAAAGAAGAATTTAAAAAATATCGTGACGTATTAAAAAAGAGGTCATTAAAATTATAGACACATTGATAGGTGATATTCTAATTATTTTTATCGTTGCTAGTTTTGCTGGGTGGGTTATTGAATTCGCAAAATATAATTTTTTTTCAAAATATAAAAAACTAATTAATCCAGATTCCTTTAAAATATTTGGGAAGAAATTTTTTAATCCTGGTTTTCTCAAAGGACCTTATTTACCAATATATGGATTTGGCGCATTATCCATCATTGTAATTTCATTTCTTGAAATAAACTTATTTATTAAATTAATTTTATTCTTTTTTTCTAATGTTTTTATAGAATTATTGTCTGGGCTTATACTCTTGAATTATTTTGGTTTAAGATTATGGAAATATGACAAATTAGATTACAAAGGAATAATTTGTCTTTCTCACTCTATTTATTTCTTTATTGCTTCTGTTTTATTTTATTTTTGTATTTTCCCACATTACTATGTTTTTTTAAATTTCATAAAATCTAGTTTTTTGATTTATGTAATTGGGGGATTGTATTTCTTTTTCTTTATAGATTCAATTATAAGATTAAAAAGATTAAAAAAAATAAATTTAAAAAAAATAAAAAAATAAAAAGTAAATTTATTCTTCTGGTTCAAAAGCTAAAAATGCCCACCAAGGTTTTCTTACCCTTACAATTTCTCCTGTTTCTGCATCAACTTGTGCTTTAACTTCCATTCTTGCCCTAAACAATCCAAAGACTTTTGCACTTCTTTCTGTTGTAAGTTCATAAGCCATTTTTGCTTGTGTACCAACGCCAACTTCTTTTAATTCAATAGTGCAGTCTTCTCCACAATTTGCAAGTTTCAATTTTTGCAAAGCATTTTCAGAAGCTCTATCTGGCATAACTTTTATTTCAGCATGTTCTCCATTAGACAATTTTGCATATAATCTTGTTTTATTCTGAACTTGTTCTCTCACTAATTCACAATCACAATCTGCAGTTGTGTTGCCGACTCTTAATTCAAACTGATTTTGTTCTCTCATTTGAATTTGTATGGCTTCTCCTTGTTCGCCAACATAATTCCCTGTTTGAACATTAACTTTTTCTCCTTCTCCTACCTGCATTCCTTCACTGTCTGCTTGTACTACTGAAAAAGTCATAGTTAACAAAATTATTACGAAGCTGACTAAAAATATGTTCTTCATAATTATTACCTCCTTTCATAATTTTAATGGAAACATCTTTTTTAATTCTTTTCATTCCATAATTTTTTAAATATCTTTTTGTTTTGTAACATATGAAAATTTCTATAAGAAAGGGGTTAGGTTTTGGTTTGACATCAGGAATCATAACGACTCTTGGTTTAATGGTTGGATTAAATTCAGGAACTCATTCAAAGATGGTTGTTCTTGGAGGAATTTTATTCATAGCGATAGCAGATTCACTTTCAGATGCATTGGGAATACACATTTCAGAAGAGGCAGGAAAAAAGAGAACTACTAGGAAACACATATGGGAAATTACAGGTTCAACTTTCTTTTTCAAATTTATTTTTGCATTAACTTTTATTATTCCTATTTTAATATTAAGTTTGCAGACAGCAATAATAGTTAGTGTGATTTGGGGATTGTCTTTACTAACAATATTTAGTTTTTATATTTCCAAGAAACAAAAACAAAATCCAAAAAAAGCAATTACTGAACATTTGTTAATCGCAATAATTGTTATAGTTGTGACTCATTTTGTTGGAAAATGGATATCTACTATTTTCGTTTGATTACAATCCAAAGTTCTCCACAAAATTTTCTAGGACTTTATATTCCTGCAAAAATTCCTGACCTTTTTTTGTCAAAGAAAAAGTTTTTTTTTCTTTTTCATCTATCTCTAGCATAATGAATTTTTTAGTAATCAATTCATTTACATATTCTTTAAACATTTGAGGAGATAAATTAGAAGCATATAACAATCTGGTTGGTTTTATATGGCGATTCTTTTGAATCGCTTCAATAATATCCTTGATTACATTTAATCTGCTTCTTTTTTTCATCATTTTATTTAACCTTAGTAACTTTAATTACACCCACCAAGAATAGTAAGAAGATTATTATATTAAGCACATAAACATTCATCAACATTATTTTATTCCAATTAAAATATAATGCAACGAGGGCGTTTAATGACCATGCAAAAAGATTTAGTAACATTGCGATGAAATAAAATCCTAAAAATTTATGTTGTGCTCCATTTTTCTTATAATTTATATAGCTTATTACAGATGCACAACTAAAAAGAATAATCTGTGAAAAAAACATAAACGCATATGTTCCCCACAAATTATCTAATATTACAATCATAAAAGCCATAAAATAAAAGATTATAATCTTGAAATTAAATAAGGAACTAAAAGCCATCTTAGATGATTCAAATTTTTTCCATAAAAGACTATAAAACAAAGAGAATCCAGCCATGATAAGGAAAAATTCAAATAAAGAATTTATCAAATAAGGATTAAAATTTACATAAGCTGAAAGAAAATTCGCTCCAAGAAAATATCTCGTAATGAATGCTATTCCGTAAAAAAAGAATGCATTTCTAAAATATCTTATTCCTGGATGCAAACTAATTCTGAAAAGCCTATCTGCCTTTAGCACTATAATTGTGCATATAACAGCGACTGTCAAAAGGTAAAAAACCTTGCACAATTCTTTGTTTGCTATTATCCAATCATACATAATTTAATCTTTTTTTTTATTTATTTAAAGATATATGTGGAGAAATACAGAGGATTACTATATATTTTATTTACTTATTTCTGCTTCAGATTGCTTATAAAAGAGTTTTCTTTATGATATTTGTTGATAAGCGAATTGACAACGTTTATCTTCATTCAAACAAAGAGTCTTGATAATCCTAACACTATGATGGAACAGTCCATTTAAATATGTTAGTTCAAAATGACAGGCTCTTTGTTAAAATAATCAAAAAGAGCTACAATGAAAAAAACAAAACCCCCGTGACATAAAGAAATTTAATTTTTGTGGAGATTGTATCTGATTTTTTTATAAACTTCTGCAAAAACAAAAACCGAACTTGCTACTAAGGTGATTATACCAACCTCTTTTATTTTTAATGGAACAAACTGGAAAATTCCAGAAATCCATGGGAGGTAGATTATTCCTAAGGTCATTAATAGCGAAACTGCGAGAGCTAAAATCACCCATTTATTTGAGAAGAATCCTATTTTAAATATTGATTTTTTTAAAGAACGCATATTAAGAACATTAAAAAGTTGGAACATTGACATAGATAAAAATCCAACTGTCCTTGCTTTATCCAGACCTTGTGGTAAGAAATATCGGAATAAAGGAATTGTTCCTAAAACCATTAAACCAGCTGTTAACAATAAAAAAGGAATTAATTCTTTATTCAAAATTCTTTCTTTTTTGTTTCTTGGAAGTTGATTGAGAATTCCCTTGTGCCCAGGTTCCATAGCAAGGGCCAGAGCTGGAGGGGAATCTGTAACTAGATTTAGATAAAGTAATTGGATTGGCAACATAGGCAAAGGCAATCCCATAGCCAAAGAAGATACGATTGTAACATCTTCTGCAACATTTGTAGTAATCAAATAAAAACTTGTACGCCGAACATTTTGGAAAACAATTCTGCCTTCTTCAATTGCATTTACAATGGAAGAAAAATTGTCATCTGCCAAAACAATTTCACTTGATTCTCTTGCCACATCTGTCCCAATAATTCCCATGGCGATTCCTATGTCTGCTTTTTTCAACGCAGGTGCATCATTTACTCCATCCCCAGTCATAGCAACAATTTCTCCTTGTTCCTGTAAAGCATTAATTATTTTCATTTTCATTTTTGGTGTTACTCTCGCAAAAATATTAACTCTTTTTACAACTTCATTAAATTCCTCATCAGATAAATCTTTCAAATCTTTTTCAGTAAATGCTTCTGTTTTTCCTTTTACTAAACCAATCTCTTTTGCAATTGCTATGGCTGTTTCCTTATGGTCGCCAGTTTTTAGAATAACTCTAATTCCTGCATCTTTTGCTTTTTGAATTGCTTGTTTTACCATTGGTCTTGGAGGGTCTTTCATTCCAACCAAACCAACAAAAATCAGATTCATAACTAAATTTGCAGAAACAGAATCTGTTTGATTAGGCATATCTCTATATGCTAATGCTAAAACTCGCATTCCTTTTCTTGCCAATTTTTCTGCTTTTGTTAAAAATTCATTTCTTGTGCTATCATTCATTTTGGTTTTTTTATCATCCTTTAAGAAATCTGAAGATTTATTCAAGATGGTTTCAAATGCTCCTACAGAATACAACTGTTTCTTTTTTGCAGACTCGATCAAACTCGCCCGAAATTTTAATTCAGAACTGAAAGGAAAATCGTCAATAAGTTTTTCAGATAATTTTTGTGCAGTTATTCCTGCTTTTTTTGCGAGCACAACTAATGAAACTTCTGTTGGATCCCCAACAACTTCATAACCACCATCCTTCTGCAAAAGTTTTCCCTTACTACATAATGTTGAAATTGAAAATATTTTTTTTAAAATTGGGACACTCAGAGAATTAATTGGTTTTTTATTTTGAAAAAATCTGCCTAATGGTTGCCATCCATCTCCTGTCACATTAAATTCTCCATCTGGAGTTATTATTTCTTCAACTGTAATTGAATTTTGTGTTAGTGTTCCTGTTTTATCTGTTGCGATTACTGTCGAGACTCCGAGAGTTTCTACAGCTGGCAAATGTCTAATTATTGCATTTCTCGTCGCCATTCTTCTTGCACCAATTGCCAGTACGATTATTAAAACAGCAGGGAGACCTTCAGGGATTCCTGAAACCAAAGATGCAATTGTGAACAAGAATATATCAAAGAATTCAAGTTTATTAATAAAAAATCCTATGATAAAAGTTAGTACTGCTCCGATTGAAGCAAAAATCGCCATTTGGATTGCCAACTGAGTTACTTTTTTGTTGAAGTGCATTTTTGGTTTTACTATCTCTTGGATTGATTCTGCTACTTGTCCTATAGCTGTTTTGTCTGCTGTTGCGACAACTAAAGCTTTTGCTTCTCCAGAAACAACCAGAGTACTCATAAAAACCATATTTGTTCTATCCCCCAAAGAAATATCTTTATCCAAAATTCTTAATTTTTTTTCTTGTGGAAATGATTCTCCTGTCAAAGATGACTCTTGTGTCCGAAAGTTTTTCAGTTCTAAAAGACGAGCATCAGCAGGAATTTTATCGCCTTCCTCTAAAAAAATAATATCTCCTGGCACAATTTGTGAGGAAGGAATTTTGACTATTTCATTATCTCTATAAACTTTTGCATAAGATACAATTAATTTTTGCAAAGCATCAATTGCTCTTTCTGCTTTTCGTTCTTGGATAAATCCAATGCTGGCGTTAATTAAAACAACTGCAAGAATAACATAAGCATCAATCATGTGGTCAAACACAAAAGATATAATCATCGCCACAAATAAAATATAAATCAATGGGCTGTGAAATTGTTTAAAAAAAATGAAAATCTGGGAAATTTTCTTTTTTTTAGATATCTTATTGGGCCCAGTTTCTTCAAGTCTTTTGCGTGCTTCCTCTTTTGTTAAACCACTATCAGAAGTTTTGAATTCATCAAAAAGATTTTCCTTGCTTTTTGTGTGATAAGTATTATTGTTATTGTTCACCTCGTCCATTTAAGGATGAAGAAATTTAGATTTATTAATTTATTGACAAGGAACCAAAGAATTTTTAAAGAGATTATGCTCTCTGATTTTGTAAGTTGGGTAGTTAATTTCGGGATTCGGTCTTTAAGTAGATAAGCAATAAAACATGATTGCTGAATTCTTAGGAAGGTCTGCCCACCAATTATAAGTCATTCATGAAAGTGAATTGTCGTGAGGCAAAGCTCTGTTACAGAAACGCCACAGCCCTTGCTGAGTTATGAAACTTGTGTGGAACTTTGAAGCGAGGGATTTGATGAAACGAGCATCTTGACTGGTGCAAGTCCTTGAGACGCATAGTTGAATGTTAACACGAACTGTTTGTCTTTAAAGAAACAAAGTTCGACAGAAGGTGGCCTATTCCCAACTTACATTTTTTTATTTACGGTCTTTATATCATTCCGATGAGTCTTAAAAAAACTAAAACTATTTGTCCCCCAAATCCTGCAAATACTGGAATGACCAAATTATCATCTGCATATAGGAAAATTGTTTCTATAAATGTTGCAATGAAAGCCATGAATAATATGATTATCAAATTTGGTAAGAAAATAAATCCTATGATCAAATTAACACCAAACTCTGCTATTATCCCTTCCCACGCAGTTTTCGGGATGTTTTTAAGCCAATGTTTTCCAAAACTTACTCCAACTAATGATGCTGTTAAATCACCGAAAATTGTCATTAGTAATGCCACGAGAGCGATTTCAAAATCAAAAACAGAAAATGCTATGATAGCACCAAGAAGAAAATAAATATCTCCAGACAAGGAGTTTTTTTCATTTTTTCTCCAGAGAATGTGAAAAATGGGAATTTTTCTTTGCCTATCCACCCTAATAAATTTTATGACTAATAAAAATATCAACAAAAATGTTAAAGAAAAAATAGCAAGTCTATGGCCAAAATATTTGTTAATAAATACATAGATTAAAATAAATGATACCAAAAATAGATGAACTGACTTTCTTTTGAGTTCAAAAATAATTTCTTTGTTCATCATCAAATTATTATTAGAAGGTATATAAAATTAAGCGAGGATACCTCAAGAATGTTTTTTTATTTCTTTGAAGAAGTTAAATCTAATTATAATTATAATTTATCTTAACCAAAAACATTTAAAGACAATAAACTAATTTTTTCCATGGGAATGTAGCTCAGCGGGAGAGCACATGACTGAAGATGTAAGGAACCAAGGTTCCTTGATAGTCAACCTCCTTTAAAACAGAAGGGGATCAGAAATCATGGTGTCGGGGGTTCGACTCCCCCCATTCCCATTTTAGAATTCTGACGTTATTCAGGTATTAAACAATGAAGAATTCTGCAGGGTGTTGGACAAAATTCAAAATTATTTGATGGTTTGACCGAGAGTTTACACGAGCAGACTTTGAATAATAAATAACTGCGAGAGTGGGCTCGAGTTACCCCCATTCCCATTTGATTAGAAATCAAAAACATTTATAAAATAAAATTGTTTAACTAAATTAGAACATGGCGAAAAAAGAAAAAAAAGAAGTGGATAAAAAAACTAAATCAAATACTCTTGGAATTGCTGGATTTACTTTAGGGATTACTAGTTTAGTATTGCTACTTTTTACCCCTTTTGTAGGAATTTTAACTTCCATAGTGGGTTTTATATTTTGCATTTTACAACAAAAAAGAAATCCAACAAAGTTTGGAAAAAGAGGGATTATTATTAATGTGATTGGATTTGTTTCTAATATTGTATGGTGGGTTTTACTTGTTAAAGTTGTATACTCCTATTTTTTAAAACAATTTCCAATTTAAAATGATAAACCACAAAAAGGCGCAGATGCAAATGACTATGGGGACTCTTGTTACAATAGTTCTTCTTACAATGGTTTTAATTCTTGGAGGATATTTTGTGAGCAGGATTTTTACTGGTGCTACCGAGAATATTGATGGAATTGATGCTGCTGTTAAAAGTGAAATTAATAAATTGTTTGGAGAAGACAGTTCAAAGAAAATTGTTATTTATCCCTCAACGAGAGAGATAATAATTAAAAAAGGGGAAGACAGTCTTGGATTTGGACTTTCAGTAAGAAATGTTGGAGATGAATCAGCAGAATTTTCATATGAAATAAAAGCAGAAGAAGTAAGTTGTAATTTACAGCTTCTTGAAGCAGAAGATTATATTGCTCTTGGTAGAACAAGAAGTAATATTCAAATTCCTGCAGGAAGTATTATGGAAAATCCTATTTTTGTAAGATTTGAACTTCCTGAAACTGCTCCACCTTGCAGAATTAGATATTCTATAAATATGAAAAAAGGTTCAGATACCTATGGCTCTACAGTTGATGTGGATTTAGTTATAAAAGCAAAATAACTTAAATTTTTAAATTAGTTCTTCTTAAATTCTTTATGTCATTAAAACTTTATAATACTTTGAGCAGAAAAAAGGAAAGTTTTAAACCAATTAAAAAGGGAGTTGTTGGAATTTATGGATGTGGTCCAACTGTTTATTCGCATCAGCATATTGGCAATCTGTTTAGATATGTCTTTGAGGATTATTTAATTAGAATTTTGAAATACAATAATTACAAAGTCAAACATGTTATGAATGTGACTGATGTAGGACATCTAACTTCTGATGCAGATGTTGGCGAGGATAAAATGGAAAAAGCTGCAAGGAAAGAAGGCAAAAAAGCTAAGGAAATTGCAGATTATTATTTGAAACTTTTTAGAGATGATTTGAAAAAATTAAATATTCAAGAGCCAAATATTTGGTGCAAGGCAACAGAACATATTAAAGAACAAATTGAATTAATAAAAAGACTGGAAAAAAAAGGATATACTTACAAAACTTCTGATGGGATTTATTTTGATACCTCTAAATTTAAAGATTATGAAAAACTTGCAAAACTAAATATTAAAGGGCTTCAGGCAGGAAAGAGAGTTAAAGTTAAAGAGAAAAAAAACAAAACTGATTTTGCTCTCTGGAAATTTTCTGAAAAGCCAGGGGTTAGACAACAAGAATGGAACTCACCCTGGGGAATTGGTTTTCCTGGATGGCATATTGAATGTTCAGCCATGTCAATGAAATATTTAGGGGAAACTTTTGATATTCATACTGGAGGCGAAGACCATATCTCAGTTCACCACCCAAATGAAATTGCTCAAAGCGAAGCTGCGACAGGAAAAAAATTTGTGAACTATTGGCTTCACTCAAGATGGCTTTTGTTTAAAGGAGAAAAAATGTCAAAGAGCAGGGGAGGGATTTATATTCTATCTGAATTAGAAAAAAAAGAATTTAATCCTCTTGAGTATAGATATTTATGTTTGACGACACATTATAGAAAACAATTAAATTTTTCTTTGGATACTTTGAAAAAAGCACAAATCGCATATAAGCGATTAAAGAATATAATTTCGGAAATTTCAAATGATAAAAAAATAAATGAAAAATATTTGAAAGCATTTGATTCTGCAATTAATGATGATTTGAATATGCCTGTTGCATTGCAGATTTTGTGGAAACTTGTGCGTGATGAAAAAGCCAAAGGCAAAATTAACACAATAAAAAAAATGGACGAAGTTTTTGGTTTAGATTTATTGAAAAAAGAAAAAATTGAAATTTCTAAAGAACTGGGAAAACTTATTAGGGAAAGAGAAACAGCGAGGAAAAATAAAGATTGGGATGAAGCAGACAAAATAAGAGAAAAGATTAATAAACTTGGCTATAGTTTAAAAGATACTAAGGCTGGGACAAGGGTGGAGAAATTATAATGATTGGAGAAAAAAGATGGTGAAAAAAAATTTTAAATTCATTGATTTAAAGTATAAGCCAAAAAATGATTTGGTTTGCTTATTTAGAATTTCCCCTAATCGCGTTTCTATGGAAAAAGCAGCAAATACTGTTGCTTTAGAATCAAGTATTGGAACATGGACTAAAGTTAAGAGCAAGAATTATGTTGAAAAACTTAGGGCAAAGGTTTTTTCCATCAAAGGGAACTGGATAAAAGTAGCTTATCCTCAGGAGCTTTTTGAACTAGACAATGTACCGAATATTCTTTCAAGTGTTGCAGGAAATATTTTTGGAATGAAAATTGTCAAATCTATTCGTTTAGAAGATGTTAGTTTTCCTAAATCTATCTTGAAAAGTTTTGCTGGTCCAAAGTATGGAATTAAAGATATTAGAAAAATGATGGGAGTTAAAAAAAGACCATTGGTTGGAACAATCATAAAACCCAAATTGGGATTGAACACAAAAGACCATGCACAATCAGCATATAAATCTTGGATTGGGGGTTGTGACCTTGTGAAAGATGATGAAAATTTGTCTTCGCAAAAATTTAATGAATTTGAAAAGAGACTCGCGAAAACTTTAGAGATGGCTGATAAAGCTGAAAAAGAAACTGGGGAGAAAAAAGCTTATCTTGTTAATGTTACAGCTGAAACTAAAGAAATGATAAAGAGGGCGCAACTTGCTGAAAAACAAGGGAGCAAATATATTATGATTGATATTTTGACTTCTGGTTGGGCGGCTTTACAAACTCTTCGTGAAAGTAATTTTAAAATGGCAATTCATGCTCATCGAGCAATGCATGCTGCGTTTGACAGAAATCCAGAACACGGGATTAGCATGATGGTGATTTCAGATTTTGCGAGACTAATTGGGGTTGACCAGATTCATATTGGAACTGGGATTGGAAAACTTGATGGAGACATCAAAGACATTGAAGATATTGCAGAGGAAATTTCAATGGACGAAGTTAAGGCTAACCAAAAAAGATTAAGCCAGAAATGGTTTAATATCAAATCTGTTTTCCCTGTTTCTTCTGGAGGTTTGCATCCTGGACATGTTCCATTCCTCATAAAACATCTTGGAAAAGATTTGGTGATACAAGCTGGTGGAGGAATTCATGGACATCCATCTGGAACAGAAGCTGGAGCAAAAGCCATGAGACAAGCTGTTGATGCTGTTTTAAAGAGGAGAACATTAAAAAAATATTCTGAAACACATGAAGAATTAAAGGAAGCTTTGGTGAAGTGGAAATAAGATGGCATCTAAATATAGAAAAGGCATATTCTGTGTAACTTATGCAATTGATTGCAGAGGGAGAGTAAAATATTCTATTTTTAAAAGGAAACTTCATTGGAAAGGTTGGGAATTTCCAAAAGGAGGAGTGAAAAAAGATGAAAGAATTTTGGACGCATTAAAAAGAGAAATAAAAGAAGAGACAGGTTTAGAACCGATAAAAATAAAGAAATTTGATGTTTCTGGTAAATATAAATATGAAAAAACACTTCTAGACAGAGACGGGATTCTTGGGCAAACATATGTGCTTTATGCTGTTATGATTAAAAAAGCAAAAATAAAAATAGACAAATTAGAACATTCAAAATATAAGTGGGAAAATTTTAAAACAGCTATGAAAAAACTTACCTGGCTTAATCAACAAAAATGTTTGAAAATTGTGGATAGGTGGTTAACTAAATGAAATTTAGAGAAATAACATTAAAATCTGGGACAAAAGTTTTAGTTGGAAAAAATGCCGAGCAAAATGAAGAACTTGTAAAAAAATTTATTGGGAAAGAAAATATTATTTTGCATACTTCGGCTCCTGGAAGTCCTTTTTGTGTGATTGATAATTTGAAACCAAATAAAAAAGATATAAAAGAATCTGCTGTTATTTGTGCAGGGTATAGTCAAGATTGGAGAGACAATAAAAAAGATGTGATAATTCACAATTTCAAAGGCAAAAATATTTACAAAGAAAAAAATATGAAAGTTGGAACTTTTGGTATAAAGAAACCAAAAAAAATTAAAGCAAAAAAAGTGGATATTGAAAAATTTAAAGAATAACTATCCGAAAATCTTTCTAAAAAATCTTGTTAAAAAATTATCTTGTGATTGAATTTCTCTAATTGTTTCTCCTGTTACTGGGGCTGATTCTGGCTCTGGAGATGATTCAGGTTCTGGTGCAGATTCTTGCTCTGGCTCAGGAGCAGTTTCTTCTGGTTCTGGAGAACTTTCTTCTACTTCTAAAACTTCCCTTACTTCCACTGTCTTTTCTTCTAACACCACAATATCTCTTTCAATAACTTCAATCTCATCTTTCATTTCTTCTGCCTGTTCTAAATCAGGTTCATATTCATCTATGGTTTTTTCTGCCTCATCTACAATCTTGTTTATCTCATCATCTGAAATATAATTTTCATTTCCTTCATCATCTACTATCATTTGGTCCCCATTCTTAATTCTCTCTTCATTAATCTTTGACATAACTATTTCACATGCTGCCTCATCATCTATACCCATTTCAGCACATTCTATTGGAACATTAACTATTGGTTCAAATGTTGGACAAGCAATATCTGCACATGCCCACGCACCATCAACACACATACAATCAACTATTTCAATTCCATCACCACAGTCTCTCATTGTTTTCTCCCCCTCTTCACATTCTTGTTCTCCTTGAATAGGTTCTTCTTGGATTATTTTAGGAGCAAATTTTGGGCAAACAATATCAGCACATATCCATATGCCATTCTCACACATACACTCTGTTATTTCGATTCCTTCACCGCAATCTCTTGTTTTCACATCTCCTTCTTCACATTCCTTTTCGGGGGGTGTTGGTTTGTCGCCCCACCTTTTCATTATTCCCATAACATCCACTTTCTCCATGCCATGTTCATCCATAAATATTTTGCATTCTAATACTGACATACTAAAACATTCTGGGGGTAAATCCTGCATTCCCATTCCTGCATTTCTCCTTTCTTTATTCAAAAGTCTTCCGCATTCTTCTGGATTTGTAATTCCTGCTTCCCTACAAATTTCAGGAATATTCTCATTTACCATTCTATTTTGTAAAATCATCTGGCACTCCTTAGGCGAAACTGGGACTCCATCTTTAATACATTCTTGAGGGATATTGGAAATATCTTTTGGGGGAGGAAGAGTTATTCCCATTCCTGCCAATGCTTCATCACATCCCATACTTCTTATAAAATTTGAACCACTTACACAAACATCTGGAATTTCATCAAAACTAATTCCTTTTTTATTAAGATAATCGACTTCGCTTCCAGGGGTAGCCCCAACCATTATATTTTTTGACATTAATTTTGCACATGCTTCTGGAGTTAATGCTCCTGCATCCTGACATTCTTGTGGCATGCCCTTATTTATCATAATTGCTCCACATTCTTCTGGAGTTAATGCGCCAGCTTGCTTACATTCTTCAGGCAACATAATTCTCTTGCAATCTTCTGGTGTTAAAGCACCTGCATTTATACATTCCTGAGGCATATAATTTCCCATAAGATAATCTTCACATTCCTGAAAACTCATGCCAACACATTCTTGAGGAATTATTTTATCACCACCCCAAGCTACAGAAGATACAGTTTGCATTCTTGGTTCCATACCTCTTTCTCTCATCATCTGGTCACACTCTTCTTTAGAAAGTCCCTCACATTCTGGGGGTGGTCCTCTTTCTCTCATAAGTTCATTACATTCCTCTGGGCTAAGACCTTCACATTCTGGTGGACTTCTCATCATACCTTTCTCCCTCATAACTGCTTCACATTCTTCTGGAGAAATTGGTTTACCATCTTTAATACATTCTTTTGGAATCATACCAGAACTAACCATTTTTTCGTTGCAAGCTTCGGGTCCTATGAACTCCCCATTTTCCATACATTCATTTGGAGGGGCTCCATGAATTGCAAACATAATTTTTTCACATTCTTCTTTTGTTGTTGCTCCTGCTTCAATACATTCTCTTGGAGCAAATTTTTCCATCATAATTGCTTCGCACTCTTCTCTTGTTGTTGCTCCTGCTTCAATACATTCTCTTGGAGCAAATTTATCAAACATTTCTTCTTCCTTTTTGTCAATCACATCATTTAACTTCTTTTTAAAAAGAGGTTGCAAAAATTTAGGAAGATTACTTGGCATTTCAATATCTAACTTATCTAATTCTCTGCATGCAGATTCATCCTTTTGAAATTCACACCGAATTGCAAGTGCTTTCCCTTTCTCACATTTATTTTTTTCAGAAGCAATTGGAATTTCAGAACAATCACATTCTCTTGGATTATTTATACAAGTTGTAAATATCTCTAACATTTTTTCTACAGATTCTTCCTCGTATTCTTCTATTTTATCATCAATTTCATCTTCAAGCCAGTCAGGGGCATTATCAGGATTACATTTCTCATCCTGCAACATTAATTCATAATCCTGCTTAGCAAGTTCCTCACAATATTCAAAAAGTTTTTCTGAACGCTCAGCAGAAAGTTTTGTTTTTTCTTCTTCTATAATATAATTTTCAAAATGTTCACTAAATTCAGGGTTGATATCTTTATTCTCTATAATTTTTTTAGTGACTTCATCTACACTTTTGTCTACTTCATCGCAAATATTTGGAGTCGCCTTTTCCTGAACAATTTCTAATTTTTCTTTTGCTCTTTCCAGATTTTTAATTGCTTTATCTATCTCTCCATTTTTAACATTCTCGATTGCAGAATCAATTTCTTTTTCTCTTACTTCTAAAGCCTGCACTACTTTTTTATCTCCTCTGGAAAAACTTATTTTTACATCATCCACAACTCTCGCTGTAAAAGAATAAGCAGAAGCAAAATTAGATATGAATAAAATTAATACTAAAAAAATAACACACACAGCTCCCTTTTTCATTTTAATAAAATGAATTTGATATTTATAAATCTTATTCTAAAGATATAAAAACTATTTTGATTTAGATTAATAAAATGACAACTGGACAAGTTCAATTAGGCAAACAAGGTTTGACAGATAATTTTATTGAAACACTGAAAAACCATTTTAAGAAAAATAAAAATGTTAAGATTTCTGTTTTAAAGTCGGCAGGGCATGATAAAACCAGAGTAAAAGAATATTCTGAAGAGATTCTTAAAAAATTAGGAGAATATTATACTGCAAGAGTTATTGGTTTTAAAATAGTTATAAAGAAGTGGCGAAAGGCGAGGAGATAATTTTATAAACCTCTTTTCTCCTAAAATTATAGATTAAATGGCTTAAGCCAATCTAATTCCGAAAGGAATGATCTAATAAAATGATAGTTTATGATATTGGAGCCCAAGAATATAATATTAAATTAGCTGAGGCTTTGAAAAAAATTCCAGAATTTAAACAGCCTGAATGGTCAACATTAATTAAGTCTGGTCCAGCAAAAGAAAGACCAATTGATGATCCAGATTTTTGGTATAAAAGATCCGCCAGTATATTAAGACAAATTTACAAAAGGAAAAATGTGGGAGTTGTTAGATTAAGAACTAAATATGGAAGTAAAAAGAATAGAGGTTATCAACCAGAAACATTCAAGAAAGCTGGAGGAAAAATAATCAGAACAATTCTTCAACAAGCAGACCAAGCTGGTTTTACTGAAATTGCTAAAGCAGTGAAAGGTGCAAAAGCAAAAAGACTTGGAAGACAATTAACAGAGAGAGGTAAGGAATTTTTGGAGGATATAAAATGATGCAAAAATATACAGTAGTTCCTTTTGACTTGAATAAAAAAAATCCTAGTAAAGAATTTTTTAAATATATGGAAGAACATTATGATGAGCGGGATTCAGAATTGATTTATGTGGATGAAAATTTACTAAAAGTCACATGTTATGATATAGAGGATATCCAGATATTTGTTTCAAATAAACCTTTTCAAAAAAAAGGGTTGGCTTCAGTAGTTATTTCGGAAGATACTTTCACAGCATATTTAATTAAAACTGATTTAGAAGAACAAACTGGATTTAAATTAGTGGAGTGTAAAAATGGGAATTAAAAATCCAAATAAAAAAGCAACATTAGCAAAGAAGGGCCGACAAACTAAGTGGGCTCCTGTCTGGGCTGTTCTTAAAAAATATGGGGCTGGAAAAAGAGTTCATCCATCTAGTATGACAAGACACAGAAGGTCGTGGAGAAGAACTAAACTTCACATCAAACCAAGAAAACAAAGAAAATCACACTTTGGATAAGCATTTTTTTTGCAAACAAAAAAACACAAAATAAATAAATTGAATAAGCATTTTTTTACAAATAAAAAAACACAATGGCAAAAAAAATAGAAACTAAAACAGACGAAATTGAAAGAGAATATACTATCCCACTTAGAAAAGAATGGAAAAAAGTTCCGAGATATAAAAGAGCGAACAAAGCAATAAAAGCGATAAAAGAATTTTTAGTACAGCATATGAAAATAAGAGATAGGGATTTAAAAAAAATTAGGCTTGACAAATCTTTGAATGAAGTAATTTGGTCAAGAGGAATTAAAAAACCGCCAGTTAAAATCAAAGTTAAAGCAACAAAAAAAGGAGATATTGTTAGAGCAGAACTTTCTGTAGTTCCGGGCAAATTGAAATTCAAAAGATTAAGAGAAGAAAAGATAGAGAAGAAAGCTATGCAAGCAGCTGAAAAGAAAAAA
>JAGLQB010000007.1 GCA_023137045.1 Candidatus Pacearchaeota archaeon
TGAATGGAGATGATTTAGATGAAGCAGGTGAAAAATTAAGAGCAACTAGACCGACAGCTGTTAATTTGGCATGGGCTATTGATAGACAATTAAAATCAATTAAGAATGCTGAAGATAAAGTAGGGGTTGCTTTAAAAACTGCAAAAAAGATTGCTGATGAAGACGCTGATTTTTGTAAAAGGTTAGGAGAGCATGGACTGAAAATTATAGAAGAAATTTCGCAGAAGAAAGATGGGGAAGTTGTAAATATCTTGACTCACTGTAATGCTGGATGGTTAGCATTTGTTGATTTTGGTTCTGCCACAGCCCCGATTTATGCAGCACATGATAAAGGTATTAAAGTTCATGTATGGGTTGATGAAACAAGACCGCGAAATCAAGGAGCAAGATTAACTGCATGGGAATTGGGGCAACATGGTGTTCCCCACACTGTTATTTCTGATAATGCGGGAGGACATTTAATGCAACATGGTAAGATTGATATGTGTATTACTGGAACAGACAGAACAACATATACTGGAGATGTTGCTAATAAAATAGGGACTTATTTGAAAGCGTTGGCAGCAAAGGATAATAATATTCCATTTTATGTTGCTCTACCTTCATCTACTTTTGATTGGAAAATAAAAAATGGAGTTGAGGAAATTCCAATTGAGCAAAGAGGAGATGAAGAAGTAAAATACGCACAAGGATTAATTGATGGCGAAATTAAAAAAGTTTTATTGACTCCAAAGAATTCACCTGCTGCGAACTTTGCTTTTGATGTGACTCCAAGAAGATTAATCACAGGATTAATTACAGAGAGAGGAGTATGTGAAGCAAATGAAGCAAGTATATTAAAATTGTATCCTGAACACAAATGATAAAATTTGATTGCGAATGGATAAAGAATAAACCAATTCCAGTTAGTCAATTAGTTGAAATAAACAAATGGAGAAATAAACTACATAAACTTGAATTGATTGGTGCTAATAGCAAGGGAGTTGGTTTTGGTAATATTAGTATAAGGTCTCAAGGAAATGAATTTATAATCACTGGTTCTGCTACAGGCCATCTTCGTGAGTTAGATGAAAACCATTATGTTCTTGTAAATAAATATAACCTTTTAGAAAATAGCTTAACCTGTAAAGGACCAATTAAGGCATCTTCAGAATCTTTATCTCATGCAGTGATTTATGAGTGTTCACCTAAAACAAACGCTGTTATTCATATTCATGATATTGGTATGTGGGAAAAATATGTTGATAAACTACAGACTACCAACAAAGAGGTTCCATATGGAACTTCTGACATGGCAAACGAAATTAAACGATTATTTAGAGAATCTGATGTTAATTACGAAAAAATACTTGTAATGGGTGGGCATAAAGAAGGTGTTGTTAGTTTTGGGGAAACTCTTGAAGAAGCAGGAAATATTCTTTTGAATAAATTTCATAAGATATAGATTCATTAATCTTATTTTTATTATTTTAGAGTATTGTGGAGACAATTTTAAAAAATTAAATTATTTTAAGCGCTACATGAATAAGTTTCTATTAACTTGGAAAACTTTAGTCCAGTTGAGTATGCTTTTGATAGGAAAAGCTTTTCATCAGACATATTCGAATTCCTCATATTTACTTCCATGCTAATCTCTTTTTTATACGACGATTTTGCTAAAATTTTTGCTAATTCATTCCAATCAACTGTTCCTGAAAAAAGAAATGTGTGTTGATCTGTTTTTCCATTGTTGTCATGAAGATGGATAGAAATTAAACTGTCTTTTAATTCTTTGAGCACATTTATTCCATCCCCAATATTTCCGTGTCCTGAATCATAGCACAAACCAAGAAAATTTGAATTATATTCAGAAAGGAGTTTTTTTATTTCTTTACAATCTTCATGCTTATAATTTTCTAAAGCAATTTTTACATTGTATTTTAAAGCATATGGTTTTAACTCATTTAATGATTTATGCAATACGTCCCAATATTTTTGTTTTTCAAATTCATTAATTGGCTCACGCTTAAAATGCAGAATTATTGCTCCACATGACAATTTATTTGCCATATAAACTCTATTCTTGATGAGTTTTATACCTGCTGTTCTAATAAATTCATTTTGGGATATCCAATTGTTTTCTTTTCCTTCTGAAGCGTGTAAATCCAATACTTTAAGATTGTATTTTTTTAATAAGGTAATTATTTTATTTATTTCAGATTTAGGGTAAATATAATCTGTATCCCATTCAAAACACCAATGAACATGCGTAAATCCGGCCTCAGATATTTTTTTAAGATAAGGTTCTGGATTCCCACTATCCTTAAAATAATCCGTCGTGATTGCCAATTCTACAACCATATAATCATAAAGGATTATTAGTTTAAATAATTTGTTGTACATTCTTTTTTAAGAGTATATCGGAAGTTTTTTTCTAAAAAACATATTTTATCTCTGCCAACAATTTTAAATACAAACCTATTTCCCCATAACTATGGATATAAACAAACTTAAACAAAATAAATCAGTCAAAGCAAATCAGAGATTTCCAATAACTGATTTTTCAAAGCAAAAATCAATTAAAGAACTTTTAGAGTTTGGGATTATTAATATTGACAAATCATCTGGTCCAACTTCGTTTGATGTTTCGGATTTTGTGCGAAAGAAACTTGGGTTAAGAAAAACTTCTCACTTTGGAACTTTAGACCCAAAAGTTACAGGGGTTTTGCCTGTTGCATTAAATCGTGCTTGCAAACTTACAGGATATTTTTTAGGAGAAGATAAAGAGTATATTGGAGTAATGAGAATTCATGAAGATGTTTCTTTGGAAAAAATTAAGAAAGTAATAAAAGAAAAATTTACTGGAAAAATTAAGCAGACTCCTCCTGTAAAATCAAGAGTAAAAAGACAAGAGCGTGAAAGAGAAATTAAAAGATTTGAACTATTGGAAATTGATGGGATGCAAGGACAAGAGCCCTTACGTACTTCGCCCAAGCGTGGTCAAAGTAAAGATATTTTGTTTCATGCAGAAGTTCAGGGTGGAACTTACATTCGGAAATTGATTTCTGATTTAGGAGATTATATGAAAATCGGGGCGCATATGTTAGAACTTAGAAGAATTCGTGCATGTATTTTCAAAGAAGATGATAAAGAATATCCAGGTGTAAATTTATATGATTTTGAAAATGCTGTTGATGAATATGAAAAGGGAAATGAAGAATTATTGAGAAAAATTATAATTCCTGCTGAAATCGTATCTGAATTATTTCCTGTAATTGAAATAAAAAAGGAATCTGTTGATAGAATTTTGCATGGACAACCATTGTATAATAAAAATCTTGTCAAGAAATATGATTTAAAGAAAGAGCAGGTTGTGGTGGTTTTCTGCGAAAATAAATTTGTAGGGATGTTTAAAATAATAAATGGCAAAGATATTTTTGCAACATCTTTATTTGTTCTACAAGAAATAAAGGAATAGAAATTATTTTTTTGAATTGTTGTTAAGAGGATTTAGTAAGAAAATGTCCCAACATCGCCTTCTAATGATGGTGCATTTTTACTACATGCCACTTTAGTGCCGGCATTATTCCAGACTGGATCGCCAAAAGCATATGGTGCGCCTGCAACAACTACTTCTGGGTTAGAACCATCAGAATTTATCACCCATATCTGGGGATAGTCACCTCGATACCAAGTTCTCATAAATATAATTTTATTGTCTTTATTCCAAGCTCGCTGAAATAATAATTGAGTGCTGTCACCTGGTGCGTATATTTTTTGTTTGTTTGAACTATCTATATTCATGGTCCAAATTTCATTTGGCTCTGCATCTTCCTCTCCTCCAACTGCATATGAAGTATGTCCTTTAAGATAAACAATTTTTGAACCATCGTGATTAAAAGATGGAGCCATGCAAAAACCATCTTCATCAGTAGTTAATCTAATCTTTTCGCTTCCATCAGAATTCATCACCCAAATTGAAGCAGATTCAGAACCATCTGGAACAGTATAAGCAATCTTTTCACCATTTGGACCCCAGCTTCCTTGTTCTTTAATCTGACTAGCTAATTCCACTTTATTTTCCCAGTCATCTAGGTTAGCTAGAACTAAACTACAACAAGGCATATCCTGACGATAAATTATTCTATTATCAACAGGACTCCATGAAGGGTTATTTCCAGAACCAATCTTTATAAGTCCGGTGCCGTCTGTATTAATTACATAAATATCACTTACTCCGCTTTCAAAAATTATTTGGCTTGCATCTGGGCTGAAGTCAGGATCAGAAGCGTCGTCTAAAAAAGTAAGTTGAGCCAAATCAGCGGGCACTATAACTTCTATTTCTATGAATTTTTCGCATTTTTCACATAATTCTCTACGTTCTATATCGGATATAACACTGCAACCTTCTGGAGGCCAATATTCTTTTTCACATCTTTCCTGCAAATTAGGATCATATAACCCGAGCAAGAAAAAAATAGCAACTCCCAATATAATAATTCCAATTACAATTCCAATTATCACACTCTTTTTCATATTTTAATAATTAGAATTAACTTTTTATAATTATGTTTTTGGGAAAAGAAGAAATCTTTTTTATTCCATCAAAAAATAGAATCATCAGATTAATAACCAAATTTATAGAGGGTATTCTGGTGGTTGGACTTGTTTAAGAAAAAATATTAAGATTTTAAAAAAGCCAAATAATTCTTTAATACTTATACCAATTGTATATAAATTCTCTTAAAATAATCCTCTAACAAAACATTAATAATCTTTCTTATTCATTTTATATCATGAGACATTTTGTATATTTTTCGAGCAAAGCAGTAACAAGCGGGAAAGCTCTATCACAAGGTAATTTGATGAAGGCTGGAAGAATGGACATTGCGATTCATTCATTTATCCAAGGTGTGTTTTTATCTCATGGATTTAGAGATGATGTAAAATTTCATTTTATTTTTTATGGAATGCCTGACCCTCCAAAGCATATTGAAATACAAGTAAAACCAGATTTAGAAATAAGCAAAAAAGATATTGCAACTTTAATTAAAAAAATTCTCTACAAATATAGAAAAGGGGAGAAAAAAGAGGTTTTTTCTGGTTGTTTTGTTGAGAAAAAAAGTTTTTTGCAAGTTATTGATGAACTTGAAAAGCAGGGAAGTGAAATTTTTATTTTAGACAAAAGAGGAGAAGACTCGCGGGAAATAAAAATCAAAGATAATTCTGTTTTTATTATTGGAGACCAGGAGGGATTGCCAAAAAAAGAGTTAAAGAGATTAAAAAAAATCGCAACGCAAATTTCTGTTGGACCAAAAATGTATTTTGCAAGTCAAGTTGTTGCGATTGTAAATAACGAATTAGACAGAAGAAAATTATAAACACATAAATGTGGAACATCAAAATATTTAATAATATGTTTCTTTTGCTTTTTATATGAAGAAGAGCGTCAGACTTTACATTAATGGACTTGTGCAAGGAGTATTTTTTAGGATATTTGTTAAAGAGAATGCCGAAAGATATAATGTTAAAGGTTTTATCAGAAATTTAGAAGACAAAAGAATTGAAGTTTTTTTGGAAGGAAATGTAGATGATGTAAACAAAATGATTGAGCTTTGCAAAAAAGGACCAAGACATTCGCAAATAAAAGACGTCAAAATTAAACAGGAAAGATTTCAAAGTTTTAGGACTTTCAAAATTTTACATATTTAATGATATACACAAATTCAGATGGAGGTGCGAGGGGGAATCCAGGACCGGGGGCAATAGGAGTTATAGTCAGAAAAGATGGAGAAATTCTTACAAAGTATAGTAAAAAGATTGGAAAATTCGTCACAAATAATGTTGCAGAATATGAAGCTTTGATAAAGGCCTTGGAATTGGCTTCAAATTATACTAAAAAAGAATTAACATGCATCCTTGATTCTGAATTAGTTGTAAAACAGCTTCTGGGGGAATACAGAGTTAAAAATGAAAAACTTCTTGAATTATTTTTAAAGGTGCAAAAGTTGCAAGAAAGATTTGACAAAATAATTTATAAACACGTAAGCAGATGGGACAAATTTCAAGTTATTGCAGATGAATTATTGAATAAAGAATTAGATAACAAATAATTAAATTAAATAATTAAATAACTTATATACCAATATTGCAGGCCAAACAATTGCTTTTAAAAAGCCAAGAACTCCATCCCAAAATGAAGTTGCACTTTGAATGTAATAAATTACTGCTCCAATAAAAGCCAAAAAATAAGCACATCCTCCTGGACGAGCATTACGGTATTTTCCAGATTCCATCTTATTCTTTTTACAATGTTTAAATAAATCTTTTTTTACATTCCTCTTTTTCATACTAATTAAATGATTTTTATGATTAATAAATCTTTCTGGGTTAAGTGTAAATAAAAAATAATTTTATAAACAAGAAAAGAATTAGATACTAATGGGAAGACAACAACAGATTGTTGGAGAAAGGATAAGAAAATTAAAAGAGTTAAGAGAAAACGAGATAAACCCTTTTCCTGCGATAGCAAACAAAAAGCAAACTTGTTTGGAATGTTTAAAATCAAAGATTGGAACCAAAGTTAAAACTGCCGGTAGATTGATGACCAAAAGAGATCTTGGCAAAATTGCTTTTTCTATTTTAAGGGATGGGACAGGAGATATTCAAATCGTTTTGCAAGATGGGAAAACTCCAGACGAAAAAAAGAAATTCTTTAAAAAATTTTTAGACAGCGGAGATTTTGTTGGAGTAACTGGAAAAATTTTCAAAACAAAAACCAGCCATCTTTCTATTTTAGTTGAGGATATTAACATCTTATCAAAATCTATTTTACCTTTGCCTGAAAAATTTCATGGGCTTAAAGGAGAAGAAGACAAATTCAGACAGAGATATTTGGATATTTTAATGAATCCTGATGTTAAAGAAATGTTTGTCAAAAAGTCTAAATTTTGGAACGCTATTAGAAATTTTCTTTTAGACAAGAGTTTCCTAGAAGTTGAGACACCTGTTTTGGAAAATTCTGCTGGAGGTGCTTCAGCGACGCCATTTGTAACTCATCATAATGCTTTAAACACAGATGTTTATTTGCGGATTTCAATGGGAGAACTTTGGCAAAAAAAATTAATGGTAGCTGGTTATGAAAAAACTTTTGAACTTGGACGGCAGTTTAGAAATGAAGGTATGGATATGGAACATTTGCAAGATTATACTCAAATGGAATTTTATTGGGGATATGCAAATTATAAGGATGGTATGAAACTTGTTGAAGAGATGTATAAAAAAGTGGCGAAAGAAGTTTTCGGAACTTTGAAATTTAATAATCAAAAATACAAAGTTGATTTGGGAAAGAAATGGGAAATATATGATTATGAAAAAACTATTGAGAAAACTACTGGTTTAAATATTTATTCTGCAAGTGAAAAAGAAATTAAGAAAAAACTTGCTGAGTTGAAGATTGAGTATGATCCGAAAGTTGACAAATGGAGACTCGTAGATGTTTTATGGAAATACTGCCGAAAGAAACTTGCAGGTCCTGGATTTTTAGTCGGACAACCTGTAGAAATTTCTCCCTTGGCTAAAAGAATGCCTGAAGATACTAGAAAGGTTGAACAGTTCCAGGTAATTTTAGGGGGCTCAGAAATTGGTAATGGTTATTCAGAATTAAATGACCCAATTGACCAAGAGGAAAGATTTGAAAAGCAAATGGAATTAAAAAAAGCGGGTGATACAGAAGCCCAAGATCATGACAAAGGTTTTGTTGAAGCATTAAAATATGGTATGCCTCCAACATGTGGCTTTGGCGTGTCTGAAAGGTTGTTTGGATTTTTAATGGGAAAACCATTACGAGAATGTGTGATTTTTCCTTTGATGAAACCAGATAAAAATTAAAATGTCTCTTCCTATTTCTCGGCAACAAGCTCTTGAATTTCTCAAAAAATATAATCAGACAGAAAGAGATTTTGTTCATTTTTTAGAAAGTGAAGCAGTTATGAAAGAACTTGCAGGAAAATTTGGAGAAGATGTTGAATATTGGGGGATGTTGGGGCTCTTGCATGATATTGATTGGGGCGTCACAAAAAACAATCCTCAAGAACACTTAACACAAGCTCCAAAACTTTTGAAAGAGATGGGTTTTGATGAAAATTTTATACAAATAATTGTTTCTCATGGTTATGGATTTGATTGTGCTGGACTGCAAGATAAAAAAAGAACCAGTAAAATAGAGTTTGCCCTTGCTTGTGCAGAAACTATAAATGGCTTAATTCATTCATATGCATTAATGCGGGGGAAGAAAATCAGCGATATGCAAGTTAAAGGTCTAAAAAAGAAATTTAAGGATAAAGCATTTGCAGCTGCTGTTGATAGAAACATTATCAGAGAATGTGAAAATCTGGATTTGGGTTTAGATGAATTTTTTGATATTTCAATCAAAGGGATTAAAAAGATAAAAGACGAGATTGGATTGGAATAAAATGGTTTTAATAGTTAAATCAAATATAAAAAAAGTTGTGAAAGATTTGGATAAAGAGCATTCTGTTTCAAGTGTTGCTGATGAAGTTGGAACTGCTTTGGAAAGAAAAGTTGAAGAGTTATTAGAGAATGCAATAAAAAGAGCGAGAGGTAATAAAAGAAGAACCTTGCAAGCACGAGATTTATAATCTCATCCATTCATTTGCCCAAAGTCAAATGAAAGCACGGGACTTGTAAAATTTAAATAGTTCTTGAAATTAATGTTTCTATGGAAAAGGTAAAGAAAGAAAATAAAGAGAAAATTATGGAGATGATTAGAAAGGCAGGAAGCGAAAAATACGAAACTGAATGGGATGAAAAAGGGATTCCAAAATATAAGAAAAAATCTGAAATTAAAAAAGGTGGGAAGTCTCGAGCTGCGGGTTCTAGATTTGAATTAAAAGTTAGAAAAGATTTAGAGAGCAAAGGAAGGATTGTTGATAAATGGGCAAACAATGTTGATTTAGAGGAAGGAAAAGTAATTATTGCAAAACGAAAATACAATCCTTTTATGAAAGTTATGACAATTGGGACTGGCTTTCCTGATTTTATTTCAATCAAGCACATCTATGAAGAAGCATATAGTGTTATTGGAGTTGAAGTTAAAATGAATGGCATTCTTTCAAAAATAGAAAAAGAAAAATGTGCATGGTATTTACAAAATAAAATTTTTTCACAAATTTGGATTGCTAAAAAAGGAGAGAAAAGAGGGGAGATTATGTATGATGATTTTGCAGAGAAGTATGGGAAAAAATACAATAAAATTTAAAATAAAGTTTCGGCTTGATGTTTTATGAAAAAATTTATTTTATTGTTTATTTTTATCTTATTTATTGGAGGAATTTCTGCAATAAGAATAAATGAGATTGAGATAAATCCTGGAGGAATAGATGGGGAAAATGAATGGATTGAATTATATAATGACGAACCTGGTGAAAAAGATGTTTCTGGTTGGGAAATTTGGGAAGGAATATATGGCTCATCTGGTCCTAAAATTATAACAACGATTCCAGAGGGGATAATCATTACAAATAATAAATATTATATTGTTTCATGGGAAGGTACAAAACTAAACAATAATGGAGATTTTGTGATATTATATGATTCTTTTGGGAACAAAATTGATGAAACTAAAACTCTAAAAGAAAGTTCTTCCAGTACTAAAACATGGCAATTGTGTGAAATATGGGAATTCAAAGAATCCACAAAAGGAGAGAAAAATAATTGTGAAGAACACATTGAAGAAACAGAAGAGGAAAATAAAGAAACCTCAGAAACAATTGAAGATACCATTGTGCAAGATGATTCAGTAGAAGAATCACCAACTAATTACAAAACTCCAATCCAGTCACATACTATTGAACTAACCAAAAATATAAAAAGCGAAAATAATACAAAAGAAAAAGACAAAAGTGTTTATGCAAAATATGGCTTCATAGTTTTTTGCGTATTGCTTGGAGTTTTATTAATATTAAAAAAGAACAAACATAGAAAAAATGAATTCGGACAATAAAGAAACCAAAAAAATTTGTGCAATAATGATAATAGAAGTTATTGGAAGACCGCCAGAATATTTGACCCAAACTTTAAATGATTTAATCAATAAAATTGGCGAAGAAAAAGGAGTTGTAGTTAAAGAAAAAAAGCTGAATGAACCTTCTTTGATGAAAGAACAAAAAGATTTTTACACAAGTTTCGCTGAAATTGAAGTTGAAGTAGAAGAACTTTTAGGTCTTGTGGGATTGATGTTCAAATATATGCCTGCACATGTTGAAATTATTTCTCCAGAATCAATTTCTTTGACAAACAATGGTTGGAATGATATTTTAAATGAACTTGTACAAAAACTTCATGGCTATGATGAAGTTGCGAGAATAATCCAAACAGAAAAAAATATTTTAGAGAAAAAATTAAAAGACGTTTTGACTGAGAAAAAAGAGCAGGAATAGTCTAACAACAAGTCTTAAAAATTACTTTATTTCTAGTATAATATGTCCATCGCAGGAATTGCATCAGTAACTGGTTATTGTCATAATCTTATTCGAAGAACTATGGATGCTGGAAAAGAAAGACCAGAGAAAAAAGAAATTCGTATTGAAAAAATTTTAGAAGATGAACAAAAAAAAGTTCAACCAATTTATAATACAAAAGGGCAAATCATAGAATATGATAAATACGGCAGACATTTAGATGTTTATGTGTGATTAACTTTTTTTGCGCCTCTTAGAAATTTTGGGATGTTTTCCTCGAGCAATTTTTAATAAATCAACTGGTTTTCTTGGTTTATGATATTTCTTTTTGTAAAACCAAATCACAAAGAGGATAAGCACAAAAAAGATTCCCCAGCCAATTATAATTCCTATTGAACTTTTTTGAACTTTCTTGCATGTTCCCAAACAACAAACATTATCTTTTGCGTAGATTTGCTCTTCGTCACACTTTTCATCTTCACTGCAAATTTTTCCTCCAATCTCTACACAAGTTTTTGAGGTATAAACAGGAGTTTGATTATCTTCATCCAGAGGAATATAATCTTGGATAAATTTCAAAGAAACATCTGAAATAGAATAAAAGCCAGCACTTTGAGCAGTTATTTTACCTTCAATTGTTTTATTTTCATCTGAAGAAAAAAATAATTCAATTTTAGCGTTAGAATTTCCTTCTAATTTCTCTGTTTCTTCCCATGAAAAAGAAAGATAAGGTTTTAACGAATCAGATAATGATAATGAAATATTTTCTAAAGTCTCGTTCCCAAGATTATAAAGATAAAGAAATCTCGAAGTATGAGAATTTGTTGGCATAGAAACGATTAATTCTGATGGCTCAAGTTTTAAACTTTTCTGCGTCTCTTGCCAATCAGTTTTAATTACAAACAAATAAACTGGAATTTCATATTTTAAATTTTCACTGCTTAATTCAATTGTCTCAAAAATTTGTTGTTCTATGTTTTGTAATTCAAAATTTATTTTTTTTATTTCCCCAGATTTCAAACTTATTGTGTCTTGGTGAATAAAAGAACCAACATCTTTTGTTTTTATCTGGATAGTTATTTCATTATTTTGCAAATTTTGCACTTTTATATAAAAATCATCTTTGGTAAACATAAAGCCTGGATTAATAGAAAAATCAGCCATCGTGTCTATAATTGAAAAATTTTGCACAATATCTTCTTCAATAATTTGGGTTCCTTCCCTATATTGGACATTTTGTATGACTATTGAATAACTATCTGGTGTTTTACCTAAAAGTTCTGCATAAATATAAAATTCATTTTCTATCCTCATAACTGCGACATCCACAGGTATTCTTACATGTCCTCTATAAAATAAAATGTTTTCCTTGAGAATAGGCTCAATAAAATTCCCAGAAACTTTTGCCATCATTGTTTCCCCCTGACTTAAATTTGTTTTCATTTCAAATTCAACTGCCGACATCAAGGGTAATAGGAATAAAATAAGAATAATTATTGCACTCTTTTTCATAACTCTATGAAAAGAAATCAAGTTAATAAAGTTTATTAATAAAAAAATTTAACAGACAAAAATTTTGAATAATTTATTCATTACAATAATTTTTAAAAAGCATTGTAATCTTCTTTTTTTATGATAAAAGCGATTAGCGGAGTGGTTATAAGGGATGAAAAAATTTTGCTCGTAAGAAAAAATGATATATGGATTCTGCCTGGGGGAAAACCTCATGAAAAAGAATCAGATATTGAATGTTTATGCAGAGAGTTTGGAGAAGAATTATCTGGGCTGAAAATTGAAGATATAAGATATTATGATTGTTTTGAGGGAAGAACTCCTTGCACAAAAGATATGCTGAAAGTTGAAACTTATTTTTGTGAAATTTCTGAAGGTATTGGAAAACCTTCTCAAGAAATAAGTGGAGTGGAATGGGTTAAGAATTTCTCAGATTATAATATTTCAAATGTAACTAAGAAAGTTATAAACTCTCTTAAAGAAAATAAATATTTGTAAATTATTTGCTCATTTCTTTTAATTTTTTAAGCACATCATCCATTTCCCCCTTAGGTCTTGCACTGGGTCTTCTTGCTGGTCGTCTTTGTGCTGGAGGCAATATTCTCCTTTGGACTCTTCTTTGTGGAACTCGTGAAACTGGAGGGAATCCTGGTCTTCTTGGTCCGCCACCTTTCTTTATCCCTGATTTTCCTTTTCCAAATTTAGATTTTAATTTTAATAAAAGTGGCCTTAACCTATCCTTGAAAACTATGCCCATAATAACCAAGAAAATTAATACTAATAATATCCAAACCCAAACATAACTTTTTTTCTCAGAAATTGTTTTTTCAATACAACAAATTTCTCCAGCATCGCAAGAATAATAAGATTCTTCTTCATCACTATAACAAGTAGTTCTACAACTTCCATCGTAATCTTCACACTCTGTTTTTTGTGAAGGTGATTTACAAGTTCCATCAACACAACAAATTTCTCCATATTCTACATTAGACGCACTTACACTTGTTCCCCCAGAACATATTTCATTTGAATCACAAATTTCTCCTCCTTGGTCTTCACAGGAATCCAATGTTTGTTCAGTATCACAGCATTTGAAAAGAGCAGAACAATCATAATCTGTTAAAACATTTCCTCCTGCTTCCTGACAGCTCATGGCAGACATACAATAATATCCTGCACTTTCACAATCAACTCCATCATCCTCGACATCAGCACCTATATCACGCAAACTTCTTGGCCAAATAGAATATAACAAAAATGCTGTATCCCGCACATTTCCAGAATTCCAACAACCATCATTTCCCTGACTTTCTTTAAGTGCATCTGCAGTTTTTTGGGAGAGGTCTTCATATTGAAAAGGATATAATGCAAGAGCAATATCATAAAAGTCCTCTAGTGGTTGTTTTGATAATAATGCGTCTTGTTTTGATAGTAAGTCATTTCTAAATTGATTTGTCAAGAGATACAAAAAAGCCTCTGGAATATAGGGGTAATTATTGGGGTCATTCATCATTGTAATTAAATAAGGTATGTAAGCAGAACTTTCATAGCCAAGAGAATTTAACACAACAGATGCCCATAGACTATCTTCATAATCGCAAGGATCATTATCATTATTACTAAAGCACAAAGAATTTACTTGCTCTGTTGTTGTTCCACCTGCTGATGCAGAACTTGTTTTTTCTGAAACATAAGTAGTTCCTGCATATTTATATAATAATGTAGTTAGAAAGTCATCGCCCACGCATGAAATTGAAAGTTCTTTGCCATAACAATTTTGACCTATCCTAAGAGAATATCCCTCTCCGTATAAACTTAAACAACCCTTTTCTCCAGAAAAAGAAAGAGTTTCATCTTCATTGATGATTATATTAATTGTGGTTGACAAATCTTCATAATTTATTGAACATGTTGTTCCTTCATCAGTCGCAATCTGCAAAAGCCAGATAATATTCTCAGTAGTTGTATTTTTTGATAAAAGCCATTCTTCTGCTTCATCAGTATTAGCACCCATTCTATCTAATGCCATAATGGCTTGAGCAGTTAATTTAATATCAGATTTATAATTTGAATCAGCAAGCACTTCGCTTTTACATTCTCCAATAGCCAGCAAAGAAAAAATCTTTTCTTCTACAGAAAGAGAATCGCAATTTCCTTTTACTTTTGATTCTAAACATGCATATGCTGAATCCTCTATTGAATCATTTTCTTCTGCAATTGTAAAAGTTAATGTAAAAATAAGAAGTATAAATAAAACTCCAAACAATGCACTCTTTTTCATGCGAAAGAAAGTCAGTTCTTCTTTATAAACTTTTTTACAAAAAAAATTTGTAGTTGGGAATTTTGATTTTTGTTGAGGAATATTTTTAAGAACTGCTTATAACTAAGAATAAAACTCAATCAAGTAAAAAAATAAAGAGAAAGAAGTAATTATCTGGCAAGATTTTTGTTTTTGTATTCTTTGTTACTAGTTACATCTTTTCCGAGGAGGCTGAGTCTTTCTGCTTCTTGTAAAGTTGAGACTTCAACTTCTGCGACAATAAGATTTCTATCAGAATATACATCAATTTCTGCTGTGTGTCCTTCAAATGATTTATTTAATCTAATTTTTTCTACTCTTTTTCCTTCTGTTCTTGGCCAGTATTTATCAAAAGTGTTTTGGTCAACTTTTACTTCCAATTCATTTCTCGATAATCCCCCACAATCTTTTAAAGTAAAATATAGTATTCCAGATTTATCTCTTAATCTAGCTTCACTTGGATTAAAATCAACATCCATTCCAAGATTATCGCTCAATTCTGAACCTGATTCTAAAGAAAGATAACCTTGCCGAATTGACTTGCCATTTCTTATAACATCCTCTTTTAACATTTGAACAGACGAATACATCTGAAATAAAGTATCAGTAGCATAATTTATACACCCTTCTCTAATCAAAAATTTTTTCTCAATTTCTTGTGCCATAATATACAAAATGTTGGATATAATATAAATCTTGTGTAATTAAGAATTAATCTTCTTAGAATTTTTTTTATTACTAGGCTTAAATGATTTTCTTACAACATAATTCACAGGATTTTTTATTCTTCCACAAAAATCGTCTGGAACACAAACTCCAATTCCCTGATAAAATTCTTTGCAGTTCTGAGGCATTATTGGTTTTTTTCTATAACTCCAAGAAAGCTGAGATTTGATATAACCTTCTTTTAATGGAACTTCATTTTTTTTATTCCAGTCATAGATTTTTTTTTCTAATTCCTCTTTATCCATTCCAACAGAACGAAATAGATTTATTAAAATAAACAAAGCCCGTTTTTTTCCGTCACTGACTCCTTTTAAAATTTTTTTGACGCACGGTGGAAAATTTTCCTCTTTCAAATTATCAAGTTTAATTGGTTTGTAATCAGCGTATTTTCCTGTTATTTTTTCTTGAGGATTGCCTTGTCTAATCTGATTCTCCTTACACCAATCAAGTGCCTGCACAACTAATTCTCTTGCTTCATCTTCTTCTACATCTGGCATAAAATTTTTAACTTTTGCTTTCAATGGATTTGCGTCTTTTAATTCAAAAGAATCAATTTCTTCTGGGGACAGAACAACACTTGCCAATGCTGTTTTTTCATGCAAAGAATAAGGCATTCGAAATAAATGTCTCGGGGAAACTAAAACCAAATCAAGCCCCATTAATTCAAATAAATCTGTTTCAATAAACTCTGCAAATTTTCCTTTTCTTTTTCTAGTATCTGAAGTATCTGAAGTTGAATTACATCGCAAACATTCTGTAACTGGTTTTCTATCTCTTTCCACTAATTCTCTTTTACAATTTGGGCAAAAGTATTTTTTATCATCAGATTTTCTTAATTTTCTTATTTCAGAAATCATGCAAGATACACAATGCAAATCAACCTTGTCATAACTCTCTGAAATTTCATTGCACTCCAAACACCTTATGCCTTTTTTAATTTCAACGTCCTTAAATTGGTCTGAAAAATCTTCAGGTAAATTTTTATTTAAAATTTTTTGTGCTTCAAATCTAATATAGTCAACGATTTTTCTCGGCAACTCTGGAAATAAATCTTTTGCATCTGAATCCCCAATTTTTTTTGGAAAAGCTTTCCAAGGAATTAAAATATGCCATCCTTTTGAACCAGAAAATTTTAACCCTATATTCTTTATGCCATGTTTTTGAAGCACCTGAACAATTGATTTTGCAGCCAGTTTACTATAATCAAACCATTTGCAATCTATATCAATTAACAAATCCCATCCTGTTCTTAATTCATCCATTTGCTTTTCGTTCATACCTGTCTGAATTTTAAGCGGGTCGCTCCAAATTTCTTCTGAACAATGAAAAGATGTTGCTCCTTTTTTTACTAATTCAAAAACATCACCTTTATACTGAAGAGAATCTGGCCTTTTCCCAAATCCTTCAAAATATCTTGGGCAGACTTCCCGATTCTTAGAAAATTCAAAGATAGTTTTTTGGACATCTTCCCTTGAGTAATACAATTGAGTTATTCTTCTTATTCTCTGTTCTTTGAATGACTGGGACATGAAATTGGAAAGTGAGTATTACTTTATATAATTACATTATTCTAATAACAACAATACTTAAAAAATACCATAAATTTTTATGAACATGCTAGTAAAATTAAACAATCCATCTTTATTCTCAAAAGTAATTGACATTCTTTCAGAGTTAGTTATAGAAGTCAGAATAAAAGTAAATGAATTTGGGATGAGCATAGTAGCTATAGACCCTGCAAATGTTGCAATGGTTGGATTTAAATTGCCAAGAAGTAGTTTTTCTGATTTTGTTACTGGAGATGAAGTTTTAGGGATTGATGTAGATAGTTTAAAACAAATTCTAAAAAGATGTGGTTCTGGAAGTTCTTTGATTTTAGAAAAAAAAGAAAATTTATTGCATCTTCAAATTCAAGATAGAATTAAAAGAAATTTTACCCTGAGTCTTATTGATATAGATAGCGAAGACAAAGAGATGCCAAATTTGGAATTTAGCTCAAAAGTAGAATTAAATTCAATTGATTTCATTGCTTCAATAGAAGATTGTTCAGTTGTTTCTGATGCTTGTGCATTTGTGATTGAAGAAGGTAAATTTATAATTGAAGCTAAGGGTTTAAATTCTGCAAGGTCAGAGTTTTCTGGAGATGAAGCAAAAATAATTGCGGAAAATTGTAAATCAAGATATAGTTTAGAATATTTAAAAAAATTCATAAAGGGTGCAAAACTTTGCGAAAAAACAAATTTACAATTTGCAGATGACCATCCATTAAAAATTATATTCAAAGATGAAAACATGGAACTTTCATTTATTTTGGCTCCGAGAGTAGAAACCGAAGACTAGATTTCTAACAAAATTTATAAGTAACAAAATATTTACAAAAGTATGTTGAATAAAAAGGGGCAAGTTGTAATTTTTATAATCCTTGGGATAATTCTCGTCGCAGTAATTGCATTATTCTTAATCTTTGGGGAAAAAATAATTCCAGAAATGGGTCTTGGAAAGGAAATAAATCCTGCTTCTTTTTTAGACGCTTGCATGAAAGATAAAATTGAAGAAAGCGTGAAACTTATTTCTATGCAAGGTGGTTCTGCAAATCCAGAACTTTATAAAACTTTTAGATTTGAAGGGGAAAAAGATTTTACAAATATTTCTTATTTATGCTATACTCAAAATTATTATTTATCCTGTATAAATCAAGAACCAATGTTAATTCAACATTTAAAAAGTGAAATAAAAACTTCTATTTCTGACGAGGTTAAAACCTGTTTTGATGATTTAACATCAAGCTTAGAGAGACAAAATTATGTGGTGTATGCAAAATATCATGGATTTGATATTGAATTAATGGGAGGAAAAATAATCGTTGAAATAGATGGTGAACTTGTATTAACAAAATCAGGAGAGACTTCAAAGCAAGAGGAAAAATTCAAAATTATTGTGCCAAGCAAATTTTATGATTTGGCTCTTGTGGCTCAGGAAATCACAAGTCAAGAAGCAGAATATTGTCATTTTGAGCATTTGGGTTATATGTTTTTTTATCCTAAATTTCATATAGATATATTTGGAACAAGTGATTCAGTAAAAATTTATACTATTGAGC
Organism: Candidatus Pacearchaeota archaeon; assembly: GCA_023137045.1. GTDB lineage: Archaea > Nanobdellota > Nanobdellia > Pacearchaeales > GW2011-AR1 > JAGLQB01. The sequence goes on from JAGLQB010000007.1 coordinate 18,098, forward strand.
ACGAAGATAGCAAAGAAAGATTTAGATTTGCTATAAGAACTTGTGTAATTCCTCCAGGACGTTAAAATGAAAAAACAGAAATTGAAAAAAATAGAATTTGTGTTGTTATTAATTGTAATTGTCCAGATACTTTTATTATTTAATATGGCATTTGCACAGAGTTATATTATTCATCAAACAGACGACATAGTTGAAAATTCAAAAATAATAAAAAAAGGGGGAAGCAAATTTAAGAATTTAATCAGCTCTGGGATAAATTTATTAGTAGGATTATTATCTATAAAACAAATTGGATTTGTTTCTGCTCAAGTGGATATAGAAGATGTAGAAATGCATTGTTGTTTAGATACTTGTGACCCTATTATTTCAACAAATGTTGGAGATTGTGAGAAAGTAATTCAAACAAGTTGCGACTCCACTTATGAATGTGAACTTGGATGTTGTTATGATTCTGATGAAGGGCTTTGTACAGAAAGTTCTCCAAGAGGAGATTGCATAGATAATGGTGGAGAATGGAATAATGACGAAACTTGCTCAATGTCTAATTGTCAAAATGGTTGTTGCATTTTGGGAGGGATGCCTTCTTTTAAGACAGAAGGTTGGTGCGAAAAAGCAGATGGAATATTCAAACAAATATATAACGAGTATGATTGTTTGTTTCTTTCTACAACTCAATTTGAAGGAGCATGCATTAAAGATGACATGTGCACTTTTAAAACAGAAGAATTATGTTTATCCATGGGTGGAAAACCTTACACTGGTTATTTATGTTCTTATCCTGAATTAAATACTGGCTGTGAAAAACAAGTGGATGTGGGTTGTGTTGAAGGTAAAGATGAAATTTATTGGTTTGATTCATGTGGGAACAGGGAAAATATTTATAATTCTAATGGAGATGCTTCCTGGAATGGGGGTAAAGTTTTACTTAAAGAATTAAGTTGTGATTTATGGGATGGGAACACCAATTCCAAAATATGTGGAAACTGTGCTCGTCCTTTTAGCAAATGTTCTAAAACAGAAATCGGGCAAACTCATATACAAGATGGGGATTTTATTTGCAAAGATTTGAAGTGTATAGATGCTCCTTCAAATGTTGGAACACAAAATAGATTTGATGGGGAAAGTTGGTGTCTTTATGATGGTTATATTGGAGATGGTAAAGACACTGTTGGAAGCGAGCATTGGATAGCATATTGTCATGAAGGTGAAGTAGAAGTAGACAGATGTGACTCAGGCTATAGAGGATATCTTTGTCAGCAACAAGAAACAGAAGAAGGAGGTAAAACATTTTCAAAGGCATCTTGTGTTCTTAATCAAGGATCTTTATGTATAACAGAATATAATCCTCTGCAAGAAAATGTAGATGATGAAACAGTAGACAATGAAGAAAATATACAAAAATGCATAGATAATAAACATTGCATGATTAAGAATATTGATATGGGCGAGTATTTTAAATTTAGTATGTGTGTTCCAAGATACGCCAAAGGAGCCATTTTAACAAATGGCGTTGATGATAATGTTTGTTCTACTGGAAGTACCACCTGCACTATGGTTTATGAGAAACAACTATCTGGATGGGAGTGCATAGAAAATTGTAATTGCACAGAAGCTAAGTTTGCAGAGCAAATGAATGATTTATGCACCTCTTTAGGAGATTGTGGGAGTTATGTAAATTATATTGGTGTTGGAACAGACAATGTTGAAATTGAAGGGAAAAAAGGAGTTGAATTAGATTCTAAAGGAGAAACAGATAAACAAAGTTCAGACAAAGCAAATGCTCCAGATATTTTCTCTTGGATAAACTATGCAAATAATGCAAAACCTGTGGAGGGACAATATGTAGAACCACAAGACATAGATGAATTTTTGACTCAAATTGGAGGGAGTGGTGGAGAATATGAAGTCACGAATTATGATAACGCACTTATGTGGATGGGGGCAATTCCTGGGGCTGTTGGAGGTGTAATTGCTGGACTGGCTTGGGCTTTTGGAAGTACGGCTGCTGTGACTACTGCAGGAGCTATATCAACTGTAGGTGTTGGAGGATTAATTGGTCCAGGATTAAGTGCATTTGGAACTGCTGCTATGGGTGCAGCACTTGGTGTAGCTGCTGGTGTGGGTCTTGCAAAACTGCTGGGAATATCTGGAGAAGCAGCAATAGTGTTAGCAATAGCAGGAGGAGTTATGGGTGCAGCACTTGGAGTTCTTTCAGTAGTTGGACTTGGAGGGGCTTCACAGGGTTGGAATCCTGTTGGGTGGGTTATGTTAATTATTGCAGCTCTCATGGCTATTGTTATGGGTGTTATAGCCATATTGGGTTTAGGAAAACTAGAAACAAGAATTGTTGAATTTACCTGTATGCCTTGGCAGGCTCCTACTGGAGAAGCAGATTGTGAAACATGCAATGAAGACCCATTAAGACCTTGCACTAAATATAGATGTGAATCTCTTGGACAAACATGTAAAATATTAAATGAAGATGAAGAAAATCCCCCATGTAATCAAATTGAATATGAAACAAATCCTCCTGTGATTACTTCTGGAGAAATCTTAATAGAAAATTATCAGTTTGAAAATGAACAAACTAAAAGTGTTAATATAATATCCACAGATAGAAGTGATGGATGCATTCCAGAATTTACTTCTGTTTATTTCAACTTAGAAACAGATGAACCTGCGCAATGTAAATATAGTTTTTACATTCCTCCTGCTTATGAAGAAATGGAAAATAATTATCCATTTGAACAAAATGCATTCACAGAAAAACATACTTTTGATATTTGGATGCCAAGTTTAGATAGTTTAGATGTTTATAATTTAACTGAAGATTTGCAAGGTATATCTGGAAATATAAATATGTATGTAAAATGTCAAGATTATTGGGAAAATTCAAATATAGATACATACATTGTAAAATTCTGTATTAATTCTGGACCAGATGGAACTGCTGTAAATCATGCACTAACAACTACAGACCCAAAAAATGAGGCTACCTTAAAATATGGGACTTCTGAAACTGATTTTGAAATGTGGATAAATGAACCAGCAGATTGCAGATATGATGTTGTTTCTGGAAAAGATTATGAAGAAATGAGTTATGGGATGACTTGCAGTGATTCAATATACAAACCACATTTATTTGGATGGCCTTGTGAAACAGAATTAACAAATTTAGTTGGTGGTGCAAATAAATTTTATTTTAAATGTAAAGATAAACCTTGGGCAGATACACCAGAAGAAATAAAAGAATTTGGAGGGAGAAATACCAACAAAGAAGATTATGAATATACATTGCATGTTTCTGCAAATGAATTAAAAATGGATTCAATTAGTTTTAGCACAATTGTTTCAGATAAAACAATCAGTATTTCTTCAGGAGAGACATTTGATATTGGAAGGGTTTCATATATTTCAGTTGATATGGAAGTTAAAACTTCTGGGGGTGCAGACAATGGAAACGCAAATTGTTATTGGGGTGTTTTAGAGGATGGGAGTAGATCGTTAATGTCTCCATATGACACGCTTACAAATATTCATACGCAATTGCTTACTCCGAGATTCCCTGCCACCCATATTAATTATATTGAATGTGAAGATAACGCTGGAAATACAGCAAGTAGTGTTGGAGAATTTACAATCATAATAGATTCAGATGAGCCAGAAATTGTTAGAGCTTATTATGAAAATGGAAAATTAAAATTACTCACAAATGAAATAGCACAGTGTTATTATGATTTTAATATATGTGGATTTAATATTAATGAAGAAACCTTGAAATTTGAGTCAGTAGGATATTCAACAGAACACAAAACAGACTGGATTGTTGGACAAATCTACTATGTTAAATGCGAAGATATTTGGGGAAACCTAAATCCAGAGTGTATGCGAATTATTCCTAGTTCCTAATTTTGAAACTAAAATAAAATTTCTACAAAAAGTTTTATAAGCAAAGTTATCATAAGAAAAATATGAAAAGGGGCGTTGGTAAAAGCAAAAGTGGGCAGGTTACTATTTTTATAATTCTTGCGATAGTTATAATTATTTTGGGTGTCCTAATTTATATGTTTTATCCACAAATTAAAACAACTCTTGGTCTTGGTCCAAAAAATCCCCAGTCATTTATTCAAACTTGCATTGAAGAAAAAATTGAAGACAGTGTAGAAACATTATCCTTGCAGGGAGGAAGTTTATCTCCAGAACATTTTATTCTTTATGATAATTCAAAAATAGAATACCTATGTTATACTAACGAATATTACAAAACATGCGTCATGCAACGCCCATTATTAAAAGCACATATTGAAAATGAAATTGAAGATGAAATTAAGGAAGAAGTTAAAGAATGCTTTAATTCCTTGAAAGAAAGTTATCAAAAAAAAGGATACAGCGTTAATATGAAAGAAGGAGGGACAAATATTGAATTATTGCCAAAAAGAATAGTCGCTACATTTGATTATTCATTGACTTTAACAAAAGGAGAATCAGAAAAATATGAATCATTTAGAGTAGTCTTAAACAATAATCTTTATGAATTAGTCAGCATAGCTAATAGTATATTAAATTGGGAATCTCGTTATGGGGACGCTGAGACAACTGTTTACATGAATTATT
>JAGLQB010000008.1 GCA_023137045.1 Candidatus Pacearchaeota archaeon
AATCACTAAAAGAAAACATTGAATCCCAACCACAGCAAATCAAACAAATTTTTGACGAAAAATACATGACACTAATAGGCTCATTAAATAGTCATGGTTTTGATTCAGATTTATATTTTAATATTGACGACTTTTCAAAAAAAATAGCTTTAATTCCCTGCTCTGCAAAAACAAAAGAAGGAATTTCAGAATTAATAATGGTGCTTTGCGGTTTATCACAAAAATATCTCGGAGATAAACTTGCCCTTGGAAAAGAAGCAAAAGGAGTAATACTTGAAATCAAAAAAGAACGCTCAACCAACTACATTGAAGCAATTTTACATGACGGCGAACTTTCTAAAAAAGATGAAATAGCCATTGCGAAATTTGATGACACGCCAATAATAACAAAAATAAGAATTCTTGAAGAAATAGAACCATTATGCACAAGATTCAAACCAAAGGAAAAAGTTCAAGCTTCAACAGGATTAAGAATGCAAATTATAGAAAAAGCCGACGTGCTCCCAGGCATGCCTTTTGTAATCTACAAAGGAAATAAAAAAGAAATTACTGAAATGTTTAAAAAAGAAATGTCCAAAAATATCCAAACATCCAAACAAGGGATTATCGCCAAAGCAGATTCCTTAGGAAGTTTAGAAGCTCTCCTTGTATTATTAAAAGAAAAAAATATTCCTGTAGTAAAAGCCGGTATAGGAAATATAAATAAAACAGACATAATTTCTGCAAAAGCAAACTTAGAAATAAATGAACTTGACGCAGTAATTGTGGGATTTAATGTTTCTGTAAATCAAGAAGCAAAAGAGTTCGTAGAAGAGAAAGAGGGAATAAAAATTTTGACAAATGAAGTGATTTACAAATTAATTGATGACACAAATGAACTAAGAATAGAAAAAAGAAAAGAAATAGAAAAGAAAAGAATTATGGGATTGACAACTATTTGTAAATTAAAAATTCTTCCCCAATATGTTTTTAGAAATACAAAACCAGCTATTTTCGGGGTTAAAGTTGAAGCAGGGAAATTAATTTCTGGTTTGCCAATGATAAATAATCAAGAAGAAAAAGTTGGGAGAGTGAAAAATATTCAATCAGAAAATAAATCAGTTCAAGAAGCAAAAGAAGAAATGGAGATAGCAATCTCAATTCCAGGGGTTAATTTTGAAAGACAATTGAAAAATAAGGATTTTATTTATTCAGATATTTCAGAAGCTCAGTTTAAAACTTTTAAAAAAAATAAAGACTTGCTTTCTCAAAAAGAAATAAAAATTCTGCAAGAAATAGCTGAAATAAAAAGACAGAAAAAACCTAATTGGGGGGTTTCAGGAGACAGATAAAATGAAACTTGTTCCTTACTCATATGAAAATGTAGATATGCCAGATGAAATTATAGATCTTTATCTTCAAATCAATAAAAGATTAGAATCTATTTATGGAGTCAGCCGATTACAGATTTTCAAATTCTGTTCAATTTTTCAATTTGATGACCTTAAAAATAAAAAAATATTAGAACTTGGTTGTGGTTCAAAAAACTCAAAAGATGATTTTTTTGGTAAAGGAAATTTTGAACCTTGGTTGCTTAGAGCACTGCATGAATATGGAGCAAATCCTGTGGGAATTGACATAGCTGGTTTAGAAGGGGAATTATTTGAAGGTTATTCTATTGATTTATCTAAGAAAGGTTCATTAGATTTATTCCAAGATAATTCATTTGATATTGTTTGTGCATATTCATTTTTTGATTCACCTTTTCTAAATTATCATTGTGATGGTTCAGGTTCTATTTTCAATAAATTAGTTCCACAATTAGAGAGAATTATAAAACCAGATGGACATTTTGTTTTTGAGACATTTGGTCTAAATCAAAAGCTTTTTAAGTAAATTTCTTCATGAATATTCATGCCATTCAAAATAAATATAGCAGGAAAAAAAGGAAAGACATATCACCTAGAATCAGAAAGTGAAGAATTAATTGAAAAAGAACTTAATGATAAAATTGATGGGAAAGATATTCTTCCAGATTTAGAAGGATATGAATTTGAAATTACTGGAGCAAGTGATAAATCTGGTTTCACTGCAATGAAAAATGTAGAAGGTATTGGATTGACAAAAATTCTTTTAAGTTACGGCAAAGCCATGAAAAATAGACCGAGAAAAGAAGGAAAAGGAAAATTATCGAAAAAGAAACCCAAAGGTTTGAGATTAAGGAAAACTGTTAGGGGCAAAATTATTTCTCCTGCAATCTCTCAAATTAACCTTAAAATTCTTAAAGAAGGTGGGAAAAAACTTTCTGAAATTTTTCCAGAACAAAATAAAGCACAAGAGGTTCCACAAGAGATTAAAGAAGAACCAAAAGAAGTTCCAAAACAAGAAACAAAATCCGCAGAAATACCATCAAAAGTAGTGGAAGAACCAAAAAAAGCAGAAACTGAAGAAAAGAAAGAGTAATCACTTCGCATAAACACAACTCTTTTAAAGAAACTACTTCTCGAAATTATATGAAAGATAAAGAAATTCCTTCGTTGAATGTGGGAGTTGTTGGTCATATAGATCATGGAAAAACAACATTACTTAGCAGATTTACTGGCAAGTTTACAGACACACATTCTGAAGAATTAAAGAGAGGGATTACAATTAAATTAGGTTATGCTGATTCCACAATCTTCAAAGATGGAAATAAATTCACAACAGAAAAAAAAGGCGAACCAGTAAGATACATTAGCTTCATAGATGCTCCTGGACATGAAATGCTGATGGCAACAATGCTCTCTGGTGCAGCAATAATTGACGCTGCCATATTAGTAATTGCTGTAAATGAAGGAATCAAACCTCAAACAAGAGAACATCTTATGGCGTTAGAATCAAAAAAAATCAAAAACATAATTATTGCCCAAAACAAAATAGATTTAGCAACTAAAGAACAGGCATTAAAAAATTACAAAGAAATAAAAGAATTTGTCAAAGGCACTATTGCTGAAAATTCTCCAATAATCCCAATCTCAGCTCAGCAAGGAATAAACATAGACAAAATATTAGAAGAACTTTGCAAATTAGAACTCCCGAAAAGAGAAATAAATACAGAGCCAATTTTCTTGATTGCAAGAAGTTTTGATATAAACAGACCAGGAACAACGATAAACAACTTACACGGAGGAGTTCTTGGAGGAATTTTAAAAAAAGGAAAATTAAAAGTTGGGGACGAAATTGAAATAAAGCCAGGATTAAGTATTAAAAAAGCAAATCAACAAACATATCAAACTTTAGTGACAAAAATTCTTTCCCTTCATAAAGGAGATAAATCAGTTACAGAAATTCTGCCTGGAGCAAGCATTTCAATTGAAACAGCCTTAGACCCATTCTTGACAAAAACAGATTCTTTAACAGGATGTCTTGTTGGGCTTAAAGAAAAACTGCCAGAAATTAGTTACAACATTAGAATCAAAAAACAATTCTTCAAAGAAGTTTTGGGAATTGAAGATCATAAAAAAGTTGAAGAAATAAAAACAAAAGAAATGCTAATGTTAAATGTTAATACTACAATTACAGTTGGGATAGTTGAAAAAATCCAAGACAACGAAATCACATTGAATCTAAAAATTCCTGTAGTTACATTAAAAGGGGATAATGTAGGAATCGCGCGAAACATTGACGGACACTGGAGATTAATCGGCTGGGGTGAGGTAGTTGAACAGTGAGAAAATAAAACTATCATAACAGCTTTTCAACTACCGAATAGAAGTCTTGCAATAATGAGAAAATAAAACTATCAATAGCAGTTCTTGCAAATCTGAGCAGAAGTTATTGAATAAAGAGGAACTTGATTTATTTATGACTGTTCTTCAATGGCTGAAGTAAGGTTTTATAAATAATATTTACTCTTATAATTTATGAAAAACTTGTGTATATCAATTTTAGCAATATTATTCTTAATGAGTTTTGTATTTGCTGTGGCTACAAACGAATTAGTAGTTACTGCTAACAACGACGCAAACATTAGTAATGATAATAATAGTAATAACAATAATGCAGGTGTTGACGAGGATGATGATGATTTAAACGAAGTTGGTGAAAGAGTTTGTTGTAAAGTATATGGTTTGGGGAGCAGAATGAAGCAAGTAAATATTCGTTATGGATGGACAACTGAAAATAATTGTGTAACGCCAGAAGAATTTGCTGGTGGAGGACGTGAAATAGTTGAGGATAAATATTGTGAACTCAAAACCCAATATCCCACAAGGATTTTAACTCAAGCACAAGTCCAAACAGCAGTTCAAACAAAAAACAGATTAAGAATTCAAGCTCAAGAAGGAGAATGTCCTGAAAATTGCGTATGTTCTGGTTCTACAATAAAATGTAATTTAAATGGCACAAGACAAATGACGATTACGGCAGGTAAATCAGGAAATACAATAGTACAAGTTAAGGGAATAAATATGTCAACTAATGTAACATTATACAAATCAGAAAATAAAATTTATGGCATGTTTAAAAATAATCAAACAAAAGAAATAAGAGTTCTTCCAGATGAAATAAAGGAAAAAATAAAAGAAAGAATCAAATTAAAATTAGAAGATGAAAATATTGAATTAGACGACGAAGGAATTTATCAAATTCAGGGCAGAAAAAAAGCAAGATTATTCTTTTTATTTCCTGTAAGAGAAAGAGTAAGAATAGAAATTGATTCTGAAACAGGAGAAATGATTAAGATAAGAAATCCATGGTGGGGATTTTTAGCAAGAGATTCTGATGAAGAAATTGAAGAAGAGGAAGAAACAGAAGAGGGAAACGAATCAGAAGAAATTGAAGAATAGTTCTAATTTATTCCAATAAACTTTATAACTGACATTTTTGTGAATTACTTATGACTATGTATTCTCATTCAAAATTAAGTACTTTTGAACAATGCCAACTCAAGTTCAAGTATAGATATCTAGACAAAATAATTTCAGAAACAAAATCTATTGAAGCTTTTTTAGGAACAATAGTTCATGATACTTTGGAATGGCTCTACATAACAAAATCAAAAGAAAATGAAATTCCAAGTATAGATAAAATTATGGAACATTATGCAAACAAATGGGAAGAGGATGATAATGAAAATGTATTAATCATAAAAAAAGGATTGATAAAAAAAGATTATTTTAACAAAGGCATAAAATTTATTCTTGATTATTATATGAAACACCGTCCTTTTGATGAAAAGACAGTTGGTGTGGAAAAAAGAATCGTTATTGATTTGAGCGAATCTGAGGGACATAAAATTCAAGGATATATTGATAGGTTAGTTCATAATCCAGAAAAAGATGAATATGAAATTCATGATTATAAAACCTCAAATTTTCTCCCAAAAAAAGCAAAATTTGACACAGACAGACAACTTGCATTGTATTCAATTGGAGTCAAAGAATTATTTGGCAAAGATAAAAACGTCATTTTAATCTGGCACTATCTTGCACACAATATTAAAATTTGCTCACAAAGAACAGATGAACAACTTGAACAATTAAAAAAAGATATTCTAGAACTAATACACAAAATAGAATCTACAACTGAATTTCCTCCGAATAAATCAGCTCTTTGCAGTTGGTGCGAATACAATTCAATGTGTCCTTTATTCAAAAAAGAAGTATCTAACATTAAACAAAACACTGAAGAAAAAACATTAGATATTTGGGATTAAACTTATAAAAATTGAGATTTAGCTTCATCTCTTAACTTCTTATATTCTGCTATCTCATCTAAGTTTTCTATTGCAGAAAGAAATAAATCATAATATTCTTTAACCTTGTTTAACAAATAATTAGTAAAATATTTTTGCTGGTCTTCATTTAATTTCTCTGACTCCATTTTAATGTCTGAAATTATTGGAACATGACTCCTATCTCTCCATGTCTCCCTCCCTTTGAGGGCTTTTTCAAGACGATTTTCCAATTCTTTTACAGGTGTTAAATCTATTTCATTTTCTCCTTCTTTAACAGTTAAAATTAATTTATTATAATAAGTTTCCATTTTAGTATTAAAATTTTCAGCTATTTATAATTACCCACATAAGAACGAAAAACATCATTAATTCTACATTCAATATTAAAATCATAATTTCTTAAAATATACAACCCCTCTGCTTGACGAAGCAAAGGTAATCCTAATCTAAGATTTGTTTCTAAATATAATTCTGCTTCATCCAATAGATTAAAAATATCTTGTTCAAGGACTTGATTAATTTGGGTTATTAATCTTTTCTTCCTGCTCAAAAATTTATTTTCCACTAATCTCCTCCACTCTTATTAAATCAGTAACATAATCTCCTTCTCTAAGTTTCACAATTCTAACTCCCTGAGTCGCCCTTCCCATCACCCTGATATTTTTCAAATTAGTTCTTATAACCATTCCTTTAGCAGTTGTAATTATAATGCTGTCATCATTATTAACTGAAATAGTTGTCACCACTTCTCCAGTTTTTTTTGAGACCTTCAAATTTATAACTCCTTTTCCTGCTCTTGCGGTTTTTCTATAATCTCCAACAGCAGTCCTTTTTCCATATCCATTTTTAGTTATTGCAAGAACTGACTGAGTATCTAAAACCTCTAAACCAATGACTTCATCATCTTTATCCATTTTTATTCCAGTAACTCCATAACTTGCTCTTCCCATTGACCTCACATTATCGCTACTAAATCTAATCGCCTTTCCTTTTTTTGTCGCCAATAAAATTTCTTGGTTTTTCTTAACAACCTGCACTCCAATCAAAACATCAGAATTATCTACAGGGAGATTAATTGCCCTCACTCCAGAAGCTCTTGGCTTTGAAAAATTACTCAAGGAGACTTTCTTCACATGTCCTTTTTTTGTCGCCATAAACAAAGCATCCTCAAATGTTTTCACAGAAATAACATTAGTAATTTTTTCATCTTTTAAATTAAGCAAATTGATTATCGCTTTTCCCTTGCTATACTTTTCTGTTCCAGGGATGTCATAAGCCTTTAACCACAAAACCCTTCCCCTTGTTGTAAAAAACATTAAATAATCGTGAGTTGAACAAGTAATAAGTTGCTTCACAAAATCTCCTGTCGCCAAATTGCTTCCAATACTTCCAGTTCCACCCCTTCTCTGTTCTCTATATGCTTTGGTATCCATTCTTTTACAATATCCTTTTTCAGTAATAGTCACAACAACTTCCTTTTTCTGCACTAAATCTTTTTCAGAAATTTCTGAAATTCTCTTCAAGACATAAGTCCTTCTTGCATCACCATATTTGTGTTTTAATTCATTTACTTCTTTCACAATTATTTTCAGAACTTCTCCAATGTCTCCCAAGATTTTTTCAAATTCAGAAATTTTTTGCTTCAAATCCCCACATTCTTTTTTTAATCTGTCCTGCTCTAAAGAAGTCAATTGATGAAGCTTTGTTTCTAAAATAGCCTGTGCCTGTTTTTTGCTTAACTTAAATTTTTTTATCAAACATTCTAAAGCTTCAGAAGTATTTTTAGATTTTTTTATTAAGCTAATAATCTCATCAATATTTTTCAAAGCCACCAAAAGCCCCTCAACAATTTCCAATCTATTTTTTGATTTTTTTAATTCAAATTTTGTCCTGCCAGTTATAATTATTTTCCTGTGTTTAACATACTCTTCAAGAACATCTTTTAAATTCAAAATTTTTGGTTCACCACTGACTAACGCAAGAAAATTAACACTAAATGAATCTTCTAATCTAGTATATTTATACAACGAATTAATTACAAATTTAGAACTTGTATCTTTCCCGAGTTCAATAACAATTCTAATTTTACCCTTTGATGATTCATCCCTTAAGTCAGAAATACCTCTAAGTTTTTTACTTTGAATCAATGTAGCAATTTGTGAAACCAAGGAAGATTTGTTTAGCATATAAGGAATTTCAGTAATAATAACTGCTTCTCTATTTTTCAAAATTTCGGTCATTACTTTCCCTCTCGTTATTAATCTGCCTTTCCCAGTTTTATACAATTCTAACATGTCTCCAAACACACTTCCCCCAGTAGGAAAATCAGGACCAGTAACAAAATTGCAAAGTTCATCAATTGTAATTTTAGGATTTTTAATATAAGCCACGATAGCATCGCATACTTCTATCAAATTGTGCGGAGGGATATTTGTAGCCATTCCTACAGCAATTCCTGTTGCACCATTTAACATTAAAGTTGGAAGTTTTCCAGGAAGCAAATTTGGCTCTGTCAAAGAATTATCAAAATTAGGAGTAAACTTTACTGTTTCTTTATCAATATCCTGAATAAGTTCAGAACAAATTGGCATAAGCTTGGCTTCAGTATATCTGTACGCAGCAGGAGGGTCCCCATCCACACTTCCAAAATTTCCTTGCCCAAAAACCAAAGGGTATCTTAAAGAAAAATCCTGTGCCATCCGAACCATCGCATCATAAACTGCACTATCCCCGTGAGGGTGGTATTTACCAATTACATCCCCAACAATCCTTGCACTTTTCTTTGTTTGAGTATTTGGTTTCAAGCCCATTAAATTCATAGAATGCAAAATTCTTCTTTGCACTGGTTTCAACCCATCTTCAATTGCAGGAATAGCACGAGAAACAATCACAGACATAGCATAATCCAAGTACGCTTTTTTCATTTCTCCTGACACTTCTGTATCCAAAACCCCTTTTTCAGATTCTTTAAATTTTTCTTCTTCCATCATGCCACTTCCTCCCCTTTGTCATCTAAATATTTCATAAATTCTTCTTCTGATAACTCATCAATTTTGACATCAACTCCACTCCATCCACATTTCTTACACTCCCATTCACCTGCTGCCTCTTTTCCAACAACAACATTAACATCATCAGAATCACATTTAGGACATTTTCTAATTTTGAAAGTTTTCTTGCTTTTCTTTTCGCCAGTAATTCCTTTGGCTTTATTATACGCTTCTGGAGAATCATACCCTTCCAAAATCCAGTCAGGAGTTTTCATTTTTGGTTTTTTTGCCATTTTACAATTTCCCCCTAACTTCTTTATTTACTCTATCAAAAAATTTAACCATATACTTGTGTCTTCCTTTTGCAATTTTTTTACCTTCTTTGGTTAGCATAGTATCTTTAACTTTTTTGAGTTGAAACAAAAATTCTCTATAAGCAGAATCATCTTTTGAATAACGTTTTGTATTCTCAACATTTACATCTGGATTGTGCACTAATGACCCAATAGAACCAGAAAAAGAACAAGCTCTTAAAATTCCAATTGCTCCAATTGCATCTAAACTATCAGCATCGTATAATACCTTTGCTTCAGTTGATTTAGGAATCTTATTATTTCTAAATCTGTGAGTTTCAATACAATGCGCAACAGCGTTAATAATTTCTTTATCATAACCCTCTTTGTCTAATATTTCCTTAGCCATTTCAGCGCCCTTCTCTGCATGACAAATTTCTCCTTTGCATTCATCTTGTTCTTGGTGGGCAATATCATGTAACAGAGTTGCTAATTTCAAGATTTCTAAATTTGCGCTTTCTTTTTCTCCAATGTATAACGCCAGATTTAACACCCTTTCTGTATGCATAAAATCATGACAAGGTTTCGCATTCTCAAAATAAGGTTGAACCTTCTCTTTCAATTTTTGGTATGATTTTTCTTCCATTTTAAATATCTAAATTTGCTTCATGCGCATTTTCGGAAATAAATTTTTTCCTTGCTTGAACATCTCCACCCATTAACATTGAAAAAACTTGGTCAGCCTCAACAGCATCTTCAATAAATATTCTTTTAATTTTCCGTGTTTTTGGATTCATAGTTGTATCCCATAACTGAATAGAACTCATTTCTCCCAGACCCTTGAACCTTGTTACATTTGTTGCTCCAATTCTCTCCATTACTTTCTTAAGTTCTGTATCTGAATAAACATAATGATCTTTCTTTTTTCTAATTCTATATAATGGGGGAAGAGCAACATAAATATTTCCGTTTTCAATTAAATGTGGCATGAATCTGAAAAAGAATGTCAAAAGTAAAGTCTTAATATGCTCCCCATCAACATCTGCATCAGTCATAATAATTATTTTATTATATCTTAATTTTTGCAGGTTAAATTCTTCGCCAACTCCAGTTCCAATAGCGGTAATCATGTTAATTATTTGTTCGCTTGAAAGTGCCTTAACTGGACTTGATTTTTCTACATTCAATATTTTTCCCCTTAAAGGAAGTATAGCTTGATTTTCCTTGCTCCTTGCCATCTTTGCACTACCTCCAGCACTTTCTCCTTCAACAATATAAAGTTCAGTATTGTCTGCTTTTTTATTTGAACAATCAGCAAGTTTCCCAGGTAAACCGCCTAAAGAAAAAGCATTTTTTCTTCTCACCAAATCTCTAGCTTTTCTCGCCGCCAATCTTGCTTTCGCAGATTCTATAATTTTTGAAATAACTTTTTTTGCAATTGATGGATTTTCTTCAAAAAACTCTGACAAAGCAGAAGTTACAATTGAATCAACAGATCCTTTCACTTCGCTATTTCCTAATTTCGTTTTTGTTTGCCCCTCAAATTGTGGCTCAGGAATTTTAATACTAACAATTGCTGTTAAACCTTCCCTAACATCCTCTCCAGAAAGATTCCCGTCTTTTAAAACTCCTTTTTTCTTTGCATAATCATTAATCACTCTTGTTAAAGCTGTTTTAAATCCAGAGATATGTGTTCCACCCTCAATTGTATTTATAGTATTCACAAAACCAAAAATATTTTCCTGATATCCTTGGTTGTATTGTATTGAAACCTCTATGACAGTATTATCTATTTCTCTTCTAAAATAAATCGGTTTATGAAGAACATCTTTTGATTTATTTATCCATGTTACAAATTCCATCAAACCTCCTGTATAAAGAAATTTTTCTGTTTTATTTTTCACTTCATCATTTAAAATAATTTCTAATCCTGCATTCAAAAAAGCAATTTCTCTTAATCTTGTCTCTAAAAATTTGTAATCAAAAACAACAGTTGAAAAAATTTCTGAATCAGGCCAAAAAGTAATTTTAGTCCCAGTATCATTCTTGCCACATGCCCCAATAATTTTTAATTTTGTTTTTGCATCTCCTCTTGAATATTCTTGCATGTAAATCTTACCCCTTCTTTTAATTTCAACCAATAATTTTATAGATAAAGCATTTACACAAGAAATCCCAACTCCGTGCAAACCTCCTGAAATTGCATATGATTTTTTATCAAACTTCCCACCAGCATGAAGCTTAGTTAATGCTACTTGAACAGCAGGAACATTAAATTGGGGATGGATATCAACAGGAATCCCACGACCATTATCTTCAACAGTAACAGAACCATCTTTATTGATTGTAACTTTAATGTTTTTACAAAAATCTGCAAGTGCCTCATCAACAGAATTGTCCACCACCTCATAAACCAAATGGTGCAAACCATCTCTCCCAGTAGAACCAATATACATTGCTGGGCGTTTTCTTACAGCTTCCAGTCCCTCCAGGACCTTTATATGTGATGCATCATACTCATTTGCCATTGTTTTGTTTGATAGATGATTTTTTAATTTTAATAAAAAAGAACAAAATTCTCTGTTCAAATCTCTATCTAGATAATTGAAAAGAAGCATAATTCTTTATAAATCTTTCTACTAAAAAAATAGTTTTGTCGTCGGTAAAAAAATAAAAACAAAGTTTTTTCAATAAAAAATTCAAAATGTTTCAGAACTCATTTACCCTCCAATAGTGATAAAAACGAAGAGTTTATATAATCACATATCTGCATTTTTTTATGAAAAAAGCACTAGAAATTTTGGCTTTGTCAACAGCTTTATTGTTTCCATTATCTGGAGGTCTCAAAGCAAATGCACAGGATATAAAACCGAAACAAGTAATAGAATTAGAAGAAGAAAGTAACATACAAAAGCCAAAAATAGAAATAAATTTTAATTACAAAAAAGGAAGCTCACCAAAACAAATAGATTCTTCACTTTCTCACAATATATATGTTCCAACAATAGAATATTTCTACAGAAGTGAGAATATTCCAGAACTCAACTCAGATGAAAAAGATAAAATTGAAAGTATAGTGGTAGATATTCAACATAGTAACATTACTTCATACCAAAAACTTATTGAAATAAGTCAAAATCTTTCAGACAGCCAAAAACTTGTATTGTCCAGCACAATTGGGAACTTGTTATATAGGTTCAATTATGACTTCAGTTTACAAGATCTTGAAGTTGCATCACAAGATGATTTTTTTTCTAATTTGCAAAATTCTTTAGAATCTGGTGAGCACAATACTCTTGGAGTTTGCAGACATATTGCAACACACATTGAAAAATTTTTAAATGATGTCGGAGTTAAATCTGCTGCTGTTTCAGGGATTTCTGAAAATGGAGTAGGACATGTATATAATATTGCAAAAATTGAAAACAAAACAGCTATAATTGATTCTTATAAAATTTTAATAGCAGATACAAAAAATATTGAAAAAACTCTTAAAGCTTATCAAAAACACAATGGAACAATTGCATTCCAACATTCATTTTTTGAAGATGCTTTATTTAAATATAGGCTAATAACAGAAGATGGAAAAAAATTTCTTGATTTTGTAGAATATGATGAATCTTCAGAACCACTAAAAAAAGCATTGGTTAGAAATATTGAAACAGAACCTCATTTAGCAATTTCTATGAATATTGAAGATTACTTAACTTCCTTCAAAGCAAATGTAATGGGTCTTTTTGCGAAATTCGGAAAAATAAAAAGAGATGATTCTTCCCCATTAGAAAAGACCAATCTATTTCAATTTGGTTTTAAAAGAAATTTTATAATTTCAGATATTATGAAAATAAATCCTGAGGTAAGTTTTTTCCAAGGTTTTATTCCCCAAGATACAGAATTAAACAAGAATGATTTTTATGGGGTGGATGCAAATTTGGTTATTGCTTCAAATAATGAAAAAGGATTTAATTGTAGTTTAAGAGCTGCAGGAACTATATCCAAAACAGAAAATTATGCTCCTTTTTATGATTCTGCTTTGGGAGGAGGAATTTCTTACAAAATTTCAACTGAAAAAATAAATATAGAACCTTACACCATTGCACAATTTACTTTTATCCCAAAAGACTTAGGAACATATGAATTTGCACCAAAACTTTCAGAATTAGTTCTTGGGGCAAATTTGGATATTAAAATGCCCAATGATTCAAATTTATCATTTAATCCATATTATACAAAAAGGATATGGGAACAAGAATTTGGAGGAGATATTTCATTAAACGTAAAAGATGTTAAAATGAGTGTTGGAGGAAATTTCACCAAATCTAATTATGAATTTTGCCCAGACAAATTTGAAGTTGATGTAGGGTTGGGTTTAAATCTCAAAAAATTTAAAGTCAATGCCAAGTATAATTTAGATGCAACAAATTATGACGGTGAAAAAGAAAATCACTCATCATTTGGAGTTGAAGCGTCTGTCCAATTTTGATTTTTGTGTTTTAAATTTTTCTTTTTGTGAGAAATTAAGTTATTCACATGCTCTGTTAATTCACTAATCAAATTTTTTGCATTTTTTCTTAATTCATTAACTTTAGAGAAATCTAATTTTTTTCTCTTAATTTCTTTTTTTCTATATAAAAGATTTTTCAAAGTTGTTAAAGATTGTTCAGAAAATTTCTTTGTTTCCCTTACACTTTTTTCAAAACCTCTAACAATTTTCTTTTGAGATTTTTTTCCAAAGATTTTTTTCAATAATTTAAAAATATTTTTATATGCTTTTTTTAAATCTTTTTTAGCTTTTTTTGCAATATTTTTTTCTTGCTTAGAAATCTGCTTTGATTTATTTGAAACAAATGTTTCAGATGCTTTAGACTTTTTTTTAAAAAAATTACTCAACTTCCTCATTCTTATTTTTGTCTTTATTCTCCTTTCTTTTTTCTCTTTAAGAATAATTTTCTTATGCTCTTTAGAATGCTTGATTAAATCATCAATCAAATTTTTTGCATTTTTTCTTAATTCATTAATTGTTTTATGAAAATTTAATCTATCTTCTTTAAATTCTTTTTTTAATTGCCTTGTCCCAAATTTAAGTTTTGTACTTAAAACATCTTTCAAAATTTGTAAATGCTTCTGAGTAAATTTGCCTGTCTTAACAAAAGTTTTTTCAAAATCCCGAATTATTTTTTCACGAGGTTTCTTGCCAAAAAGTTTTTTCAATAATTTAAAAATGCTTTTGTAAACTTTTTTTATTGCTTTTTTATCATTTTTTAATGCTCTTTTTTCTTCCTTAGTAATGTAGTTTCCTTTTTTTGAAATAAATTTGCTAAATAATTTAAATTTACTTTTAAGGCATCTTGATAATTTTTTTATTATAACTCCTAATGCCTTAGCTATTCTTCTTACCTTTATCAAAAATTTCTTGGATTTTGACTTTTTAGGAATCTCTAATTTCTTTTGCTTTTCATGGACTTTTTTAACTGTAACTAATTTTACTTTCTTTTTTGGTTTTTTAGGGAATTTAATTTTAAGTTTTTTTAAGTTGCTGGTTATTTTTTTAAAGAATCTTTTTATGTGCTTAAAAGGATTATACTTGCTAAAGAAAGGCTTAATCTTAACTTTCTTTTTCTTAATTTTCTTTTTCTTAATTTTTATAGGTTTCTTAACTTTCTTGACTTTCTTTTTTTTCTTAACTTTAATCTTTTTTATTTTAATTTTCTTAATTAACTTAACAAATAAAATTGTTTTTTTCTTCAAAAAATTCAATAAAAATCTAACTAATTTCAAGGGATTTATTGTTTTGAAAAACAATGCTAATCTTTTAAGAATTTTATTCTGAACTTTAGATATTTTTTTAAATTTTATCTTGCTTTCTTTAACTGTTGATTTATATTTCTTTTCTAATACTTTCTCTTTTTTTAATTTCTTAAATAATTTCTTTTTCCTTACAATCTTTATTAAAATTATTAAAACAACAAATATGAAAATTATTCCCAGAATAAAATAGAAAAGAGATGCACTTGTTCTCAGTGCCAAAATTGCTTCTGAAATTCCTTTTACCATCCCGCCCAAAAAGTCCAGATAATAAATCAAAGTTCCAAGTATAATAAATAAAAATAATGCTAAAACAAACAACTTATATTTCTTAATCCACCTTTCCCCTTGCCGAAACTGTTTTTTTATCTTCCTTCTCTCTAAATAAAATATCAAAGACAAAATAAAAATAGCCAAACCAACCAAAAAAGAAATTACATATGTGTTAAGAACTTTCCCTTCTGCAGTAGCTATTCTCGCCATGCCCTTTTGTATTTCTATTTCAATAGTTCTGTGGGATTCAGCTTCATCATTTCCACAAACAACTTTCACAAAAAAATCATAAACCCCTGATTCTACATTCTTTGGCAAAAATATTTTAGTTGTCTCTATTTTTTCCTCAAAATCTCCAATAAAAATTGTGTCTGAACCAGACGTTATAATTTCGCCTTGTTTTTCAATCCAAAAAGAAATTTCAATATCTTCATTAGTATCAGAAATACCTTTTACTGAATAAGTAAACCCGAAGAATTTTCCTAATTCCATTGGAGACTCAAAATCTATTATTTTAATACCAAAAAACATCTGTCCCTTAGAATTTTCTAATGAATTATCTATATTTTCGGAGGTTACAAAACCTAATGAACACAAACTAAAAACAAGCAGTAAAAAAATTAAGAACTTTGGCAGTATAGTTTTTACATCCCTAACTACAAATCCTTTTTTCCTCTTTTTTTTCAAACAATTCATATTAAAATATAACTATGTTCTCTTTTATCATTTAAACGAGTATTACTATTTAAAAACTACCTTTTATATTTCAAAAACCTTATTTTCTCTTTTTTTGCGATTTCTTTTTTATTTTTGTAAATCTTTTTTTCCGTAAAATATGAATTAAAAATAATATAAATAAGAACACAATAATTAAAACAAAAATTAAATATATTTTGGAGTATTTTTCATCTAAAGGTGTTATTATTGCGATGCCATCTTCCTTTACTTCTATTTCAATACTCCTATGTGCACTAACTACGTAAGCTTCATGGATTACTTTAACATAAAATTCATAAACTCCTGGTTCAAGATTACTTGGTAAGAATATTTTTGTTGTTTCTGTCTTTTCTTCAAAACTTCCAAAATACATAATATCTGAACCAGAAGTTATTACTTCTTGATTTTTTTCTATCCAAAACCTAACTTCTACATCAGCATTAATCTCAGCCATTCCTTTTGCAAAATAAGTAAAGTTAAAGAAATCTCCCAACTGTGCAGGAGATTCGAAATCTATTATTTTAATATCAAATAATTGCACACACATAGATTTCCAACAAATTTCGTCTGCCTCACAATCTGAATCTTCAAAACATTCAGCACTTTTTCCTCCACTTGGTCCAGCCCCACCAGAAGGATCAGATAGAATTACGACCGCAGTTGGAGTTTCTTCAGTAGAATAAACTGTAAATCCAGTAACATTAAATATTAATGTTCCTCCTGAATAACTCTGTTGTGTACAAATAGAAGAAGGACATACAACATTATCTTTCAATATTCTTGGAGTAGAAAAAGTTAAATTATAAAGATACAAAGTTGCATTTGTATTAAAATTAGGCAAAGCAGTTGAATTTATTTCAATTCTGTTATCAGAAATATTTATGTGAGTATCTAAATCAAGTTCATTATCAATTACATTTGCATCATCAGTCAAGTTAATAGCATCATTAAACTTTATTTTTCCAGAATCAATATTTTCCAAAACAATATCACTCAAATTTTGCATATCCTCCTCTGAATATTCATTGAAATTTGTAGAATTACCTTCAAAAGTATCATCATACTCATCAAAATGAATTATAAATTGTGTCAAATTAACAAAGAATGTTACATTTCTTGTTGCAGTTCCTACGCTGTTGTTGGCATACAAATAAAGTGTATGACTTCCTTTTGATGTGTTAAAATAAGACGTGGAAGTTACAGTTGTATTTTCTTCAAAATCAAGATTATACCAAACAGCATCTTCATAGTTTGCTGTATATTTTAATGCAAGTGAGGTATTGGCAAGATAAGTTTCATTTTTAGGTTTATTAATTGTCAATGTAGGAATGGTCAAATTTATTTCTCTTGTTTCTGTAAAGTTCTGATTATTTACTGTATCATTTACAGTTGCATTATAATAATAAATTCCAGCAGATAAATCTGAAAATTTTATATAATTAGGAGAACTTGTTGTATTTGAAGAATTTATCTCGTCATGGGTTGAATTATATAACTTAATAACAATACTATCTAAATTATCATCTGTTGCTGTCACATTTATTTTTATAAAATTGTCACTAACAATTGAATTATTTTCTAATGTAGGCTCTACAAATTGTATTTCAGGAACAACGCTATCAACAAAAAATGTAACTGAACTTAAATTCTCATTTCCAGAAGTATCATTTGCATAAATAGTCCATGTTAAACTTCCTTGTCCTGAATCTAATCCAGTTATATTATCTCCACAATTTATTGTTGTGTTTAAAACTCCCTCATTAATTGAATACCAACACTTATCTAATTCTTGATTATCAGAAACTGTATAATTTAATGCTGTCTGAACTACATCATAAGAAGTATTTTCTGGGTAAGTTAGATTAATATTTGGATTGGTTAAATCCACTGCAAGCACATTTATCCACCAAGTCTCTAAAGATGTTGTATAGTTTTGTGTTGCTGAACAAATTGTAGTTATGTTAAACAAACCTGTTGTATTAAAAGCAGTAAGATTTGAAAGTGCTGAAGTATCACTATTTATTATTGTTCCATTATTGTAAAGTGTGAATACAGCTCCAGAATCTCCTGCAATTAAAGATGCATTTAACCAGATAGCAGTGTTATTTTTAGTAGTCATATTGCTCCTTGAGTGATTTAAATAAGTATAAACAATTCCTGTTGCTTGATTAACAGTGATATACCAATCACTTTCATTAGTTGTGTAATTTTGATTTCCAGCAGTTGTAACATTTACAAACCAGACACCGACGCCAAGAGTATAATTACTTCCACTTGTAAAAGTAGTTCCATTCACATCTATCGTCGCTGTTGTTAAATTATTTGATACAGAAACATTAACTTGCTGTGGGAATGTTACAGTAAGATTATTTGCATTTCCATTTAGCAAAGTTGAAAATGTATCTCCAGATTGTGTTACATTAATCCAAAAATAACTTGAGTTCAAATTATTAGAAGTATCATTAATTGTAACATTCAAATTATACAATGCAACACCAAGACGAGTATTGTTCTCTAAATAACCTGAACAATTTATCTTAAATCTTGTATCATTAATTGTGAAACAATCAAATCCAATTATATCTGTTGCATTTATGTTGTAAGCTAAATCTGTGTTATAGATTATTGTTTGGTTTTGAGGGGTATTATCTGTGAAATAAGGCAGAATAATATCGGGAATTTCTGTTACATTAACGAACCATGTTTGAGAAATTGTAGTATAATTCTGTGTTCCCTCGTAAACACAAGTAATATTTTCTTCTCCAACACTCCCAAATGATGTGCCATTCTTTAAAGGACTTGTTTCATTGGCAATTATAGCCCCATCTTTATACAAAACCAAGAATGCTCCAGAATCTCCAGTCATAGTTGAACAATTCAAATCAATACTATCTCCTTGATTAACTGTCACATTACCTTGAGTTCCATTTAATGTAAGATTTATAGACGAAGCTATTTGATTAACAGTCAAAGCAAATGTGTCTAAACTTGCAACTGCTGAATAATTCTGTCCACCAGATGTGTTATAAATATAATTCCAAGTTCCTGCTCCTAATGTTGTTGTGTCTGGATTTGAAACCTCAACTCCTTCCCTATGAAGTTTATACAAAACATCTCCATCGCCAGTATTTGATTCTGTTCCTTCAACATCTCCTACAGTTCCATAATTAATTGGTGATGTACCAGTACTGATAGATCCTGCTGGAGTTGCCTTGCCTATTATATAATCACCTGATTCAGAATTATTAACATTCCCATGAGTATCATTAACATACCAATAATAATTATAAGTTCCTTCACTTAAATCTGAGATAGAAAAGTTGTAAATATCTCCTACTACATTTGAAGGAGTATAATTTGTTCCATTAAATTCAATCAAAACAACTTCTAAATTTGTGTCTGTAATCGTTGCATTAAATTCATATTTTACTCCAGAAAAATATGTTGCTGGGTCTGATGGAGATTCTGTCAATAAACTAACAGAGGGATAAATCGTATCCTTAGTAAAAGTTACACTATCTGAATTTTCTTGCCCTTCTGAATCATTCGCCCATACAGTCCAAATGTTAGAACCTTCTATTGAAGTTAAATCAGTAACATTATTCCCACAAGTTATTGTTTCATTTGAAACTCCCTCATTAATTGACCACCAACATTTGTCTAATCCATAATCATCAGAAACTGTATAATTTAATTGAAAAACATTCACAGTATAAATTGTATTTTGAGGATACACAATAGAAACTGTTGGAGAAGCATCTGAAGGGGTGTCAGTTATATTAATCCACCATATTTCCCTATCTGAACTATAATTTGCATTTCCATCATAAACTGCCGTCACATTATAAAACCCCAGAGTCAAATTTGTAAGATTAAACAAAGGCGAAGCGCCAGAGTCATACAAAGTTCCATTAAACCACAATTCTATATCTCCTTCCCCAACATCTAAAGTTGCATTTAACCATATATTTTGAGAGCTTTCATTTGTGGTTGTGAAATTTGATCTTGCATTATTCACCCAAGCATAAACTTCTCCTGCTCCTTGATTAACTGTAATGTACCAATCACTTTCATTAGTTGTGTAATTTTGATTTCCAGCAGTAGAAACATTTACAAACCAGACACCGACGCCAAGAGTATAATTGCTTCCAGAAATAAATGTTGTTCCATTCACATCTATCGTTGCTGTTGTTAAATTATTTGAAACAGAAACATTGACTTGCTGTGGGAATGTTACAGTTTCGTTGTCTGCATTTCCATTAATCAAAGTAGTAAAAGTATCTCCTGCTTGAGTTACAGTTAAAATAAATTCATCCATTGAAGCATTGTTTGTCCAATTAGTTCCTGCTGTTGCATTGTAAATATAATGATAACTTCCAACTCCCAATATCGTTTCATCTGGCTTTGAAACAGAAACATTATCTCTATAAAGTTCATATCCAACATCATCATCTCCTGTGTTTGATTCTATTACATCTACATCTCCTACAGTTCCAAAAATTATTGGAGAATTCCCAGTAATAGAACCAGTTGGCATTGCTTCATTCACAGTGATATACCAATCACTTTCATTAGTTGTGTAATTTTGATTTCCAGCAGTTGTAACATTTACAAACCAGACACCGACGCCAAGAGTATAATTGCTTCCAGAAGTAAATGTTGTTCCATTCACATCTATAGTCACTGTTGTTAAATTATTTGATACAGTCACATTAACTTGTTGTGGGAATGTAACAGTTAAATTCTCTGCTGCATTATTAAGTAAAACCTCAAATGTATCTCCTGCTTGAGTTACAGTTAAAATAAATTCATCCATTGAAGCATTGTTTGTCCAATTAACTCCTGCTGTTGCATTGTAAATATAATGATAACTTCCAACTCCTAATGTTGTTAAATCAGGGTTGTCAACAGAAACATTATCTCTGTAAAGTTTGTAATCTACATCATCATCTCCAGAATTAGTTTCTGTTCCTTCAACATCTCCTGCTGTTCCAAAAATTATTGGAGATGTTCCAATGCTGATAGAACCTTCTGGCATTGCTTGTTCAACAACCAAACTATCAAAATCAGAACCTTCTGAATAATTCACACCTCCAACAGTAGAATAATTATAATCCCAAGTTCCTGCTCCTAAAATAGTTGTATCCTCTACAGAACTTTCAGTGTCTATTTCAACACCCTCTCTTTTTAATGAATAATAACAATCATTATCTCCAGAATCACTTTCACTTCCAGAATAATCTACAGCAGTGCCATAAGTTATTGGCGTTGCTACCAAAGAACCAGATAAAGTTGGTGTTGCCTTTGCAATAGTATAACTTCTTGCTTCAGAAGTATTATA
>JAGLQB010000009.1 GCA_023137045.1 Candidatus Pacearchaeota archaeon
GCGATTCCTATTTTTCTTTCTTTTGGTTTGCAATGTTTTAGAAATTTCCTCATCATTGCAGGTTTATTCTCCAATTGTTTCAAAATCTTTTTCCAATCACTCGCTGTCATTCAAAATAACCTCCGTGCATTTTTTGGATGAATGAAAATTTTTTATTTGCTTTCATTTTATGTAAATTCAGTTTCGAATTTGTCCTCCAGAAATTTAATTATTTCTTCCCTACTAATAATTTGTCTTTTTGGAATTTTGCCCCTTTTTATCTTCCTCAATTTTACTCTTCTTCCAGCTCTTTTGAACACAACTGTAACATCAAATCCTTTAATTCCAATTTCTCTTTGATATTCTACTCCTGGAATTTCAATATACTCTTTTACTCCAAATGAAAAATTATTTTCACTTATTTGTTTCTTTTTTAATTTATTATCTTCTGTAATTAACATTGTTTTCAAAATTTCTTCAGGATTTTTTCTGATAGTAACCATAGCCCCAACTTCCAATCCTGGCTTAACTCCTAATGAAGGAATCCTTTTTTTAGATTTCATTTTTGAAGGCGTTCTTCCAGTAAGTATTTTAAGAAGTTTTACTCCTTTTTCTAATTCTTCTCCGATTCCTCCAACACTGAGTACTACTTTTTCAATTCTTATTTTTCTCATTGGAGATGTTTTTGAAATATTTTTTTCTTGTTCCATTTTATTCAGTAACTATTAGTTGTTTAATTAAAACATGAACTTTATTTTCATTGATGATTACCTCTGCCATTTTTCTCTCTAAATCTAATTTATTAATAATTCCTTTTTCTCCAGCATGTTTCCCTGCAATAATAACTATTTTTGCTTTTTCTTTTAATGCCAAGCATTTTTCTATTTTTTTATCTTTAAAATTTATTAAAACAGAATCATTAACTTTGCAATCAACATCTGAAACAAAGTTTCTGCCATCAATCAAATTTAATTGAACTTTTTTCCCTTTTAGGATTTTTTTATTAATGATTTTCAAAATTTTATAGTATGATTCATTTTCTTTTATTTCTGATAATTGGAATTTTCTATTTTTTGATAATTCAACACGATAATATTTTTTTGATGGAACAATTGTGATTGTATCAAATAGTGATGCACTGTTTTTTTCGTCTGTTACTGGTTTATTATTAAGCAAGATATTTTTTTCATGAATAGCTTTTTTTACTTCTTTTCTATTCTGGGCAATCTTCATCATGTCCCTTATAACAACTAAAATAGGAATGCCTCCTCCCAAATTAAAGTTTGGTCTAACTACATAAGCTGTGCCTTGTCTCGGTATTGGCCAATTCTTAGGAACTTTTTGTCTTTTTAAGTGCATTTTTTTCCTCCAGTTTATCTTTTGGTTTTGTGATTTTTATTTTTCTCTCTAAGATTTTGTTTCGTTTTCTATCTTCTAAATTTAATTCAATAATCTGTAAATTTGAAGGTTGCATTTTGACATTTACTTTTGAACCATCTTGCTTTTTAGTCTGAATCCCTTCAACAATTACTTTTGAAATCTTTAATTTTACTTCTGTTATTTTGCCTTTTTTTCCTTTGAATTTTCCTCGCTTGATTTGAACAGTATCTCCTTTTCTTACTGACATATTTCGTTTAGCATGTTTTTTTCTTAATTCTTTTGACAAATTTATGCTGACGAATTTTTTCCTAATATGTAATGGAGCATTGGCTAGGTATTTTCTTTGTTTCCTTGGCTGTTTACTTGATTTCCATGATGTACTAAATTCTTTTTTCATTTTAATAAATCTCTTTTTTCATATATTTATTTAATTTCCCAAAACTCATATCTTTAAATTTTTCATTTTCATTAATTCCAATAAATTTAAGCTCATCATTAAAGCAAAAATATCTCCTATTTTTTCCATCAAAAATATAAATTCCTTCTGAAAAACTATGTTCAGCAGGTATTTTCAACATTCCATTATACCAAAGAGCATCTTTAGGGATTTGTCCACAGGTGTATTCAAGTTCGCTTTCATCAAGTTTTTTCTCTAAATGTGCTATAACTTTTTTGAATTGTTTTTCTTTTTTCATTTTTTAATAAACAATACTAGCGATTTTGGCAACTTGAGGCCATCGCTCTAAAACCTCCCTTGCAATTGGTCCCTTAATTTGAGTTCCTTTTGGATTTCCTTTGTCATCTTTTAATATCGCCACGGCATTATCTTCAAATGCAATTCTTTCCCCATTAAGTCTTTGGTATGATTTTTTTTGTCTGATTATCACTGCGTCAAAAACTTTACCTTTCATATCTGGGACTCCTTTCTTCACACTTACTTTTACCCAGTCTGCCATTTTTGCACACATTTGTTTTCCTTTTTTTCCTTTCCCTCTTTTAACTGCAACTAATCTTACAACTTTTGCTCCGCTATTATCTGAGGCAATCATTGTTGCACCTAAATTCAAACCTGCTGTTACTCTTGCACTTACAGCTTTCATTTAAAATAACCTCCGTGCAAATTTTGGATGAATGAAAATCTTTGATTTACTTTCATTTTATTTTCCTTCCTCCTTAACTTTTCCTATAACAACAAAATGAATCATTTTGCTTAATGGTCTGCATTCTTGGACTTTAACATAATCTCCAATATTAATTTCTTTTTCCATGCAATTTGGAAGTCTGGCATGAATTTTTGTTTTGGATTTTGCATACCTTTCATATTTTCTCACATAAATCATTCTCTGAAATTCAATTGCAATTCTCTTGTGAAACTTTCTGATTACTATGCCTTTAAAGATTCTGCCTCTGGTTTTTAAGTTTCCGTGAACATGACAATCTACATCATTACATTCAGCTTCAGCTATGTTTGCCTTTTTTTCTACCTTCGTTTTTACTTCTGTTTTTTTCATTTTCATTTTTCTCTTTTTGTTTGTGTATGTTTAGTCGATTGATTCTTCACTAAACCCAAGTTTGACCAACATTTCCTTTATCTTTTTCCGATGGTCTCCTTGGAGTTCAATCATGTTACCTTTGTAAGTCCCACCGCAAGCCAACTCGTTTTTCAGAGCCTTTGCGATCTTCTTCACATTGATTCCATTTTCGAATCCAGTCACTACAGTCACGATTTTTCCGTATCTTTTACGGTCTGTCGTCACTTTTATCCTTTGCGAACTTTTTACAATCTGTTCACATACACATGCTTGCTCAGGCAAGCCACATTTTGGACATATTTCCATGTTATTTGTTGAGTGTGAGTATCCGAGCAATAATTTTTTTAATTTCTTTTATTCTTGAACTTCCGCCCTTTGAAGCGTTTACTTTGGATTTAATCAGTTCCAACTTTAATTCTTTTAATTTTCCTTCTCGTTCTTTTTTGCTCATTTTTTGAATATCTTTTGATTTTAATGTTGCCATTTTACTTTTTCTTTAATTTTGGAGATTTTTCTTTAACTTCTCCATTAAGTTCCTCCACGTTATTTTTTAATGTTTTGATAAGTTCGTCGGTAATTTCAATTCTGTCTGTTTGCTTTACATAAGGAGAAAGTATACTAACCTTTACCCCCACAATTCCGGGTTTTGTTTGCGCTGTTGTTTGTGCTCTGTCAACTATTTTTTTGTTATCCCCTGTTTTCTTTAAATAACCTTGGCTAAATCTCCATGATTTGGCTCTTGATCCGGGAAGTTTTCCGCTTATTCTTATTTCAATACCTAATGCACCAGCGTCAGTAATTCTTTGTAACGCCCTGTATGCAATAACTTTGAATCTTAATGGACCAAATCTTTCTAATTCAAGAGTAATTCTATCGGCATTTACCTGAGCATCAAGTTCTGGATATTCTATTTCGCTTATCTCAATATGGGGGTTTTCCAGTTTAAATTTATTTTTTAAAGTATTAGTCAGCCATTCTATTTTTTCTCCCTTTCTTCCAATTATTAAACCTGGTTTGTGTGTAGAAATTATTATTTTTTCTCCGATTGGGGTGTACTCTATCCAAACTTTACTTACTTTTCCTTTCCCAAGTGTTTTTTTGACATATTCCTTAATAGTAAACTCTTCTTTTTTCAATTGAACTGCGCTTTTTTCTTTCATTTAAATTTAATCTTGTATTTAATTTGGATGATTGGAAATTTCTTATTTTCTTTCATTTTTTCTTTTTCTTAATATTTTTGTTTAATTTAGCATTTTTTGCTTTGATTGTTAGGTTAGTTCTTTTTTTCCTCACTCTCCCAAACTTACCAAATGGTCTTGAACCAATATTTGCAATTGCCTCAACTATAACTGGGTCTATTAATCCATTAGCATTAGAATTTTTTAAGAGGCTTTTTAATAATTCTATAAATTGTTTTGTAGGTTTTTCAGGATATCTCCCAGACATCATTCCCTTGCCTTTTCTATGAGGAATTTCTCCTTTCATAGGAACTGATTTTTTATGCACAAGGACTTGTTCTAAATCTGATATCGCGTCGTTGATTTTTTTCTTTTTTATAAACTTACAAATCGCTACAGAATATTTAGTTGATATTGGCAAATTCCGAGAATTAATAACAGCTTCGGTTTTTATCACTTTCACAACTTTTTTCTCTTTTCCTTTTTCTCCAACTTTGGCTTTTGTTTTTTCTGCAATGCCTGATTTTTCCTTAACCAATTTGCTATCTTTTTTTTCATCAATTTTTTGTTTAGCTGAAACTTTAGCAAAATCAGTTTTTTGTTTTGGTGTGCTAACTATCTTTTGTTTTTTTGATTCTTGTTTTGATAAAGGTTTTTCTGTATTAATTGCCATTTTTATTTTTTAGCTTTGAATTTACTTCCTTTAGTTGCTCCAACTCCAATACTTCCGTGTTTCACTCTTGCTCTTGTTGGTGCAAATTCCCCAAAAGTATGCCCCAGCATTTCTCCAATAATTTCTGCAGGAACAAATTTTTGTCCGTTGTAAATCTGAATTTTCATCCCAACCATGTCTGGTACAACTATTAAAGCCCTTTGATGGGTCTTTACAGGTTTATTTTTTGCTATCTTTGTTTTAGCTCTTCCGACAAATTTTTCAATTTCCTGAAATTGTCTAAGAACACTTCGTTTTTGTCTAGCCCGTAAATATTTTGCAAACTCTCTAACATCTAGTTTTTTGAGTTCTTCTACTGTTTTTCCCCTATATGTGAATTCTTTTTTCTTTATTTCCATTTTTATTTCCTTTTACCTGTCCTCTTCGGTCTTATCAATCCAACCTTTCTTCCAGGAGGAGCATTTCTTTTAGCAATTTTGCTTTTTGGATGCTTTCCTCTTCCAGAACCAAAAGGATGGTCAATTGCATTCATTTTTATGGCAGATGTCCTTGGCCATAATTTACTTTTTGACTTTTTAATATGATACTTTTTCCCAGCTTTAACTACTGGTTTTTCAAGTCTGCCTGCTCCTGCAACAACTCCAATAATTGCTCTACATTTTGAGTTGAATTTCTTCTCTTTTTTTGAAGGCATTAAAATAAAAATATTTTCTCCAATAACTCTTTTCACTATTGCAGAATTTCCTCCAGTTTTTATAAAAACTCCCCCATCTCCAGGTCTTGATTCAATATTATAAATTTTAGTTTTTATTGGAATATTTTTTAATTCAGTAATATCTCCCATCTGGTTTTCTGTTCCACCAAAATTAATTTTTTGTCCTTCAACCATGTCCTTAAATGCAGGAATATAAAATACACCTTTTTCATATTTTATTTTTGCTAACGGAGCAGTATGACCAGCTGAATCGAATAATTTGATTACACTTCCATTTTCTCCAAGTCCTCTTGGATATTGGAGTTTGTGTCTAAATGCCTTTCTCTTAACTCTATAAGTATTACTTCCATGCCCTCGTGCCTGTTGAATTATTCTTTTTCCCACTTTAAATTATTCCTAATTTCGTCGCTATATCAATAGCTGGAAATTCTTTTTTTAATTTAACATAAGCATATTTTTTATTATCTCTAATTAAAGTCCTGATCTTTTCTATTTTTACATCAAACAAATCCTCAAGTTCTTTTTTAATTTCAATTTTTGTTTTACTTTTATCTACAGTAAATGTTAAAATATTTTCTGATTCAATCATCATAACTGCTTTTTCAGTTACTATTGGTTTCATTCAAAATAACCTCCGCGCATTTTTTGGATGAATGAAAATTTTTGTCTTACTTTAAGACTCATTTTAGTTTTTCTCCTAATTTTTTAGTTTGATTTTTAGGCGAACTAGTGAACTTATTGTTAAGTTCTTTAATTGCATTTTCAGTATAGATAGTCAATCTTCCAGAACCACCTCTCGCCAAATCTGTAACTCCTAATTTTTCTGTTTTGGCAATCTCAAAAGCATTTGTTTTTATTTTTTCATCTGTTCCAGTAACAATTAGCAATCCTGCATTTTTTTTGTATTTTCTTCCACGAGATTTTCCCCTGCCATTTCTAATTGCTTTCTTTTGCGGAGCTACTTTAAATAAATCTTTTCCAAGAATTTTTTTTAAGCTAGAAATTAATTCCTTTGTTTTCAAAGAAACTAATTTTGTTTCAACAACCAATGGAAAATTTTCTATTTTTTTATCTTTAAGAGTTTCATATCTGATTGCAATTTTTTTACCATCTGCTGTTGCGCTTATTGCAGACATTAGGGCAAGTTTCAATTCTTTTTTATTTATTCTTTTAGTGTTAATCATTGACAAAACCTTTGGGGGGTGAGCTCTTCTACCTCCGACAGTGCTGGCGATTTCTGCACCAACCCAGTTAAATTGTGAACCCTTCCTTGTCATTATTTTTCGCGGAATTCTTGATATACCCCTACCATAACTGCTTTTCCAAACATGTCTTCTATGGTTTATTTTTCCACTTGCAGAATGTTGTTTTCCAGCAACAGGTGAAGGAGCATAAGGTTGCTTGTTTTTTTTCGCTTCTAAAACTTTAGAAATTATATCTTCTCTTATTTCTTGAGAAAAACAACTAGGCAAGTTAATTGCTTTCAGTTTTTTTCCATCTATTGATAATATATCTGTTTTCATTTTAATAAATTGTAAAGTTGTGCATATTCCTTGTCCCCTTTTTCCAAGTTTCTATATTCTCCGATATTTATTTTAAAATCTCCTGCACTAGAAGAATATTTGCAAATCCTAATTATTTCATTACCTTTTTCTTCCCAAATAAATCCTGCAGTAATTTTTTCTTTGTTTTTTTCAAGGAAAGTCATTTTATTTCTTTCAAGTAAGGATGTCAAAATAAATTTTTCTCCTTGTTTTAATTGATTTGCAGTTAACATGTTATCTATTTTTTTAACCATTTTATCTCAACCCCAAGAGTTCATAATTTTTCTTTAATTGTTTTTTAGTTCCCCTTAAAGGAGCAGTAATTACTAACTGTCTTTTTGCCGGCCCTTGAACACTTCCAGCAACAATAAGATAATCTGTTTTAATGTTTCCATAATTTTTGATATTTTTCAATTCTTTCTTGTCTTCTGATTTTCCCATGTCCATTATTTTATTATTATATGTAAGTCTGGTGAACATTCCAAGTTGTCCTGCTTGTGGAACTCTAAAAGTAACTCTAGCTGGATGCCATGGACCAAGACTTCCTGGCCTTCTTCTCCCTTTTTCTGACTTATGAGATTTAAGAGTAATCCCGAATCTTTTTACAGGTCCAGAAAGACCATGTCCTTTTGTCAATCCTCTTAAATCAATAAGCTGACCTTTTTCAAAAATATCCAGAACTGAGATTTCTTTGTTTAGAAATTCTTTAATAAAATTAATCTTTTCGTCAAAACTTCCAACAAGCCCAATTTCGCTTAAGTCTGGTGTTTTTTTTACCCCTGTTTTTTTAACTTGAGAATAAGCTATCACTTGAACATCATCGTATTCCCCTTTTTCTGAAATCAAATCCGCAACTTTTTCCCTGCTTTTTTTTGGAAGTTTTACTTTGCTCTTTAATTCTTTTTCAAAATTTTCTGCTAATATATCTTTGGCAACTTTATTGTCTTTGTAGAATCTCACAGAGAATATTTTCAATGGCGGACATTCAAGAATTGTTACGGGTATGGCTATTTTTTTCCCTTTAGTCATAGAATCAGGAGTATTGTCTTTAACATAAGCAGACATCATCCCAGCTTTGTAACAAATTGACCCTTTAAGTCCTTTAGAAGAATTAGATTTAATCGCATCCCAGTTCACTCTAGGTAAAAATTTACTGACCCTTTTCCTCGGCCAGAATTGCAAACTTCCTTTTCGTGGTGATTTTCTTGTTGGCATTTCTCAATAGTGCGGATAACATTTTGATTCCCTGGAATAAAAGAGTGAAAAAAACAAGGTTTTTAAAGGTTTTGAGAGAATTTTTTGGTGAGAATTAGGGGGTTTTTAACAAAGAAGATATTGTATAACTAAATCCTCTGGACTTTTTATTGAGAGAACTATTTCCCCAATTATCCAAGCGAGTGCAATAAAAGATGTAATTGGTATATTAAAACCAGTAACAATTCCAGCAAATGCTGAAAATAAAATAGTTTCAACAATTCTACCAAGTATTCTTTTATTTCTTGCTCTTTCTAAAGCAGTTGTTTTTACATGAACACCTAAATTATTTTCTTCCATTATTTATCCTCTTTATTAAGAATTTTCATCATATTTTCTGCTATTCTTTGAACCACTGGAATTGTTACGCTATTACCTGCCTGATGATATAATTTACAATCTGCAAGAGTTTTAGGGAGTTTAAAGTTTTCAGGGAAACCCTGCAATAAAAAACATTCTTTAGGTGTTAGCTTTCTAATTCCTTTATGATTTTTGATTATAGGAACATTATGTCCTCCAAGTCCCATATTCGCTGTTAAGGTAGGCACAACGCCCTTTTTGTTTGCTCTTACATATTTTCTACGCCACTGATAAACCGTATTTTCAGAATTAATATCGTTCTTTATTCTTTCGTAGAGTGGCTTATCGTTGTAATAATATTTATCGTCTGTTTCGTTTGCTGTAAATTCCTTAAAAGATTTTGTTAATTGTATTTCTTTTGGAAAATTAAAAGCTTCTGCTTTTTTAACATTTTTAAAGCCAACAATAAAAATTCTTTCTCTATTTTGAGGTATGTTTCCATGTATCATGCTATTAAGCACTTCTGTCTTTATTGTGTATCCTAAATCTTCAAGAGATTCTTTAATAATTTTAAATGTCTTTCCTTTGTTATGTCCTTTAAGATTTTTCACATTCTCTAATAAAAAAGCTTTAGGCATTCTTTCCCTTAAAATTTCAACAATCCTAAAAAACAAATTTCCTTTTTCTTCATCTTCAAATCCTTTTCTGTATCCTGCGATACTAAAAGCCTGACAAGGAAAACCCCCAAGCAAAATATCAAATTTAGGAATATCTTTTATATCAACTTTCCAAATATCTTTTATTATGAGCTTTGGCTCATCAAAATTTAAATCATAAGTATCCTTACAGGTTTTATCAAAATCATTCGCAAAAATAGTTTTAAATCCAGCTTTTTCAAAGCCCAATCTTATACCTCCAACACCAGCAAATAAATCTAATGTCCTAAACTCTTTTTCCATATTCTTTTTTAGTTTTTTTCATTTTAATTAATTTGCTTTGATAGTCGGGTAAAATTCACGGGCTCTTCGGAGCCCATGATTTATTATATACTTTATTAGTAATATATTAGTTAGGAATATAACCTTTATAAATATTTCGGTAGTTAATAATATACAATATATTTATATACCAACTAATCATATACTTTGTATATGGCAGAAATAAAAATCACCCTGATAGGATTTAAATGTGAAAGGTGTAATCATGAGTGGGTGCCACGAAATAAAAAAGAGAAACCAGCTGTTTGTCCAAAATGTAAAAGTCCTTATTGGAATAAACCGAGAAAGAAAAAGAATACTAAAAAGGTTTAAAAGTTCTGCTTACATTAGAATATTATTGATATTAATTTAATACCAATTTACCAAGCGTCTGCGCACACCCCGTCGCCACGAGTTGTGTTATAACATGAACTTATTCGGCTTGCTATCACCGACTTTTTTTATTCCGAAGAATTACTAATGCTTAAGTCATCGTTTAACTCTTCCGCTGTGGAACTCGGTAAATTATTATCTGGTAATTCATCTTCTATTAACTCAAATAAAGATGTTAATCTTTTCTTCATATTTTCAAATTCTTTTTTATCATCGGCTTTAAAATTATTCTCCCCCATAGGTGAGCTTACATAAACAGATATTTTCCCATCTTTTTTTACTAAAGGCTTTCCGTGTGAATGCGTGTTTGTTGTAGTTCCAGCGACTTTTGGATTTTCTTCGTTCTTTGCATCAAGGTAAAACTTAATTGCTTCTTTGTAAATAGTGAGCATAGTTTTTGCATCTCTCTCACTTAATTCATATTCATTTGCCAATATTGCTACAAATGCTTGCTCTGTTGGTAAAGTTGAACCAAAACGTTCATATAATTCTGCAAACAAAGGAACCGTTACAAAAGCTTCTTTTCTTGATTTTGCAAGATTTTCCTCATCTGCATATATAATTATTCTTTTTCCTAGGGAAGTAATTTCTAATAATCCAGAGCCCTTTATCAAACCCCACCTTTTTGCTGCAGCCAATTTACGTGCAAGAGCCCCCCCACGAACATTAAGAGATGCTGAAATTGCTTTTGTGCTTATCTTTCCACCAGCATTATTCACAGCTCTTGCTACTCCTTCTGCTACAATTAGAGTAGTTAGGGGAAAGTTTTTCTTTTCGCCCCTCGGTGTTTTTTGTTTTTCTTCCATTTTCTTATTTTGTTATTATTTATCTAAACGGATTAGCCAAACCTATTTTATAAATTTAACTGTTGAGCCTAACCGATTGGTATTTTAATAAAAGAATTGGAATATATAAGTATTTGTATTATAATTTACAGCTTTTTACAGGCTTAAAGCCTTGTTTTAGAATTATCTCTTTAGTTATGGAAAATCTTGGACGCCTTCCCTGCTTTTGCTGGTCTTCAAATGTTTCACCTTTTTTGTTATTTACTATTGTTTTTTTAATCAATTCCAAGGGAATGTCATAAACTTTGAAAGAGCCGTCTCCAGCAGAGAAATCTAAAAAATAAACTTTGTCATAATCCGAGCTCGGAGAAAAAGAAGTTGCATCAGGATAAATGCTTGCAGCTTTTATTTGTATTTTTTCTCCTGTTTTTATATTCAAGCAGTCAAAAGCACATTTCTTTCCTTTCTGCATAACTATCCTAACACAATTAGGAAAGAATAAACAAAAAGCATTTTCTGTTATGGTTTCGGGGATATTAAGAGCTCTTGTTGAAATTGCTTTAATTCCGTCACTTACTTTTTTCCAGTCAGTATAAAGCTTTCTCAATACATCTTTATCCCCTTTTTCATGTATTGAAACAAGAGCTTTTATTTTTTCTCCATTAATTTGGTAATCTTTCCAGTCAATTTTCATAAAACAAAGAAGATAAATTAATATTAAAACTTATCTAAAAGTCCCGACAAGGTAATAGAACATGAGAGAGTCTTTTCAAGCTTCAAGTTCAAATTCCTTAAACATCTCTTTCTCATCAATAATAGCTTTCCTCACAATCTTGCCACATCTTTTTGCCTTTTCTCTAATTTCAGCAAAATCGTCTTCACCTTCAGGAAAAATTATTTTGTTTATAAAAAAAGTATGAACAATTTGGGCTTTCTGAAAATCTGGTTTCTCAAAAACAAAACTAGCCCCAATTTCAGCAGAAGATGTTTTTAATGTGCAAAAATCAGCTTTAGGTGCTGCATCACCTTTTCCTGGCTTTCCAGACTTTGGGGCTTTTGGTTTTATTTTAAGCTTAGAAATATCAGATTCAAATGTCAATGCAAAAAAAGTTTTAGGAAATTCATCCAACAGGGAAATAATTTCATCCCCAGACATTTCCTTTTCAATCAAATATCTTTTAACTCCTTGGAATTGTTTGATTGCCGTGTAATCTAATCTATCTTTTAAGTTTGAAGTAGAAACAATTGCCCCAGTAATTTTAGTGGACTTTGAACCCAATTGTTTTGCAACTAATCTAACAAGGTCATTTGCAAATTCAGCCGACGTTTTAATTGTGTATCCTGTCTTAGACTTTTTTGCTTCAATGACTGCACGATTTCTAAATTCACCCTTGCTAAACTTTTGAAATTGCAGATGAACACTTTCATCAGTGTTCTTGTCAAACACCTTTTTTATAAAATTCATACTCTCTACTATTGAATTTTGCTTTTAAACTTTTTGCAATTTACAAAGTTTTATAAATTTCCTCTGCTTTTAATAATAAATTTAAAATGGAGGATGTTTATTTAAAAAGAATTGTAACGTTGGTTATCTTAGCGGTTTTGATAGTTCTTTCTTTTTTGCTTTTAAAACCTATTTTGTTCGCCATAGTTACAGGTCTTATCTTAGCATTTATTTTTACTCCATTATATAACTGGATTTACAAACGCACTAAATCAAAAAATCTTTCTGCTTTTTTAACTTGCTTATTTTTAATGATAGTGATAATTCTACCAATCTGGTTTTTGGTACCACTTCTTATAGACCAATCTTTTAAAATTTATTTAGCTTCACAGCAGATAGATTTTGTAGCACTTTTCCAAAGTATTTTTCCATCTTTATTTGAACAATTCTCAGGAGAACTTGGGTCTATTATTTCTTCTTTTGTAACCAAAATGACCAACTTACTATTAAATTCTGTTTCACAATTAATACTTAATTTTCCAGCATTATTCTTACAGCTTTTAGTTGTTTTTTTCACTTTATTTGCTGTAGTTAAGGACAAGGAAAAACTTATATCTTATGTTAAGAGTCTATCTCCTTTTTCTAAAGATGTTGAAAAAAAATTATTTGAATCTTCAAAAGGAATCACAACTTCTCTAATTTATGGACAAGTTATTATTGGTATAATGCAAGGTATTATTACAGGAATAGGGTTCTTTATTTTTAGAGTTCCAAATGCATTGGTTTTAACACTAGCAGCATCCTTAGCAGGAATTTTTCCAATCATAGGCCCAGCATTAATTTGGATTCCAGTAGCAATCTTTTTGTTTATCGGAGGAAATATTTTCCAAGCATTAGGAGTAATAGCATTCGGTGTAGTCGCATCATTCGCAGACAATTTTATCAGACCAATAATTGTTTCAAAGAGAACTAATCTCCCACCTTCATTAATTCTTGTCGGAATAATCGGAGGATTATTCTTATTTGGAATTTTGGGAATGATTCTTGGACCTTTGATAATAGCATATTTTCTCATAATTTTAGATATCTATAGAAACAAACAAACGCCAGAAATTCTGATTAGAGCATAGTACCAGATAAGTATAAAAATCATTTTTTCTAATATTACTTGTTAAAAAGAGGAAAATGGATCTTAAAATTAAAATTTTAAAATGGTCGGCTGGACTTCCAGTAGCGATGTTAAATAAAAAAACAGCAGAAAAAATGGGGGTCCATACCAAGGACAGAATTTCTATTAAAACAATTTCAAAGCATCCAAAAGAAATGTCTACAATTATTGATATTGTCGAGGGTTTGGTGAAACAAAATGAAATTGCAGTTTCCTCAGAATTAAAAAAAAGAATTGGAGTAAAAGTGGGGCAAAAAGTAACTGTTGGTCTTGCGGAAACTCCTAAAAGTATGCTTTTTATAAAGAAAAAATTACAAAAAAAATCTTTGTCTGGAAAAGAAATAGAAGAGATTATTCAGGATATTGTAAATAATTCTTTATCTGATGCAGAGATTTCTCTTTTTGTTTTGGCGATGTATGAAAAAGGGATGAATTTTAAGGAAACTGTTCATCTGATAAATGCTATATTAAAATCTGGAAACGTTCTCAAATTAAAAAATAAATTTGTAGCTGATAAACATTCAATTGGAGGAATTCCTGGAAATCGGACCACACCAATAGTAGTTCCGATTTGTGCATCTGAGGGATTGGTGATGCCAAAAACTTCTTCTAGAGCTATAACAAGTGCAGCAGGAACAGCAGATGTTATTGAGGCGATAGCCAAAGTTGATTTTTCAATGGACGAAATAAAAACAATTTTGAAAAAAACAAATGCTTGTATGGTGTGGGGGGGCTCTTTGGGAATGGTTCCTGCAGATTCAAAAATAATCCAAACAGAAAAAGTGTTGAAGATAGACCCTGAAGCTCAATTATTAGCGTCAATAATGTCAAAGAAAATCTCTGTTGGAAGCAAATATATTTTGATTGATATTCCTTATGGAAAAACAGCAAAAGTTAGTAAACAAAAAGCACTTGATTTAAAGAAAAAATTTGAGCGTCTTGGAAAACATTTTAATAAAAAATTAGAATGTGTTTTAACTGATGGCAGTCAGCCAATAGGGAATGGGGTTGGTCCAATATTGGAGTTAATTGATGTAATAAAAATCCTTGACCCTAAACAAGAAGGCCCCAAGGATTTAGAAAAGAAATCCTTATTTTTGGCAGGAGAACTTTTTGAAATGACTGGAAAGGCAAAAAAGGGTGAAGGAATAAAATTGGCAACAGAAATTCTTTCTTCAGGAAAAGCATTTAAAAAATTTCAAGAGATTATTAAAGCACAAAAAGGAAAATTAACAGATATCAAACCAGCGAAGTTCAAGAAAGATATTCTTTCAAAAAAATCTGGAAAAATTTCAGAAATAAATAATAAAAAAATAAATGCTTTGGCAAGAATCGCTGGTTGTCCTGCAGATAAACTTTCTGGTCTTTATCTTTACCATCATGTGAATGATAAGGTCAAAAAGGGAGAAAAAATCTTGACTATTTATGCTGAATCAAAATCAAGACTTAAAGAAGCGATTAAAGTTTACAACCATACAAAACCAATAAAATAAAAGATGATTGAAAACTATTCATTTGAAAATACAAGTTTTTTTAAAGAATCAAATATTCTGGGAGAAATGAAAATTTTGTTTTTACATTATGCTTTTAAATCAGACGGGGTTACGCGTTGTGTATTAAATAACATCAATGGCCTAAAAGAATTATCTGAAAATATTAGTTTTGTTCTTGCTGGAAATTGTTTCGCATCTTCAATTCCTTCTGATATAGAAAAGAGGCATATTGATTGGAATTCTCAGGATATTGTTTCACAAATTCATGAGATTGCA
This sequence comes from Candidatus Pacearchaeota archaeon, assembly GCA_023137045.1. GTDB lineage: Archaea > Nanobdellota > Nanobdellia > Pacearchaeales > GW2011-AR1 > JAGLQB01. The sequence goes on from JAGLQB010000009.1 coordinate 15,092, forward strand.
AAGGATGCAGATATCATTGTGGTAGAAAATCCCTCAGTAGGAATATTACCTCAAGCTACACTGGCCTTCAAGGAATACGCAGAAAAAAATAAAGACAAAAAAATAATTTACAGGGTTCATGACTTAATTGATGACAGACCTCATCTTTTTGAAAATTTTAAAAAAACTTTTGATAATTTTGACGATATTTATCCTGTTTCAAGTAATGTATCTTTCTTAACTTTAACTTCGTTTGATAAAGCACGACTTATTAAAAAAGGGTTAAATAATGTTGAGGTTCTTCCAAATTCAATTGTAGTATCTGATTTGGACATTAATCGTGAAAAATCTTTTGGTTTAAGAACTTTGTTTGAAAAAAAAGGAATTGTTAAGCCTGGCGAAAAAATACTTGCATACCCCGTAAGAATTGAGAAAAGAAAAAATATGGAAGAAGCAATGCTTTTGACAAAGATACTTAATGAAGGGGGAGAAAATTATCGGCTAGTTATTACATTACCTTTTGGCGAAGACTATAAAAAAGAATTAGAAATTTTAGCAGACAAACACAAAATTCCCTGCTCTATCGGTAAAGCTAGCGAATACATTAGTTTTGATAAAAAAGATGAATTCACAATCGCAGATTTTTATGCTGCTTCTGATTTGGTTATTTCAACAAGTGTTAGGGAGGGCTTCGGGTTTGTATTTGTGGAGCCTTGGCTTGCAGGGACTTCTATCATAGGTAGAGCAATACCTTCTGTTACAGAAGATTTTCAAACTAATGGAATTGACTTAAGCTATTTGTATGGTAATGATATATTTCCTTGTAGTGATGATCCAAAAGAGAGAATGAAAAAAATAGATGAAATACTATCTGATCCAGATAAATTAAATAAGATATCTGAAATTTTAGATATTAAAAGCAGAATTAGCAAGGCCGTTAGTTTAATAAATCAAAATAAAGAAGCGATAAAAAAACATTACAACCATATGAATATCGCAAAACAATTTTTAGAAAATATCAAATCTTAATTCTAAAATGCATTTTATGAATTTGTTACAACTAAATTTTTAAACTACTCATATTTGTTTGATTAATGGGAAGAATAGATAGCGAAAAGAAATTAGTAGAATATTTTAAAAAAAATTTAGTAAAGGGATATACTCTTGATGCACTAAAATTCGCATTGATTAATCAGGGTTATTCTCGAACCATAGTTGAAAGGGCAATCCAACAAACAAATAAAGAACTTTCTGAAAAGGCACCGATACTTAAGGAAAAACCAAAAATAACTTATGAAATTATTGATGAGAATAATAAACCCATTTCTGTCAAAAAATCTTTTTGGAAACGAATTCTTGGGTTGTAGTAACCTTTAAAATCTGTCAAATAGTTTATGTTTTATGCCTCTATCGCATAGTTCCCTTCGGTCTCGCTAACGCGAATGCGATAAGTTGTAAAGTACCGAAGATAAGCCTCTATCGCATAATGGTATTGCACTTGGCTTGAGACCAAGGACCTTCGGGTCATCCCCGTTCGATTCGGGGTAGGGGCGTATTTTTCACGAATCGAACTTCGATTCCGAGCGATTTTGCGAGATTGCCTCACAACTTAAACGAGCAAGGTCGGGAGTTAGGGTAGGGGCGTTCATGTGGCTGTAACGCCACATTTGTTCTTCACTGAATCTCACTGGTTAAATTCAAAGAGATTTCTCATCCTCGTTTTTATTCGGGCGAAGTTATTGGAAAACGACAAATTAAAAATATCAATAACAGCTTTTCTAAGAGCGAATAATAGGGGCGTAATGTGGACTATAATGCCCACCTTTTCTTCACCAAATTTCACTGGTTAGATTCAAACAGAGTTTCCATCCCATTTTTTATTTGAGATTTTAGCTTCTTCTATGTCTTTAATTGTAGAAGCAACATCCAAAGCATTAGATTCACTAAACGATGCATATTTTTTAAGGTCAAGCAAAGCTTCATCATAACGATTTAATTTTGCAAAAGAAATTCCACGAATATAATATCCATTGGGCTTATCTGAATTTATCTTTATAGCATTCGTAATATCCGAGACAATTTGGTTATACAATCCAAACTTGAACAAAGAACGTCCACGATTGTAGTAAGCATTACTATTTTTTGAGTCTATCATTAAAGCTTTATCATACATTTTCCCAGATTCAATATATAGATCCCCCGCCACTTTAAGTCCTTTAGCCCTATACAAATCATCTGCCTGAAGTTCAAGATGGATTCCAGAAGAACATGCAGCGAATGATATTAAATCAACATTCTTAGGGTTTTCTCTATTTAATGGATATCCATATCCAGAAGCAACAGTAGTCTCAAGTGGCACAAACTCATCGCCTATTTTAACTTCAAGTGCAACATGATTTTTACAAGGAATGGCTTTTACTTCCAAGCCTTTTGAGTCTAATAGATATTTGACAATCTGGCTCAGCCCAACACAATCTCCAATCCTTTTTTCTTGAGAAAGAATTCTTTTACAAGAATCATAAAAAGATTTAGGAGAGAAATCTCTTTTGGTCTCTTGAGGCAGATAAGAATTTTGAAAAGGGACATGCATACTAGAATGAACAAAATTTGTTGCTTTCCTTGCAATGTATTCATCATTCATTATAAGGACATTCAAATCATCTCCATCATTCAAATATTTGTCAAACTTCATTTTAACCAAGTTCGGAACTTGCAAACTTGCTCCTTTATTATTAAGATCAACATCAATTAATTTTCTGGCGAGACCTCTGGCGTTGATTATTGCATGAATATTTTTTTTATTTTCCATTTTGATTAGAGGCTTTAATCTTTTCCTTTAGGTTTTTAATTTTATCGGCAACTTCTGAAGCATTAGATTTACTAAATGATGCATATTTTTTAAGGTCAAGCAAAGATTCTTTATATTTACATAAATTTTTCAAGGTAATTGCGCGATTAAAATAGGTATCCCCATATCCCGGATTTATCCTTATAGCTTCTGTGTAATCTAATATCGCCTCTTTAAATTTACTCAAGCTCGATAAGGAATGCCCACGGTTATTATAGGCATCTTCATTTTTAGAGCTTATCTTTATAGCTCTTGTGTACGTATCTATAGCTTTTGAGTAATTTCTTTCCTCATCATATAAAGATCCCAAATTAAATAAAATTATTGAAATTAAATCAACATTACCTAATCTTTTATTTTGGTTTTTATATCCATATCCATCTGGGGATGTTGTTTCCAAAAGTATAAATTTTCTATTATTTTTAATTTCAAGAGAGACATGACTATCATGTCTTACAGATCTTGATAAAATCCCCTTAGCTTTTAGTATAAATTTATCAACTGAAGAAAAACCAGCACAATCTGCAATTTCTTTTTCTTTAGAAAGAATTCTTTCACAAGAATCATAAAAAGAAAATGGAGAGAAATCACCCTCAAATCTATCTTCCATATATGCATCTGAAGCATTACTCGCCTTACTAGAATGAGTATACTCCAAAACTTTTTTTGATATATACTTAACATTTATTTTAGAAACATCTCGAAAATACCTTTTATGATTCTCTAAATACTTATCAAAATTCATTAATACAAGATTCGGAACTTGCAAACTTGCTCCTTTATTATTAGGATCAACATCAATCAATTTTCTAGCGAGTTCTCTGGCGTTGATTATTGCATGAATATTGCTTTTTCTTTTCATGATTTACAGAAGAAGGTTAACTATTTAAGCCTATCTATTTGTCACTACTACCTAATGAACTACTTTTCAAAAGCTTCCAAAACTCTACTATCAGGACTCAACAAATAAATATGATCCTCTTTGAATCTTAACCCACGATAAACTTTTTGCCATAATTCTCTTCTTGCTTTATCCTTATAAAAATCCCAATAATGTTGTGGTTTTGTTTTCATTAAAATTCTCCAAAAAGAATTTTGAACATTCGGATTAGGATACTTTGTAAAAATAATACTTTTGCATTGGTCACCAGGAAAGTCAATTCCTCTTGCGCATCTAGTTGAAAACAAAACATCTATTCCTCCTTGTTTGAATTTTTCAATACCCTTACCAGTTTTATCATTTTCTTGCATCTCTTTTATTTTTTCCCTACTAATTAAATTTTCAATTTCAAATTCGTCAATTTCTTTCTCAGAAGGCAAATCTGCAAAAGCGTTTATATGAACTAAAATTGGTTTTTGTGCTGTTTTGACGCATTTTTCCAAAGCTTTAAGGTAATCTTTACGTGTAATTTTTCCAGAAGAAAAATTAGAATATTTGCAGTCTCTTTCTAATTCTGTTTTTTTAATTTCAATTGTTCCTTGATGAAGTGTTTCTGCTTCAATTATTTTAAATTCATCAAGTCCAAAAATATTTTTTAAGACATGTTCAGAATGAATTGTTCCAGACATCAAGATGATAAGTTTATTTTTATTTACCATTTCTTTAAATTTTTTAGCAAGATTCGTGGTCACAAGACTTGCAATTAGGCGACCCTCTTTTTTGTGAAAAGTTACATAGGTTTCGTCTAAAAAATCTTCAAACATCCTAGCTGTTTCTTCAACATCAAAAACATAATTTTCCTCATCAATGCCATCCAAAATTTCTTTGGAGTTTAAAAGGATTTTCAATAAATCATAAATTCCTGTTTCTCTAAGGGGAATAATTGCATAAGATTCAACAGCATCCCCAATCCGAGGATTTATTTTTATTTGTTTTAATATTTCTCTAATTTCTTTAAGTATCTCGCTAACTCCATTTTCAACGTCAAGGATTTGGAGAAGTGAAGTTTGAAATCTGTCTAAATTAATATTTTTTTGATTAGAAAAACTATCCAAAAATTCATCACATTCATCAATTATTTCCACTTCTGTTGCAGGCTTCCGATTAAGAAGAGATTCCAACTTATATTTTAAAGAATTAAATACAATAACATCTGCATCAATAAATGAATGGAATTGTTCATAAAATTTACATCCAAATTTTCTTTGATAAAAAATGAATCCTGTGTTATCCAATCCTGTGTATCTTCGCTTTCTTTGATTGTCAAAATTTTTTAATTCATATTTATCAGGCAAGACAGGACTCCAATAAGGACAAACACTTGCAATAGAAATCCTTTTCACGTCATTTATCGTCGAAAAATTATTTATCTTTACTTTTTTGTTTTGTTTTAAATATTGTTTAATTTTGTATGCATTTTTCTCTTTGATTTCTATTTTACAGGGAATATTTGGATTATCAGCAGACAAATCTTGTCCAATTGTTTGTTCAATTTCGTTTCTTTTTCCAGCAAAAATATCATGCAATTTTAAATTAATTTCTTTTTTTACTTTTGGAATAGCTTTTTGATTTTCTTCTAAAAATTTGCATTTGTGATTATTCCTTCCAGTTATTACTCTAATTTTTAATTTTTCTCCGTCCTCTTTTAATAGATATTTGTCCCCCTCATAATCTTTTTTATATTGGTTTTGAAGATTTTTTCCAGGAACAACAATAGAAGTTTTCCCAAGATTTTTCGCGATATTCAAAGCAATTGCTGATTTGCCAGTCCCACAAATTCCATGTATAAAAATAATTTTGTTTCCTTCTTTAACAGCATTTAATACTTCTTCAACCACATCTTCTTGAGATTTTCCGCTAGAAAATTTTAATGGTGCAAGAAATTTTTCATTTTGATATAAACTCCATGACATAAGTTAAAAAAAATTATGTGGGTTATAAATATTAAGGTATTAATGTTAGAAATCCTACTTCTAAGTAGATAGCTCTTCGAATATAAGAATAAAATAAATTTATCCGAAGAGTGCACTAAGTCCTTCTGCAGCAGCTTCTTTCTTTTCTTCTTTAGCCACTTCTCCACTTGCTGGAGCAGCTGCAACTAAACTCGCATTTGCTAATTCTTTGTCTATATCAACACCTTTCAAACTGGTAATAAGAGATTTGATTTCTGATTCATCAACTTCTGTACCAGCAGCTGCAAGAACACTTTTTATGTTTTCTTCATTAACTTCTTTTC